>CAIYYA010000344.1 GCA_903930255.1 uncultured beta proteobacterium
CACCAAATCGCCAGCATTTGAGGCTTTGTATTTGCGCAACAAGCGGGCGCGATAAATTTCCACGGTGCGGTGGCTTATCGATAGAGCGCGACCAATCTCTTTGCTGGTGAGTCCATCCATCAAATGTGCTGCCACCTCGCGCTCGCGTGCCGTCAGCTCGGCTTTTACGGGTCGCAAGGCGCTCAAATCTTCAAAAGTCCAGATGCCAGCCTCATGTGGAGTAGCCTGGTTCAGGGCGCGACCTGTGACGTGGCACCAAAAGGTTTCACCCGTGGCGCGTTTCATAATGCGGTCATCGGCATAGGTGCCGTTGCGGTTCAGAATGGGTGCTATGCGGGAGCCAGTGCGCTCAAACTCGGCAACACTGGGGTAAAGCAGCTGAAACGACTGCCCTACCAGCAACTCGCGCGAGGCACCAAACATCTCGCATAAGTGGCGGTTGCAGTCAAGCATGGTGCGGTTGCTCGAAAGCGCCAGCCCAACAGGAGCCATTTCAAAAGCCAATTGGTAATCAATCTTCATGCTGCATCAGGGTTTACACGTTACGAAATACTACGTATATTGCTACGTAGTATCGTCGCTTGTTACTTTTTCTAGGAGTCACTTCGTGAACAAAATTTACCCTTCTGCCGATGCCGCTTTGAAAGGCATTGTGAAAAACGGCCAGTTGTTGGCTGTGGGCGGCTTTGGCTTGTGTGGCATACCCGAGGCCCTGATCGATGCGCTGTGCGACAGCGGCGTGAATGATCTGACAGTTATTTCGAATAACGCCGGGGTGGATGGCTTTGGTTTGGGCAAGCTGCTTGAAACGCGCCAGATCACCAAGATGATTTCGAGCTATGTGGGCGAAAACAAAGAGTTTGAGCGCCAGTATCTGGCCGGTGAGTTACAGCTCGAGTTCACGCCGCAGGGCACTTTGGCTGAAAAACTGCGTGCCGGCGGTGCTGGCATCCCGGCTTTTTATGTGCGCACCGGTGTCGGTACGCTGGTGGCTGAAGGCAAAGAAAACCGTGTTTTTGATGGCCATGTTTATATTCTGGAACATGCTTTGGTGCCTGAGGTTTCCTTGGTAAAAGCCTGGAAAGCCGACAAAAGCGGCAACCTGCTGTTTCGTCGCACCGCGCGCAATTTCAACCCTGCTGTGGCCATGGCCGGCAAGATCACCGTGGTTGAAGTCGAAGAAATTGTTGAAACCGGCACCTTCGACCCCGATTCGGTGCACCTGGCTGGCATTTATGTCAACCGCATTGTGCTCAATGCGAAGCCCGAAAAGCGCATTGAGAAAAGAACCATCACACCCAAAACAGGAGCTTGATCATGGCTTGGACACACAGCGAAATGGCCGCCATTGCGGCCAAAGAATTGCAAGACGGTTTTTATGTCAACCTGGGCATTGGTCTGCCGACATTGGTCGCCAATTTTGTGCCTGCAGATATTGAAGTCTGGCTGCAAAGCGAAAACGGCATGCTCGGCATTGGCCCTTTTCCCACTGAAGACGAGGTCGATGCGGACTTGATCAACGCGGGCAAACAAACGGTGACGACCATCCCGGGTTCGAGCATTTTTGGTAGCCACGACAGCTTTGCCATGATTCGCGGCGGCAAGATCAACCTGAGCATCTTGGGTGCCATGCAGGTTAGCGAACGAGGTGATCTGGCCAACTGGATGATTCCGGGCAAGATGGTCAAAGGCATGGGCGGCGCGATGGATTTGGTGGGTGGGGTGAAAAGCGTCGTTGTGCTGATGGAACACGTGGCGAAAAAGAAGGACGGCAGCATTGACCTGAAAATTTTGCCACACTGCACTTTGCCCTTGACCGGTGTCGGCGTGGTGGATCGAATCATTACCGACTTGGCCGTGATGGACATCACCCCGCACGGACTCAAAGTGGTTGAGCGTGCACCGGGCGTAACCATGGATGAACTGGCCTCAAAAACCGGCGTTCCTTTGCACTGATTCACACTATTGATCCGGCCCGATGATGTATTAAGTTCCGTTCGGGTTGAGCTTGTCGAAACCCTTCGACAAGCTCAGGGCGAGCGGTTCAAACTTCATCGGGCTGTAGCAATAAATGCATATGAAAAATGCCTGCCAGCGCTTATCTGGCGGGCACAAGCAGCTATGCTTTGGGTAGCAAAACAGTGATCGCGGTGGTGTTGCTGGCATCTGATACGGCGAGCGAGATGCTGCCATGTTGTGCTTCGATCAGCAGCTTGGCTGAGTAAGTGCCTAGGCCGGTGCCGCCAGGCTTGCCGTGGGTGACAAATTTCTCAAAAAATCGGTCGCGAATCGCGCTCGGCACAACGCCCTTGTTTTCGATCACGATGCGCAGAGGCGTTAGATCGTCCATCTGCACCGAGACTGTGCTGCCAACTGGAGCAGCTTCACAGGCGTTTTTCAACAGATTTTGAAAAATCGAGTAGCACAGCATGGCATCGCCCAGCGAATGCGCAGCCGCAGCGCCAGCAGGTGCACCTGTGTGGAGCACAAGCTTGAGCGCTTTGCTCGCATACGTGACACGGTTCATTTCAATGATGCGTCGCAAAATGTCAGCCACATCCACCGGCACGGCGTTGAGCTCAAAGCGCCCGGTCTCGATTTTGAACAACTCGGCCGACAAGTTGATCATGTTGAGCACTTGCAGGGCGGCTTCTTCAACCAGCCGCAGTTGCGCCACTTGTTGGCTTCGATCCGCCGAGTCGTTGTCGATCAGCGACTGCACCATGCCCAGCACACCGGCCAGAGGGCCTTTCATGTCGTGGTGTGTGATGTGCTCGACGTCTTCACGCAATTGGGCAGCATCGACCATGCTGTCGAAGTCAGCTTGCAGATTTTTTCGCAGTTGCACATAGCGCATGAAATTGCGCACGCGTGGCTTGAGCACGGCTGGGTCAATCGGTTTGGTGATGAAATCGACCGCACCCAAATCCAGCCCCTGCGCGCGCGCATCGGGTGAGGTCAAGGCGCTGACAAAAATAACCGGAATGGTTTCAGAGTTGGGGTGCTGGCGCATACGCCGCGCTACCTCAAAGCCGTCCATGTCGGCATCATGATGTCCAGCAGGATCAGGTCGGGTGGGCTGTCGCTTTGGGCAATCTTGATGGCTTTCTCGCCGTTATTGGCGACTTTGACCTTGTACAGGTCTTTGAGCAAACTCGACATCAACGACAAATTGTCTGGCGTGTCATCGACTACCAGCACGGTGGCTTTTTCGGTGAAGTCAAGCGAGTCAAGCATGGCGGTTTTTCTCTTTGCTGTCTTGTAATGGTGATCTTTATTCTATGCGGTCGCAGCCAGTTTTCTGCTGTCAAGACGAGACAGGGCAACTTGTCGTAGCAGGGCGGACAAACCCAGTGCCGCAATCGTCAAGCCAACAATCAGCGCGATCCAGAAACCTTGGGCGGCCATGGGCTGTGCAGGCGACCAGGGCAGCCATTTAGGCGCCAGCCCCAGCACGTAGCCCAGTGGCAAGGCAAATGCCCAAAATGCCGTCATGTGGATCAGCATGGGCGCACGCGTGACTTTGTAGCCGCGAATGGCGCAACTGGTAATGACCTGGGTGGAATCCGAGAGCTGAAACAGCGCTGCCAAAAAAAGCAGTTCGGCTGTCAGCGTGATGACGGTAACGTCGGTGGTGTAAGCGCGGGCAATGTCGTGCCTGAACAGTGCAATGAGCAGCGCAGACAGCACGGCAAAAACCAAACCCAGTGCCACCCCCACCCAGGACTGGTAGCGCGCCTGCACCGCGTCGCCCGCCCCCAGCGATTGGCCCACCCGCGTCAGTAGTGCTAACCCGAGGCTCAGCGGCACCATAAAAATGAGCGACGTGAAATTCAGTGCAATTTGGTGTGCCGCCATTTGGGTGCTGCCAAATTCGGCAATCAGCAGGGCAATCAGACTAAACGCACTGGTCTCTGCAAAATAAGTGATGCCGATAGGCAGACCGAGCTTGAGCAGGTTTTTGATGTGCTGCCAATGCGGCGGCTCAAAGTGACCCAGCGGCCAGGTGCTGCGGTAGGCGCTGGCGTGGTGCATCCACCAGAGCAGCGCGAGCAGGTTGAATGCTACGGTTATCAGAGTAGCCCAGGCACAGCCCACGCCACCTTGCGCCGAAAATCCCCAGTTTCCAAAGACCAGTAACCAGTTCACAACAAAGTTCAGCGCCAGTGAGAGCAGGGCAATCACCATCAGCGGTTTGGTCTGATTGATGCTGGTGCTGTAGCCATAGAGCACCCGGTAGCAGGCAAACAAGGGCAGGGCAAAGCTGGTGATGAAGACAAACGATTGCGCGACCTCACGCACATGTGGCTCGAGCAACATGTGCGAAAAAAGCAGTGATGACAAGTTGGCTGCAGCGCACCCCAGTAGCCCGATACCGAGGGCTTTCCAGAGCGCTTGGCGCACCACCTGTGGCACCTGATCGAACGTTTGTGCGCCCACATGGTGGGCTACGATGGGGTTGATGGCCATCATCACGCCCATGATGGCGAGCATGAGCATGTTCCAGATCGAGACACCCAGCGAAACCCCCGCCAGGTCTTGCGCAGAAGCGTGCCCGGCCATGGCTACATCGACCACCGCCATACCAACGGTGGCGAGTTGCCCCACCAGAATCGGCCAGGCCAGCGCCCACAAGCCGCGAACTTCGTCGCTTAAGCGGCTACGAGATGCTGGGTGGTGCCAAAGGTGTTTTAGGGGTGTTATCAAAATATATAGCTGTCAATGCTTGCCTGATAAGCGTTAGCGGGTGATTTATCTTGAAGTATAAAGAGTCAAAGACGACACAGCCATGCTGGTAACCTTGGGTCTTTAACTTGGTTAAGCTATGCGCATGAAACCGAAAAAACAAGCAGCAGCGCCAAACACTGGGCGCTCGACCAAGCCAGTGAAGGCAAAACCCATCCAAACGCATGAAGTGCGTATTATTGGCGGGGACTGGAAACGCACCAAGTTGCCCGTGGCCGATAAGCCAGGTTTGCGGCCAACGCCCGATCGGGTGCGCGAAACCTTGTTTAACTGGCTTGGTCAAGATTTGAAAGGCTGGCGCTGTGTGGATGTTTTTGCAGGCACCGGCGTGCTAGGTTTTGAGGCGGCATCCAGGGGGAGCAAAGACGTGTGCTTGGTTGAGCAAGATTTTGCATTGGTGGCTCAACTCAATCAAATTCAGCTCAAACTGAAAGCGACTGCAGTGCAAGTGGTGCGTGGTGATGGTGTGGCAACACTCAAACGCTGGGTTGCTGGCAGTGTCGATTTGGTGTTGCTGGATCCGCCGTTTGATTCAAATTTGTTCGAAGCGGCACTGCAGGGCGCCGCGCGGGCTGTAGCGGCGACAGGTTTTGTGTATTTGGAAGCGCCAAAGCTATGGACAGATGATGCATTGCAAGCGTTTGGACTGCGAACGCATCGCCATCTGAAAGCAGGCGCCGTGCATGCGCATTTGCTCAAGCGATGCGTTGATAATGTGGTTTCGACATCTGATTTGAAGTAAACCATGACAAGCCCAGTGATTGCTGTTTTTCCCGGTACCTTTGACCCCATCACACGGGGCCATGAAGATATGGTGCAACGTGCTGCGCAGTTGTTCGATAGGGTCATCATTGCCGTTGCGGCGGGGCACCATAAAAAAACCATGTTTAGTCTGCCTGAGCGCATCAGCATGGTGCAACTGGCTTTGCAGGCTTGCCCAAACGTGCAAGTCGAGAGTTTTGACGGATTGATTCGCGATTTTGTGAGAGCGCACGCAGCCAAGGTGATGCTGCGTGGTGTTCGTAGCACAACTGACTTTGAATACGAGCGTCAGTTGGAAGGGATGAACAAAAGTTTGATGCCCGAGGTTGAAACCGTATTTTTGACGCCGTGCAGTCAATTTCAGTTTGTCTCGAGCACGCTGGTGCGTGAAATCGCAACCCTCGGCGGGGATGTTGATCAATTTGTATCAGCGGGTGTGAACCAGCGGCTCAGGCAAAGAGTGTCTGAGCAGAAGTGACAGTTGTCTCATTTTTGGAGAAACCATGAAGATTCTTTTACCCATTGACGGTTCAGCGGCAGCGCTGGATGCCGTTCGATTTGCCATTCGACTGGCTAAGGATGGCTTGAACACCAGTGTGGTGTTGGCCAATGTGCAAGAGCCAGCCAGCCTGTATGAGTTGGTGGTGGCGCATGACCCGCAAGTGATCGAGCAGGTCAGTGCAGCCGCGGGAGCGCACATCTTGCAAGCCGCAGAGAGCTTGCTGCTGGCCGCCGATATTGCCTATGAATGTGAAGTGGCTTCGGGTGACCCGGCGCATACCTTGGTGGATATTTTGGAAAACTACGGCTGTGATTTTGTGGTCATGGGTGCCAGTGGGGTTAGTCCGTTGCGCAGGGCTTTGCTGGGCTCGGTTTCCAATGAGGTTTTGCACGCCGCGGGTGTGCCGGTGATGATTGTCAAGGCGAGCGAAGACGCAGACGCTGCGATTTCGGTGTAGACCGGATTTGTTTCGCTAGCAATGGCTTTGCATATCACCGATGCGTGCATCAACTGCGATGTGTGCGAGCCCGAGTGCCCCAATGACGCGATTTATATGGGGCCAGAAATATACGAAATCGACCCGCACAAGTGCACCGAGTGTGTCGGTCATTTTGATGAACCTCAGTGCGTGCAGCTGTGCCCGGTGAGCTGCATTCCGGTGAACCCAGCTTTTGTTGAAGACCAAGAAACGCTGTGGCAGAAATACCGGCGTTTGCAAGCGCAGGTTAAACCCTAAGGTGCTGAGGTTTTTTTCGACGCGGGTTTGCTGCTAACTTTTTTCTCAGTTCCAGGTACTTCTGCGACAAACTGCTCTGGTTTTTTGAGCTGTGGGCGAATTCGTTTGGGTGTTAACACGGTGGCTGATGCGCTGCTTTGTGGCGCTTTGGCCACCGCTGTGGCAACGATCGGTGGCGGCCCTGATTTGGCAAGTTTTTCTTGTGCCAAACGTTCTTTTTGCAACTCTTGGGCTAAGCTGGCGTTGCTGTGTGTGGCTGTATCGGTTTGCTTTTTTTGTGCTGGCTGACGGGAATCTTGCGGTTCGATCAGTTTTGCGCCAGGGCAGGGCGTTTGGCTATAACTATCGCCACATCTGTAAACATTTTGTGCTCTGACGCCCGTGGATAAAGCGCAAGCAGCTATTAAAAACGCAGCAAATTGAAGAGGTTTTGTTGGCATGGTAGGGCTTTGGGCTAGTCGGTGCTGGGTGTGGCATCGGTCGCTGCCGGTTTAGGGATTTTGGGTCGAGGCGGTTTGCTGGTGTGGATGATACGTGTGGCGGCTTCGATATCGCCTTTGAGCAAGTGGGGCAGGGCCTTCAGCGTGCGTTCGATCGTTTGATCAACCGCAATGCGGTGGTCGAGTGAGGGTTTTTTGAGTACCCAATGGATCACGTCTGCTTTGTTTCCTGGATGTCCAACGCCCAAGCGCAGTCGCCAATATTGATCGGTGCCGAGCTGGGCATGAATGTCGCGCAGTCCGTTGTGGCCGGCATGGCTGCCACCCAACTTGAGTTTGGCTTCGCCTGGGGCAATATCCAACTCGTCATGGATAACCAAAATCTCTTGTGGCTGGATTTTGAAAAAATTGGCCAGTGCTGCAACCGATTTGCCGCTCAGATTCATGAAAGTTTGTGGCTCGAGCAGCCACACGGTTTGTCCGTTCAGGTTGGTGCGGGCAACTCGTGCCTGGTAGCTTTTGTCGAAAACCAGGTTGACTTTGAGCTCGTGTGCGAGCGCTTCAAGCCACCAAAATCCGGCATTGTGCCGGGTTTGTTCGTAGTCTGGCCCCGGATTTCCCAGGCCAACAAAGAGTCGGATCATGATGCGAATTATGCTGCTGATGCGAATGGTTCAAAAAAAAGGCCCACGCATGTGGGCCCTGGAGCAAGCTTGTAAAAGCTTATTTTTTAGCAGCTGGTTTGGCGGCTGCTGGCGCTTTAGCTGCGGGAGCTTTGGCGGCTGGTTTGGCTGCAGGTTTGGCGGCACCTTTAGCGGGTGCAGCGTCAGCTGCGGCAGCCTCGGCAACCGGCTCAGCGCTGGCCACCACCACCACAGAAACCACGACCGGGTTTTTGTCGCCGCCATGCGGCACATAGGTAACGCCCTTGGGCATGGCAATGTCGCTCAGGTGCAGCGAAGCGCCTTTCTTCAGGCCACTCAGATCGACTTTGATGAACTCAGGGAGGTCGGCAGGCAGACACAAAACTTCGATTTCGCTGATCACGTGGTTAGCAATGCAGCCTTCAGTCTTAATGGCTTGCGAGTTTTCGTCGCCGCTGAAGTGCAGTGGCACTTTCATGTGCAGTTTGGTTGAGGCATCAACGCGCTGAAAGTCAACGTGCAAAACGAGTTGCTTGAAGGGATGCATTTGCACATCGCGCAGCAGTGCGGGGTGCTCTGTGCCATCGATATCGAGGCTCAGCACGCTGGCGTGAAAAGCTTCTTTTTTCAGTGCGTGCCACAGGGTGTTGTGGTCAAACTCAATGAGTTGGGGTTGGTTCAAGCCACCATACAAAATGCCTGGTGTACGACCGGTGATGCGCAGACGGCGGCTCGCACCCGTACCTTGCTTGGAACGCTCAAAAGCGGCTATTTTCATTGTCTAACTCCTAGAAGAGCCTACCGCGACCAGTCGGCTCTGATTAAAAAAGGGCTGGCTAGCCAATTTGGCCAGGCCCGACCACGGTGAAACCAATCAGAAAAGATTTTCCTGATCAGCAAAAAAACTCATGACCGACTCGCCCTTGGCAATGCGCTGAATGGTTTCTGCAATCAGCGGTGCCACGGTCAACTGGCGAATTTTGGGGCAAGCAAGCGCTGCGGCAGACAAGGGGATGGTGTTGGTAACCACCACTTCGTCCAGTGCAGAGCCATGGCTGATGCGCTGAATGGCTGGGCCCGAAAAAATCGGATGGGTGCAATAAGCGTAGACTTTTTTGGCACCGCGTTGCTTGAGCACTTCGGCCGCTTTAACCAGTGTGCCAGCAGTGTCGATCATGTCGTCCATGATGACGCAATTGCGGCCTTCAATTTCGCCAATCACGTGCATCACTTCGCTCACGTTGGCTCTGGGACGGCGTTTGTCAATGATGGCCAAGTCGCAGCCGAGCTGTTTGGCAAGAGCACGTGCACGAACCACGCCACCTACGTCAGGTGAGACCACGATCAAATCTTCGTATTTTTTTTGCCGCAAATCACCCAACAGCACCGGTGAGGCATAAATATTGTCGACCGGAATGTCAAAAAAACCCTGGATTTGGTCGGCGTGCAAGTCCATCGTGAGCACCCGTGCCACACCAACCGCCTGCAACATATTGGCCACTACTTTGGCCGATATGGGCACCCGACTGGAGCGTGGTCGGCGGTCTTGGCGTGCGTAGCCAAAATAGGGAATGACGGCGCTGATTCGCTCTGCCGATGCGCGCTTGAGGGCATCGACCATGATGAGCAATTCCATCAGGTTTTCATTGGTTGGGGCGCAGGTGGGTTGCACCACAAAAACATCGCGGGCTCGCACGTTTTGCCTGATTTCAACGGTGACTTCACCGTCGGAAAAACGGCCAACCTCAGCGTTGCCCAGCTCTGTTTTCAGGTGTAGTGCAATGTCGGCAGCCAACGATGGATTGGCATTGCCGGTAAAAACCATGAAATCAGGCGTTTGGTCAATTTGCATGGAAATCCCAACTTATAAGTCGCCGTTGCTTGGTGCATGTTGAGCGATACCAACATGTTTTGAAATTTTGGCAGGGGAAGAAGGACTCGAACCTTCGCATGCTGGAATCAAAATCCAGTGCCTTAACCAACTTGGCGACTCCCCTACACCGGTCAATTGTGAAACACAACCAACCATAAACTTGAATCAGCTGCACCAACCCTGAAGTGGATGCGCTAAAAGACTGTTGCAAATGTTAGCCTGAAAACTATCTGGGATATTTTTCAAGTTGGCATTGTGCATGACTCGCGCAAACACTGCACTTCCTGAGCCCGTCATTCGGGCTTTTAGTCCTTGTGTGCCAAGCCATTCTATAGCTTGCAAAACACCCGGATTCAAAGCCTGAGCAACAGCTTGCAAGTCGTTTAGGCCAAAGCCAAAAGGGTCTGCAGCGAAGTCCAATATTGTAGCGGGTTTGGTGTCGCGTTTTAAGTCTGGATGTGAAAAAATTCTTTGGGTTTCGAGTCCTTGCATGGGTTTGAGCACGACAAATTGACTGGCCGGTATTTCGATGGGTGTCATGCGCTCTCCGATGCCTTCAACCCAGGCGTTTTGACCCAGCAAAAAGAACGGAACATCAGCGCCTAATTGGATGCCGATTGTTTGCAATTGATGGCAACTCAAACCGAGTCGCCAAAGTTGGTTGAGTGCGAGCAGTGTCGAGGCTGCATCTGAAGACCCGCCACCCATGCCTGCTTGTGCGGGAATGCGTTTTTCAATACCAATATGGGCACCAAGAGAGCATCCGGAAAACTGTTGCAGCGCGTGAGCTGCGCGCACGATCAAATCGTTTGCTGGCAGTGGCGTTAGCAAATCTTCACGGCTGATCACGCCGTCATTGCGCAGCTCAAAGTGCAGGCTGTCGTGCCAGTCAATTAGCATGAAGACCGACTGCAGTAGGTGATAGCCGTCGGGTTTTCTGCCCACGATGTGCAAAAAGAGGTTGAGCTTGGCTGGAGCCGCTATATCAAAAAGAGCTTTCATGGTGGCCGTGTGCGGGAGCGTGGTCGTGGTGGATATTAAGGCTCAAGCATGACACGAATCTCAGTTTGAGGTTCGGGAAAATCGCGCCGCGCCGTGATTTTGCCGGAAGCAAATTGGGTCAGGTCAATTTGCCAGCCCGCGGCTTGTTCAGGCTGACCTTTGAGCCAAGAGAAAAAAGCGTTAACTGGCAGTTCAGTCCCGATGAGTTCGTCTAGGAGGGTGGCGATATTGGTGTAACTTTGCTGCTTGCCTTGTGCGAAGAGAACCGCTTCGTGACGGTTCCAGTCGATCCGTGCAGCCGTGCTTCCAAGAGGAGTAAAAAGGGTTAGCTTGCCTTGCTCTGGTACACCTTCCAATTCGAACTCGGCTGTTAATGCTTGTGCTTCAGAGCGGGCGTCAGCAGGATTGGCTGCAACGCGCACTGCCAAGCGACCGTGCCAGGATGAATTTTGTGAGTCTTTTTGCCTTGCAACGCTTGTTGGTAATGCACAGCCTGCTACTAAAAATGCAACAAAAATGAGGGCGATGAAGGTACCAAACCGGTGGCTCACAGGCGGACACCGAGGCGTTTTAATGTTTGCACCAGGGTTTCGTTGTCTGGGTTAAGTTGCATGCCTTCACGCCATATTTTTTGCGCTTCGAGCTTGAGATCGAGAGACCATAAAACCTCACCCAAGTGGGCGGCAATTTCAGCATCGGGGCGTTGTGCATAAGCACCTTGGAGCAAGCGCAAGGCTTGAGCCGATTGACCCATGCGGAATTCAACCCAGGCCAAGCTGTCAATGATGAAGGGGTCGCCTGGAGCCAACTCGAGCGCCTTGGCAATCAGCGCACGCGCTTCTGGCAGGCGTAGATTGTGGTCGGCCAAAGCGTAGCCAAGAGCGTTGTAGGCCGTTTGATCAGCGGGTTTGAGCGCGATCAACTGGCGCAGCAGTCGTTCCATTTCGGGCAGATCACCGAGCTTTTCATAGAGGGTGGCTTGTTCGTAGATCAGGTCTGTATCGTGCGGTGCGTCAGTTAAGGCTTGCATCAACAACGCGTTGGCACGCTTGTATTGCTTGTGCTCGCGCAGCAGTTGCAATTGCGCTGAACGTTTGGTGCTCGCTTCGGCGACAGAGCGTTCCGGTGCGTTTTGAATCAGCGTCAGCGCTTGATCCAATTGACCTTGGCGCGAGAGCAGGCCAGCGCGTCTGATTTGTGCGTCCAGAATGTCGTCAGCATGAACAATGCGCTGCAACCAGCTATCAGCCTGCTGAAAGTCTTTACGCAGGTTGGCAATGTGCGCCAGTGACAAATAGGCCTTGGATGCAGATCGGCTGGCATCGGGTGTTTGCGCGGTTTTCTGGCTTAGCGCCAGAAAATGTTGCAATTGTTGTTCGGCCAGATTGAACTGCTTGTTTTGTAAACTCAGGGCGCCTTGCACCAGCCAGGCATCGGCATAGTCGGGATGCAACTGGTTGAGTTTGTTTAATTCGATCTGGGCATCTGCATCACGTTTTTGGGCGAGCAGTGCTTTGACATAGGCCATGCGAAATTCGGCTCTGGCGTTGCCATCCAGATGTTTTTTGACCCAGTTTTCTGCTTCTGGCTGGTCTTCACTCATCAAAGACAAGGCCACCAGGGCAGGGTGTTCATCCTGTGGATTTAAGCCAAGGCCTTGGCTAGCGGCCTTCAGGGCAACCGATTTTTCACCTGCACGCTGCCACATGCGACCAATCACCGCCCACGAAGTTGACCCAAACTCTGCATGAGCCAGCAGTGGCGCCAGGGCTTTTTGCAGCGTCTGCGCTCCCGCGGTTTTGTCGCTGGTACGCTCAAATAAACTGGGTAGCACCCAAATGGCCGCGCGTTTCTCAGGAGCTGGCACGAGCAGTAACTCACGCTTGAGTGGTTCCAAAGTCTCGTTGACCCGATTCAGACCCAAAAGAATTTGCAGCACAAAATTATTCGCCTCGCGTGAGGTCGGAATCGCTGTGCTCCAGGCTTTGGCTGCTATCAGAGCCGACTCGCCGGAGCGTGCTTGCAGTGCAATCTGAATGGCGCGCCGGTAAACCAGTGGGTCGCTGGTTTTGCGAGCAGCGTCGAGCACCAGTGAAAAAGCAGCCGCAACATCGTCCGAGCGGGCGTTGAGTTCGCCCAGCAATAGTTGATAAAAAAGTGTGCTGTCAAGTGCTGAACTTGGGTTGACCGGTTCGGTTGCAGGCACCGTCTGGGCTTGCAAACTGAGTGAACTGATTAAAAAAAAGGATAAAAATAAGCGTCGCATGTGATCATAATAATCCATGCGTTCATGAAAATCATTGCCATGCCTGAATTACCCGAAGTTGAAATAACGCGACGCAGTTTTGCGGCTGCCATCGAAAACGCACAAGTGCTTGATGTGCGTTTGGGAAAAGCCCTGCGCTGGCCGTTGGGTTGTGCACCAGAAGCGCTGATTGGCCGCACTGTCGTGTCGGTAGGTCGACGCGGTAAATATTTGTTGATGGCGCTGAATACGGGGTATTTGTTACTGCATCTGGGCATGTCGGGTAGCTTGCGCTTTGCACGGGCGTTACCTGAAGCTGGCGTGCACGATCACTTTGAGTTGGTTACGACGCTGGGCATTTTGCGTTTGCATGATCCGCGCCGTTTCGGCGCTGTGGTGTATGTGGATGGGTTACAGGATGTCATGGCCAGAAAATTGCTTGAGCGTCTGGGTGTGGAGCCACTCTCGGAAGACTTCACCCTAGAGAGGTTTATAGCTGGGCTCAAGCTGCGGCATATGTCCATCAAACAAGTTTTACTGGCGGGCGAGTTGGTTGTTGGGGTGGGCAATATTTATGCAGCAGAGGCGTTGTTCATGGCTGGAATTCGACCTACGGCGCTGGCGGCGAGTTTGAGCAAACCGCGAGCCAAGCGCCTGCATGCTGCCATTTTGCATGTGCTGCAAAGCGCGTTGGACAAGGGTGGCAGCACGTTGCGCAATTTTTCCAGCGCAAGCGGTGAGCAGGGTCATTTTCAGCTGCAGACCATGGTGTATGGCCGAACCGGCTTGCCGTGCCGGATTTGTGCCAGCCCGATCAAGGTGCAAAAGCAGGGTCAACGCTCGAGTTTTTATTGCCAAACCTGCCAGTCTCGCTAGGCAGTGCTATATTGACAGCAAAATTTGGAGATCGTTTGAGCACCTCAATCAGTGAAAATTTTGATCAACACAGCGTTTGGCGACGCGAGTTTGCTTTGCGTTTAAAACTCTTGTCGCAGTGGCTGAACGATCACGACTTGCTGGATGCTGCGGTTCAAGACCGTTTGCACAAGCTTGAAAACATGCTGCGTGTTGACAAGTTGATGGTGGCATTTGTTGCTGAATTTTCGCGCGGAAAGTCTGAGCTCATCAATGCCATTTTTTTTGCCGATTATGGGCGGCGCATCATGCCGGCAAGTGCTGGTCGCACCACCATGTGCCCGACCGAGATGGCTTATGACCCAGATATTCCGCCCTGTTTGCGCTTGCTGCCAATTGAATCACGTCTGCAGCCACAAGCTTTGATGGAGTGGCGACAAGCGCCCGAAAAGTGGGAGCGCATTGACCTCGATGTGACTAGTCCGAAGCAGCTGGCCGAAGCCTTGGCGAAGGTGGCAGAAACCCGCAGTGTCAGTCTGGAGCAGGCACAGGCCTTGGGATTTTGGCAAGAGGGCGGCGCCGATAAACATCCGCTGATGAATCACCAGGGACAAATTGAAGTGCCCAGATGGCGTCATGCATTGATTAATTTCCCTCACCCGTTGCTGAAACAGGGTTTGATTATTTTGGACACGCCCGGGCTGAATGCGATTGGTGCTGAGCCAGAACTGACGGTCAGTTTGATTCCGCAGGCGCATGCTGTGGTCTTTATTTTGGGTGTGGATACCGGGGTAACACAGTCTGATTTGACAATCTGGCGCGAGCACTTGGTGACGGATGAACAAGGCACACATGCCCGGTTGGTGGTGTTGAACAAAATTGACACGCTATGGGATGCGTTGGATAGTCCAGCCGAGGTGCGCGCTCAAATTGAGCGACAAAAAAGCAGCGTTGCCGAAATTTTGGGCTTGACGGCTGAGCAGGTGCTGGCCGTATCCGCCCAAAAGGGTTTACTCGCGAAGGTCAAAAATGACCCGATTTTGCTTGAACGCAGTTGTCTGACCACACTCGAAGACGCGCTGAGTCGCAACATCATGGGGCAACGGCAAAAAATCTTCAGTGTGGGGATTGAAAAGGGATTGGCGGATTTGCGTGCCGAGACGCGACGCGAGCTGCAAATCCGACGCCGCGAAATGCACGAGCAGTGGGTCGAGCTCAGGAGCTTACAGGGCAAAAACACCCCTGTCATCAAAAACATGCGGCTGCGCATTCAGAAAGAACAGGCAGAATTTGATGCCGGAGGCATGAAAATTCAGGCCGTGCGCTCTGTGCACATGAAACTATTGCGTGAAATTTTCAGTTTGCTGGGTGCCAACCACTTGCAACGCGACATGGCTCTGTTGACGCAGGCGTTAAGTCAGTCGGGTGTTAAGTTTGGCATTAAAAAAGTTTATGCCGAAACTTTTGAGCGCTTGCGCTTGAATTTGCGCCAGGTGCAAGCCAAGGATGTCGAAATTCGAGCCATGCTGGATGCCAGTTTTTTACAGCTCAACACCGATTACGGATTTTCTTTGCAAATGCCCGAAGCGCCCCAGTTTGATGGGTGTATGCGCGACCTTGATTTGATGGAGCGCAGTCACGTGCAATACATGAGTTTGGGCAATGTTTTTCGCTTAACACAAGCGGATTTTGTGAATCGATTGGTGCGCGCTTTGGCAACCCGTTTGCGTGCGATTTATGAAGCAGCTTTGGGTGAAGTTGAGGCATGGAGCAAGTCAGCCGCATCGCAGCTAGATGCGCAATTGCGTGAGCGCCGCAAAAATTTCAGCCGCCGAATTGAAGCGATTGATCGCATTGCGCATGCCGCTGGGGGGCTGGATGAGCGCATCGCCGATATCAGCAGCCGAAGCAGCGCGATGGAACAAGTTGAAATCAAGTTGGTTGATTTAACCGATCAGTTGCATTTGATGATTCAACCTGAGCGCTTTCAAATGGAACTCAATGACCCTGACACACAATCCAGTGCTTTGTGATCGGTTTCTAGCGCATGCGGTCGTGCAATGGCAAAACCAATTTGGTCGCCATGACCTGCCGTGGCAAAACACGCGCGACCCTTACCGTGTTTGGTTGTCTGAAATCATGTTGCAACAAACCCAGGTTGTCACGGTGTGTGATTATTACTTGCGGTTTTTGGGGCGTTTCCCAGATGTGCTGACTTTGGCCAACGCCTCTTTGGATGATGTTTTGGCACTGTGGGCGGGGTTGGGCTACTACAGTCGTGCCAGAAATCTACATCGCTGTGCGCAGCAGGTCGCCAGCGTTTATGACGGACATTTTCCGCAAACGGCGCTGCAACTTGAAACACTGCCTGGCATTGGTCGATCAACCGCAGCGGCCATTGCATCTCTGTGTTTTGCCCAGCGGACGGCTATTCTGGATGGCAACGTGAAACGCGTTCTGACGCGTTATCTGGGTTTTGCAGGAGATTTGGCGCTAACGCCTCAAGTGCGACGTTTATGGGATGAAGCCACCCAACAATTGCCGGTTGAAGCGCTTTCGATCAACATGCCACGCTACACCCAGGGCATGATGGACTTGGGTGCTTCGATATGCAGCAGCCGGCAGCCGCGTTGTTGCGACTGCCCGTTAGCGTCCCGTTGTGTCGCACATAAGCTGGGTAAGGCAGAGCAATTTCCGGTGTTGACGCGCAAACTCAAACGCACAGCGCAGTCGCTGTGGCTGCTTTGGGCGCAGACTCCCGACGACATGATTTACCTCACTCGAAGACCCACGCCAGGGGTCTGGGCCGGTTTGTATGCTTTGCCCATGTTTGAAGATCGAGCGGCATTGCAGGCGGCGTTGCCGGCCAAATTGCAGCAGGCTTTGCTCGATATGCCTGTGATTAAACATGTGCTGACGCACAAAGATCTGTATCTGCATCCGGTTTTTGTGCTGCTTCCAAGTCGTTTCAAGGAGCAGCTTGGGGCTGATTGGTATGGCCCGGCTCAACGACAAAAGCTGGGCTTACCTGCGCCGGTCAAAAAACTGCTGAACCCGGTCTAGGGCGTCCATCTCCCGGTGGCGCTTGAGTGTGACCCAGCGTTTTTCAAACAAGGTACTGAGTTGCTCCACCAGATACACCGACCGGTGCTGGCCACCTGTGCAGCCAATTGCCACGGTGACGTAACTGCGGTGGTTTTTTACCAAAGCTTCGAGCCAATGGTCTAAAAAGCTTTGAATGTGATCGCACATGCGCTGCACCTCGGCGTGCTGTTGCAAAAACTCTATGACGGGTGCGTCGCGCCCGGTGAGTGCGCGCAAATCGGGTTCGTAGTGCGGATTGGGCAGCATGCGCACGTCAAACACATAGTCGGCATCGGTGGGAATGCCGCGCTTGAAAGCAAACGACTCAAACACCAGTGTTAGCTGCTCAGTCGGCGTGTCAATAAATGCTTTGACATAGCTTTGCAGTTGGGTTGAGCGGATCATGCTGGAGTCGATCACGTGGGCTTGTGACCGAAGTTCACAGAGGAGCTCGCGTTCGAGCTCAATCGCATCCGAAAGTGCGTGTGTCTGGTCTTGCATCGACTCGTCTTTGCCAACCTGTGACAAAGGGTGCCGTCTGCGAGTTTCTGAAAAACGACGAATCAGGGTGTCGGTCGTGGCATCCATGAACAGCGAATCGACCACGATGCCGAGTGCCTTGAGTTCGCTCAGCTGCTGTGGTAGCAGGGGCAATGAATTTGCGCTGCGCACGTCGATTGCAATCGCCAAACGATTGGCGTGACTGGCGCGCTCGAGTTTCACCAATGGCATTAACAGCTCTGGCGGCAAGTTATCCACACAATAAAAACCAAGGTCTTCTAGCGCTTTCAAGGCAACCGATTTACCGGAGCCTGACATGCCGGTGATTAAGACGATCTGCAAACGATAGGGCTCAGGTTTCATGTCACGATCCTTGCGTCAAAAATAAATCGCGCGCATGCGCTAGGGTGCTATCTTTCATGCGCTCGCCACCCAACATGCGAGCCAGCTCGGCCACCCGCGCCTCATTCACAACGGGGTTGACCTGGCTGGTGGTGCTGCCGTCGACTAATTGTTTCGAAACGACCAGGTGATGGGTCGCACAGGCTGCGACTTGTGGCAAGTGGGTCACCGCGAGCACTTGGCGCTGACAACCGAGTTGTTGCATCAGACGTCCGACAGTTTGCGCCACAGCGCCGCCAATACCCGAATCAACTTCATCAAAAACTAGTGTTTGGGCAGACCCAATTTGACTGGTGGTGACAGCAATGGCCAGCGCCAGACGCGACAACTCACCACCAGATGCTATTTTATTAATAGCTCTCGGTGTAATGCCAGCATGCCCTGCAATCAAAAAACATACTTCTTCAAGGCCATTTTTTGACGGCTCAGCATAATTTTGCAGTTGCACCCTGAACTGACCGCCGGGCATGCCCAGCTCTTGCATGGTGTTGGTGATGGCGGTGGCCAATTGGGGAGCCGCCGCTGCACGCGCCTGGCTGAGTTTTTGCGCTTCGAACAAATAGGCTCGCTCGGCGCTGGCTTGTGCCTGCTCTAGGGTTTGCAAGTCATTGGAAGCGTCGAGTGCGCTGAGTTCATTTTGCCAACTCTCCAGCAGCGCAGGCAGCTCAGAAGGGTGGCGTTTGTAGCGCCTGGCCAAGGCGACCCAGAGCCCCATGCGTGCATCGATTTCGCTGAGCCGCTCGGGCTCTAATTCGGTTTTGCGAAGATAGCTGTGAAGATCGCGCAAACTGTCTTCCAGTTGAGCCAAACTTGCAGTCAATACATCAATTAATTCGGCAAAATAAGGCTCAATATGGGTTTGTTGTTGCAGCAGTTGAATGGCTTTATGCAGGCTTGAGCGTGCGTTAGCGTCATTTTCATCCAATGCCAACACGCATCCTTGGGCTGCATCGATCAAAGCTTGGGTGTTCGCGAGACGGGTGTGCTCGGCGTTCAGGTCGGGCCATTCGTGCGCTCGGGGCGCCAGTTTTTGCAGTTCGGAGATTTGCCAGCTTAAACGTTCGCGGTCTTGTTGCCGCGTGTCTTGCGCTAAACACGCTTGTTGTAATTTTTGTTGTGCCATGCGCCATTGCTGCCAGCAAGCTGCCAGCACGACGCTTGAAGTTTGGGCGTAGGCATCGAGCAAGCTGGCCATGCTGTCTGGGGTGGTCAGACTTTGCCAAGCATGCTGACCATGGATGTCGAGCAATTGTTCGCCCAAATTTCGCAACTGTGTCGCTGTTGCAGGGCTGCCGTTGATCCAGGCGCGGCTTTTTCCTTGCAAATCTACGGTTCTTCGCAATAAAAGCGCGTCTTCTGCTTGATAACCGGCGTCGTCCAACCATTCTTGCAAAGCAGGCGTCGCCTCGAATTCGGCGCTGACATCCGTGCGATTGGCTCCTTCGCGGATCAGTCCGACATCGGCACGGCCACCGGTGACGAGTTGCAAGGCATCAATCAAAATCGATTTGCCGGCGCCCGTTTCACCTGTTAGCACGGTGAACTGCGCATTCAACGCCAAGTCGAGCTCGCGCACGATAACAAAATCGCGCAAAACCATGCGTTTCAAGCTCACGGTGCGGTTACTCCTTCGTTCCAGTGCAGTTTTTCGCGTAGGGTATCAAAGTATGACCAGCCTTTGGGGTGCAGAAATCGCACGTGATGCGCCGAACGACTCACTTCAATGCGGTCACCATGCAGCAGTGACGCGAGTGATTGCATGTCAAAACTTGCACTGGCATCTCTTCCTGCGACGATTTCAATCGCTATTTCTGCTGTATTGGCAAGCACGATCGGTCGATTTGATAAGGTATGTGGTGCGATGGGAGCCATCACCCACCCCGGTATGGACGGATGCAGCAAAGGGCCACCTGCTGACAAGGAGTAAGCCGTGGAGCCCGTTGGTGTGGCAATGATCAGGCCATCTGCGCGCTGGTTCGATACAAAATGCCCATCGACTTCGACGCGCAATTCAACCATACCCGCAGTAGCGCCACGGTTGACAACCACGTCGTTCATGGCCATTGCCTGAAAAACACAATGGCCGTCGCGCATCACACGGGCATTCATCAGGCTGCGATGGTCTTCCACATATTCGCCGTGCAGCATGGGCGCCAAAATACTGGCAAAACCGTCGTAAGGAATGTCGGTGATGAATCCAAGACGACCCTGATTCACACCAATCAGTGGCACACCATGGGCGGCCATTTGCCGGCCAATGCCCAACATCGTTCCATCACCACCGACCACCACAGCCAGATCACATTGCGCACCGATCTGCGCCACGCTCAGGGTGGGATAGCTGCCCAGCGCCATGTTGCGTGCGGTGTCTTGCTCGATCACCACGTCGCAACCGAGGTCATTCAGAAAATGTGCCACTGTGCTGATAGCGTGGCGTGAGCTGGTGGCTGCGCTGCTGGCGCCCAGAGTCTGATATTTACCAATCAGTGCAACATGCTGGAATTTAGGTTTCATTGGCAAAGCGACTTTCGCGGTGACTGTTTAACAGGTCGTTGACCGCTTTTTTCCAGCATTCGGCAAACTGTGGACTGGTCTGGGTTTCAATTTCGGCCAGCACTTGAATGGCCGGTAATTGTGCTTTTTCGGCCAGATAAATGATTTGACTTGGGCCAGGCCGATATTTGCCTCTTTTCCATTCGCTGATGCGCACTGGGCTGATGTTCATTTCATCGGCCATAGTGCCCAGCGGCAAGCCACTTCTTTGCTTGGCGGCATCGACCAAATTTTTGATATTCATGCTTGCTGACTTTGGAATGACGGAATTGCTAAACCGTAATGTACATCACGCAAGTTGCATTCTCATGACGGAACAAGCTGCGCATTCTCACGGTGCAGATCTGGCGCTGCTGCTGGCTTTATCAATTGCGCGACCTCCTTATTGATCCGGCCCGATGATGCTTTAAGTTCCGAACGGTTCAAACTTAAGCCGGCCAAAGCAATAGGACCCTAAGTGGAGTCTGGTTGGGCTGGCTAAAAAACAGCCAAGCTAATCCAATAAGCCAAGGCCGCCACAAAGGCGCTCGACGGTATGGTTAATACCCAAGCCCAAATGATGGTGCCAGCGACACCCCAGCGCACTGCGCTGGCGCGTCTGACCGAGCCAACCCCCACGATGGCTCCGGTGATGGTGTGCGTGGTTGATACAGGAATGCCGAAGGCTGTGGCAAGAAACAGCGTAATGGCACCGCCTGTTTCAGCACAAAATCCGCCAACCGGTTTGAGTTTGGTGATTTTCTGCCCCATGGTTTTGACAATACGCCAGCCGCCAAACATGGTGCCAAACCCGATTGCCGAGTAGCAAGTAATGATCACCCAAGTGGGAGGAGTCGACTCGGCTGCCGCTGTGTAGCCAGTGGCGATTAACAGCATCCAGATGATTCCAATGGTTTTTTGCGCATCGTTGCCGCCATGCCCCAAGCTGTATGCACCTGCTGATACAAGTTGCAATCGACGAAACCATTTATCTACCTTGAGGGGGCGAAAGCCACGAAAAACCCAGGACACCAGCACCATCATGAGTGAGCCTAGCAAGAAACCAAGCAGTGGTGAGACAAAAATAAAAGTAATGGTTTTCAGGATGCCGGTCGATATGAGCGCAGCACCGCCCGCTTTAGCAACGGTGGCGCCAACAATCCCTCCGATGAGGGCGTGCGACGAACTGCTTGGAATGCCGTAATACCAGGTGATGAAATTCCAGGATATGGCTCCGACCAAAGCCCCAAACACCACATGCGTGTCAACAATGCCAGGCATGACAATGCCTTTGCCAACGGTAGCTGCCACACTCAGTTGAAAAACAAAGATCGCGACGACGTTAAAAAAAGCCGCAAACGCGACAGCTTGAGCTGGTTTTAGTACGCCAGTGGAGACCACGGTGGCAATCGAGTTGGCCGCATCATGAAACCCGTTCATGAAGTCAAACAAAATCGCTAAAACCACCAGCACGATCACCACCCAAAGAGCGGATTGAGCATTTTCCATGGTGCTGTCCGGTAAAAATCAGGAGTTTTCGAGGATGACACCCTCGATCAGATTGGCCACGTCTTCGCATTTGTCGGTAATGGTTTCCAGCAGCTCATAAATCGCTTTGAGTTTGATCACTTCCCGCACATCGGGTTCTTCACGAAACAATTTGCTCATGGCACTGCGCATCACGCGGTCGGCATCGCTCTCGAGTCGGTCAATTTCATCGCAAGTTTTCAGGGCAGCTTCGGCTGTGGAGGGTTCGGCAATTTTTCCAAGCAGTTTTACGGCATCGCGCACCCTTTCGCAGCATTTCACGCTGAGATCCGTCAGGCGGGTGATTTCATCGGTCATGTGGTGGACGTCATATAGCGCCATGGTTTCTGCAGAATCCTGAATCAGGTCAGCGACGTCATCCATGGTGTTGATCAGACTGTGAATTTGTTCACGGTCGATCGGGGTGATGAAAGTTTTGTGGAGCGCTTTGTTGACTTCGTGCGTGATACGGTCGGCGCTACGCTCGGCATTGTCGACTTCGCTGTGAAATTTACCACGCAGTTCCAGATCGCTGTAATGCGCGACCAAATTTGAAAAAGCACGGGCTGCTTCAACGATGTAGTCAGCATGTTGGTTGAACATGATGAAAAAATTGTCGTCACGCGGTAGCAGTTTGGCTAAAAACAAGGGGAACTCCTCGGGATTTGTGGCAGAAATATGACGAAATTAAGACTTGCTTGAGTTTAACCTTGCCTCAGTTGGTAAATGACTCAAAAAAAAACGCGCCATCAAATCAATGACAGCGCGTTTTTCAAAGGAGCCCCTTTTTTGAGGGGTTTTGGGTTTTGCCTGCTTAGGATTTAGGCAACCATTTCGGCAGCGTCGGTATAGTCTTTCACTTTGTCAAAATTAAGATATTGATAAACCTTGCTGCTGGCTGCAGTCAGCACGCTCATGTCGGCCATGTATTCGGCCTTGGTTGGAATGCGACCGAGTTTTGCGCAAATGGCCGCCAATTCGGCACTGCCCAGATACACGAAGCTGTTTTTGCCCAAACGGTTGGGGAAGTTGCGTGTGGAGGTTGAAAACACCGTGGCCCCTTCTTTGACTTGCGCCTGGTTGCCCATGCACAAGCTGCAACCGGGCATTTCCATGCGGGCACCGGCTGCACCCAGCACACCGTAATGACCTTCTTCGCTGAGCTGCTTGGCATCCATCTTGGTGGGCGGTGCCATCCACAGCTTGACCGGAATGTCGCGCTTGTTTTCGAGCAGTTTGGAAGCAGCGCGGAAATGGCCGATATTCGTCATGCAAGAGCCAACGAAAACTTCATCAATCTTGGCTCCGGCCACATCAGCCAGGGTTTTGACGTCATCGGGGTCATTCGGGCAAGCTACGATGGGCTCAACAATATCTGCCAGATCGATCTCGATGACTGCTGCGTATTCGGCATCTGCATCGGCTTTGAGCAGCTGTGGATCAGCCAGCCAAGCTTGCATGGCGGCGATGCGGCGATTGATCGTGCGCACATCCGAGTAGCCATTGGCAATCATCCACTTGAGCATCACGATGTTGCTGTTGAGGTACTCAATGATGGGCTCTTTATTCAGGTACACGCTGCAACCCGCAGCACTGCGCTCTGCAGAGGCGTCGCTGAGCTCGAATGCTTGTTCAACCTTCAGGTCTGGCAAGCCTTCGATTTCAAGAATCCGGCCTGAGAAGATATTTTTCTTGCCCTGTTTGGCCACGGTTAATGAACCTGCTTTGATGGCATAGAGCGGAATGGCGTTCACCAGATCGCGCAGTGTCACGCCGGGTTGCAGGGTACCTTTGAAGCGCACCAGCACGCTTTCGGGCATGTCCAGCGGCATGACACCAGTGGCCGCGCCAAACGCAACCAGACCCGAGCCAGCAGGCAAGCTGATACCGATCGGGAAGCGGGTGTGGCTGTCGCCGCCAGTACCCACGGTGTCAGGCAGCAACATGCGGTTGAGCCAGCTGTGAATGATGCCATCACCTGGGCGCAGCGGCACACCGCCGCGTGTGCTGATGAAGTCTGGCAACTCGTGGTGCATCTTCACATCCACCGGTTTTGGGTAGGCTGCAGTATGGCAAAAAGATTGCATCACCAGATCTGCGCTGAAGCCCAGGCAAGCCAGATCTTTCAGCTCGTCACGGGTCATTGGGCCGGTGGTGTCTTGTGAACCCACGCTGGTCATTTTGGGTTCGCAATAGGTGCCGGGCACCACACCTTGGCCTTCAGGCAGCCCGCAAGCACGTCCCACCATTTTTTGCGCCAATGTAAAGCCCTTGCCGG
Organism: uncultured beta proteobacterium; assembly: GCA_903930255.1. GTDB lineage: Bacteria > Pseudomonadota > Gammaproteobacteria > Burkholderiales > Burkholderiaceae_C > Rhodoferax. The sequence goes on from CAIYYA010000344.1 coordinate 24,130, forward strand.
TGGCTTTGGGGTTTTGCGGCAAGCGGAACAGGGTCGACACGGGCAGGCCCAGCGACTCACGAGCCTTGGCCGTCAGACCGCGGCCAATGATCAATGGAATACGGCCACCGGCGCGCACTTCGTCAAACAGCACCTCGCTCTTGAGTGTGAAGTTAGCGATCACCTTGCCGTCTTTGAGTGCTGTGCCTTCGTAGGGGCGCAGCTCGATGGTGTCACCCATGTTCATTTGGCTCACATCCAACTCAATCGGCAAGGCACCCGCATCTTCCATGGTGTTGTAGAAAATCGGAGCAATTTTGG
>CAIYYA010000345.1 GCA_903930255.1 uncultured beta proteobacterium
GCCAGGTTACCCAGTGTTACCGGCAGCTAAATTCTTCTATCCATCCAAAATTGAAAGCTAACTTCATGCCTAAACTTCTTTCCTGCATTTTGAGCAGCCTCCTGGTTGCTGGTGTATTTTTCTCACAAGCTGCCGCAGCCGCTCCAACGGCTTGCGAAACCAAAGCAGTGAGCAAAGATGGCAAACCGCTGGCAGGTGCTGCCAAAACAGCATCCATTAAAAAATGCGAGGCCGATGCAAAAGCTGCTGCTCCAACAAGTGGCTGTGCTGACAAAGCGGTCGATAAAAACGGCAAGCCTTTGGCTGGTGCCGCTAAAAACTCATTTTTGAAGAAATGTGAGAAGGACGCAGCCGCAGGTAAGTAAACACTTTCGCCCGGTTACGAAATGCCAGTCACGTGCTGGCATTTCCAGCAAGGAGTTGTTAGCGGTTCATTTGTGGCGCTTGCCCGGCACCAGTCAAGCCCAGATACGCGACAATTTTCACTTTGGCAACTCATTAAGACAGCTCAATATTAGTGAGATAATACAGCTAGATATTAGTGTATTTGCGCAACACTATTTTAGTGTAGCTATATAAAAACAGGTACCCCGTCATGGCAGCACCTAATGAAAAATTGGCGCAATCACTGGCCGAGTTGGCCAAGCTTCAAACCCAAGGGGCACGGGCCATTCGCAGCGCCCAGCTCTCCCGAACACATAGAGAGCGCTTGTTAAAGGGCGGTTTTTTGGATGAAGTGCTTAAAGGCTGGTACTTGCCGAGCCGGCCCGGCGAGCCCATGGGCAGTACCTCCGCTTGGTTCGCTGGCATGCGCAACTTCATCAGCGGGTACTGTGATGACCGGTTCGGTGAGGATTGGCACCTCTGCCCTGAGCAGTCGCTTCAACTACGCTCAGGCGAGCGCGCTCTTCCGTTGCAACTGCAAATCTGGACAAAGGCCGGTCATAACCAACTGGTTCCGCTCCCACATGGCTGCTCACTTTTCCTTTATCGCGCGCCGGGACTGCTGCCTTCCAAAGCGCAGTCTAACGAGGGGGGCCTGCGACTTGTCGAACTGGCCAATGCCCTGGTGGCCGTTGGCGCCGGATTTTTCCAGCAACAGATGGTCGCCGCTCGCATCGCGTTGAGCCTGGTCGAAGACTTGACGGAGCTATTGACGGTGCTGCTAAGCGGCTCACATTCTGTGGTGGCTGGTCGCCTTGCCGGCGCCTTGCGCTCGCTGGGCCGCGCAGCACAAGCGGACAACATCGTGAGCACGATGAAAAGCGCAGATTACGTAGTCATCGAGAAGTCCCCTTTTGATGTGGCTCCGCCATCTTTACCCGGTGGTCGACCGGAGTCCCCCTATGTGCAACGCCTACGTATCACGTGGGAACAAATGCGCGAGGTCGTCATTGAAAACTTGCCAGAGCCATGCGCGCTGCCAACTGACATCGGGGCAGCACTCAAAGATATCGAAGACCGGTACGTCAGCGATGCTTATCACTCGCTGTCCATCGAAGGCTACCGAGTTACCCCGGAGCTGATTGAGCGCGTACGCTCTGGAAAGTGGGACCCGGATGGACCGGACAAAGGTGCACGCGACGCAATGGCAGCGAAAGGGTACTTTGAGGCTCACACCGAGGTGGCAGCGTTTATCAAACGAGAGCTGAACAATCTACACCCGACCTACGCCTTGCGTGATGCACTCAGCAGCTGGCATCGGGCGCTTTTCAGCCCAAGCGTTCAAACAGGCTTACTAAAGCCCAGTGATTTGGCCGGATGGCGAAATGACCAGATCTACATCAGGGGCGCGATGCACGTACCGCTCTCGAAAGAATCGGTACGCGAATGCATGCCTGTACTTTTTGAGCTGATTTCGGCAGAAAAACATCCGGGGGTTCGTGCCGTCCTGGGGCATTTCTTCTTTGTCTACATCCACCCTTATATGGATGGCAATGGACGGTTGGGTCGCTTCTTGATGAATGCGATGCTGGTCACAGGCGGGTACGTTTGGACTGTCGTCCCAGTTGAGCGGCGCAAGCCCTACATGGACGCTCTTGAGAAGGCCAGCACCAGCCACGACATTGGAGGGTTTTCGGCATTTCTTGGCCAGCTAATTCGAGAGCAGACGGCGGCTCCTTTGAAGCGTCCAGCCTAACCAAGAGCTCAGTCGTAAGGTTGTCAGCCGACCTCAAATTCTCCATAGTCCATCAGGCCACACTTAGCAACTTCTGATTGGAACGCTGCCATGTCAATTTCTGGCATTTTTTCTCTCACTTCAAAACCCGATTGAGCAAGCCTGCCAATCGGAACCCAGCCAGTGACAAGCGTTGCTCCAGCACCGGCAAGAAATGATTCACGTAAACATTCCTGCGCGATGACCCCAGAAAAATGCGCAGCACCATGTTGAGCACTGCCCCGTCACGCTGCATAAAGTAGCGCAGCCGCTTCGGGACGGAGAGCACCCACTGGCGCACCGGTAGGCGGGGAAAGACGTGGTCGCAGAGGTGTGCCGCCGTCTCCAC
>CAIYYA010000346.1 GCA_903930255.1 uncultured beta proteobacterium
GAGTTTGACTACTGCTGCGTGCACGCGGCGCTGGCCATGCGCGAAGACGGGTTTGAAACCATCATGGTCAACTGCAACCCCGAGACCGTCTCGACCGACTACGACACCTCGGACCGACTCTATTTCGAGCCGGTCACGCTCGAAGACGTGCTTGAAATTGTCGACAAAGAAAAACCATACGGTGTGATCGTGCAATACGGCGGTCAAACGCCTTTGAAACTGGCGCTTGACCTGGAGGCCAACGGCGTGCCCATCATCGGCACCAGCCCTGACATGATCGACGCTGCCGAGGACCGTGAGCGCTTTCAAAAGCTGCTGCACGAACTCAAATTGCGCCAGCCGCCCAATGCCACCGCTCGCACCGAAGGCGAAGCGCTCGAAAAAGCTGCCGCCCTGGGCTACCCGCTGGTGGTGCGCCCGAGCTATGTGCTGGGTGGTCGTGCCATGGAAATCGTGCACGAACAGCGCGACCTGGAGCGCTACATGCGCGAGGCGGTCAAAGTGTCACATGATTCCCCGGTGCTGCTCGATCGCTTTTTGAACGATGCCATTGAAAGCGATGTCGATTGCGTGCGTGATGCCCTTGGTCAAACCTATATTGGCGGCGTCATGGAACACATTGAACAAGCCGGTGTGCACAGTGGCGACTCGGCCTGCTCACTGCCGCCCTACAGCCTGTGCGCAGCCACCGTGACCGAGATCAAACGCCAAACCGCCGCCATGGCGCATGCGCTGAACGTCGTGGGCTTGATGAACGTGCAATTTGCCATTCAGCACCTTGATGGCGAAGACGTGATTTTTGTGCTCGAAGTCAACCCGCGTGCCTCACGCACCGTGCCCTTTGTCAGCAAAGCGACCGGCGTGCAACTGGCCAAGGTGGCAGCACGTTGTATGGTCGGCCAGTCACTGGCTTCACAAGGCATTACTCGCGAAGTAACACCTCCGTATTTCAGCGTTAAAGAGGCTGTGTTCCCGTTTGTCAAGTTTCCCGGCGTTGACACCATTCTCGGCCCCGAAATGAAATCCACCGGCGAGGTGATGGGCGTTGGCAAGACCTTTGGCGAAGCCTTTGTCAAGTCGCAATTGGGTGCTGGCTGCAAGCTTCCGCGTCCGTTTACCAAAACCGGCGAACGTTCTGGCAAAGTGTTTATTTCAGTCAAACAAAGTGACAAACCGCGTGCTGTAGAAGTCGCACGCGCTTTGGTTGCGATGGAGTTTATCGTGGTGGCGTCCAAAGGCACTGCAGCGGCGATCAACGCTGCCGGGGTGCCTTGTGGTGTGGTCAACAAGGTCACTGAAGGTCGGCCGCACATTGTCGATATTCTGAAAAACAACGAAATCGTGCTGGTCATCAACACGGTGGAAGAGCGGCGCAATGCGATTGCTGATTCGCGTCAAATCCGCACCTCGGCCTTGCTGGCTCGCGTCACCACCTTCACCACCATTGCGGGGGCTGAGGCTGCCGTTCAAGGCATGCGCTACATGGATCAATTGGGGGTTATATCGGTGCAGGAAATGCACGCACAATTAGCCGCTTGATTAGCGGCATAATTCAGCCCACACCGCCGCACGGCAACGTTCGGCGGTTTCATTTTTTTACCCCATTTATTTCACGGAACACCCAGTGGCGACTCTACCTATTACCAAACGCGGCGCAGACAAACTCAAGGCCGAGTTGCATCAGTTAAAAGCCTTTGAGCGACCTGCGGTGATCATGGCTATCGCCGAAGCACGCGCCCAGGGCGATCTGAGTGAAAACGCCGAATACGAGTCTGCCAAAGACAAGCAAGGCTTTGTTGAAGGGCGTATTCAGGAAATCGAAGGCAAGCTATCAGCAGCTCAAATCATCGACCCAGCAGATTTGCACGCCGATGGGCGTGTGGTGTTTGGTGCCACAGTTGAACTTGAAGACGAATCAAGTGGGCAAAAAGTGACATATCAAATCGTTGGTGAAGACGAAGCCAATATCAAACTCGGCCTGGTCAACATCAACAGCCCGATTGCCCGCGCGCTGATTGGCAAAGACGAGGGCGACTCGGCAGAAGTGCAAGCGCCCGGTGGACTGCGTCGCTATGAGGTGGTGTCGGTACGCTATTGCTGAAACGCCGGCGTGCAAGCCTTCAGCTTCAAACTCGCGCCCTGGCTGGCTGCTTTATGGTGGGGCAGTCTGAGCGTGCTGGGCGCTTTGGTGGTGCCTCTGCTGTTTGTTCATTTGCCAAGCCCTGCGATGGCCGGGCAAATGGCTGCCAAGTTGTTTGCAGCTCAAACCTGGCTGAGCGTTATTTGTGCTCTTTTGTTGCTTTTGATTTATCGATCAAATCAGGCTCTAGCGCAATCCAGTCATGCGCAGTCAGCTACTATGTTCATAGCGTTAGGGATGCTCTTGGCTTTGCTTGTCGAATTCGCCATCGCACCCAGAATCATCAGTCGTGAGAATCTGCGGCTCTGGCACAGCCTGGGCACGGCGCTGTTTGTGCTGCAGTGGCTTTGCGCAGCAATGACATTTAAAAAACTAACTTGATTGATTGCGCTTTTTAACGCTGATCTGCTTGGGTTTGGCGCGTTTGACTTGGCCACCCGTGGTTAAACGCTGATTGCCCAACACGCGCAGAGTTTTAACCTCTGGGCGCTGACCGCCGCGCTTGCTGAACTTGAGCACTTTGACATCTTTCGGGCCGGGCATGCGGTCGTCGTCAAGCGCTTTTTCGCGTTCAGGCATTGGGCGCCACAGCACCAGCAATTTGCCGATGTGTTGAATCGGTGCTGCATTCAAGTGATCAGCCAGGCTGGCAAACATGGCTTCACGCGCAGCGCGATCGTCTGAAAACACACGCACCTTGATCAGGCCATGCGCGTTGAGCGCGGCATCAGCCTCTTTTTGAACAGCAGCAGACAGGCCATCGCCACCAACCATGACCACAGGGTCTAGGTGGTGCGCATCGGCGCGGTGAACTTTACGTTGGGCAGGGGTCAAATTGATTTGGGGCATGCGGGTATTATCAACCAGATGAAATCAGTAGTAAAAAGCAGCAAAGTCAATCGCGCCTGGCTCAATGACCATGTCAACGACACCTACGTCAAACTCGCCACCAAAGAAGGCTATCGCGCGCGCGCAGCTTACAAGCTTAAAGAAATCGACGAAACCCTGCACCTCATCAAACCGGGGCAGCTGGTGGTTGACTTGGGTTCAGCCCCCGGCGCCTGGAGCCAGTATGTGCGGCGCAAGCTCTCTCCCAAGACGGCCACAGGCGGTGGCGCTGCAATGGGTGAACTCAATGGCCGCATCATTGCGCTTGACATGCTGCCAATGGAGCCGATCGAGGGTGTGCTGTTTATTTTGGGCGATCTTCGTGAAGAAGCTGTGCTGGCACAGCTGACGCAACTTATGCAAGGTCAGTTGGCCGATCTGGTGGTGTCAGACATGGCGCCCAATTTATCGGGAATCAGCTCGGTCGACGCAGCGAGGGTGGAGCAGCTGATTGAGTTGGCGCTGGAATTTGCACAGGCGCATCTCAAGCCACAGGGCGCTTTGGTGGCCAAGGTGTTTCATGGCTCCAGCTACGACTCGATGTTCCAGCGCTTTAAAGAAGCCTTTATCAGCGTCAAGCGCATCAAGCCCAAAGCTTCGCGCGACAAGTCGTCCGAGACCTTTTTAATTGGTTTGGGGCTAAAAAAGAGCTGAATTCCTTTCAATGGCTGTGGCTGATGTGCTCCAGCGCGCTTGGCTAGCACATTGATGCGCCTAAAATCTGCGCTTCCAAAAGTGTTGACTTCTCAATAGCGTTTCTACTGGAGATTGGTTTGAACAATCCATGGTTTTCAAAATTTGCCGTCTGGCTCGTCATTGCGATGGTGCTTTTCACCGTCTTCAAGCAATTTGACACGCGTCCAGCCGGCGGTGCGGGCTATCTGGGCTATTCCGACTTTCTCGACGAAGTGCGCGGCAAACGCATCAAGAGCGCCATCATTCAAGAAGGTCAAAACGGCACTGAAATCATTGCAGTCACCAACGACGACCGCAAAGTTCGCACCACCGCTACTTATCTCGATCGTGGGCTGGTGGGCGACTTGATCGCCAACGATGTCAAATTTGACGTGCGCCCACGTGAAGAAGGCTCTCTGCTGATGACCTTGCTGGTGAGCTGGGGCCCGATGCTCTTGTTGATTGGCGTTTGGGTCTATTTCATGCGCCAGATGCAGGGCGGCGGCAAGGGCGGTGCATTTAGTTTTGGCAAAAGCAAAGCGCGTCTGCTCGACGAAAACACCAACCCCGTCACCTTTGGTGATGTGGCAGGCTGTGACGAAGCCAAGGAAGAAGTCAAAGAAGTGGTTGACTTTTTGAAAGACCCCGCCAAATTCCAAAAATTGGGTGGGCGCATTCCACGTGGACTCTTGTTGGTAGGCCCCCCTGGCACTGGTAAAACCCTGCTCGCCAAATCGATTGCGGGCGAGGCCAAGGTGCCTTTTTTCAGCATTTCGGGCTCTGATTTCGTTGAAATGTTTGTCGGTGTGGGCGCATCTCGTGTGCGCGACATGTTCGAGAACGCCAAGAAAAACGCACCCTGCATCATCTTTATTGACGAAATTGATGCCGTCGGGCGTCAGCGTGGTGCTGGCTTGGGCGGTGGCAACGACGAGCGCGAGCAAACCCTGAACCAAATGCTGGTTGAGATGGATGGGTTCGAGACCAACGTTGGCGTGATTGTGGTGGCAGCCACCAACCGCCCCGACATTCTGGATGCCGCTTTGCTGCGCCCTGGGCGTTTTGACCGCCAGGTTTATGTCACGCTGCCCGACATTCGTGGTCGCGAACAAATTTTGAACGTGCACATGCGCAAAGTGCCTTTGAGCCAAGACGTGAATCCGGCCGTGATTGCCCGTGGCACACCCGGCATGAGTGGTGCTGATCTGGCCAACCTGTGCAATGAAGCTGCTTTGATGGCCGCCCGGCGCAATGCCCGCACGGTCGAAATGCAAGACTTCGAAAAAGCCAAAGACAAAATTTTGATGGGACCTGAGCGCAAAAGCATGGTCATGCCCGAAGGCGAGCGACGCAATACGGCCTATCACGAGTCTGGCCACGCGCTCATC
>CAIYYA010000347.1 GCA_903930255.1 uncultured beta proteobacterium
AGTACAGTATTTATCGTTCAAAGGTCGCTTGAACAAGCTTGGGTTTGGTGCCATTGGTCAGGGGGATCTGCCACTCTAGCTGCGCCATATTGATTTGCGCCCCGAGCAAATGCTCATCATTGCTGCCGACGCGTTGGGTTGCCAGGAAGCCCAGGCTCATGGCGTGAAGCATCAACTCACAGCGTTGACGCCTGACAATTACCAGGCCGTGCTCGACCCAATTTTGCAACCTGGTGATTTTTTACTGAATATTGCCGTTGGTGTTTCAAGCATTGCCATGCTGTCACTTTGCCGAGCCAAAAATGTGCTTTATCTGGACATTGGCATTGAGCACTGGCAGGGCGGTTATACGGACGCCAGTGCCAGTCACTCAGAACGTTCAAATTACCGACTGCGTGAAGATGCTTTGGCGCTGCGCCGCGCGGGCGGACCGACCGCCATCTTGACCCATGGAGCGAATCCGGGTTGGGTATCACATCTGGTGAAACAGGCGCTATTGAACTTGGCTGAAGATGCTGGCATGCCAGCTCATCCTAAAACACGTTTGCAATGGGCGCAACTGGCACGCGACCTGGGTGTCAAGGTGATTCAGATTTCTGAACGTGACTGGCAAGTTGCGCAGCCAAGACGTCAGCATGGCGAATTTATCAATACGTGGTCGGTGGATGGTTTGATCAACGAGTGCCTGCAGCCCGCCGAGTTGGGCTGGGGTAGCCACGAAAAACGTCTCCCAGCAGATGGCTTTCGGCACGGCTACGGCTCTGAATCAGCTATTTATCTGAATGCGCCCGGTGCGGCTACCAAAGTGCGCTCATGGACACCGCTTGCCGGTGCTTTGCACGGTTTCCTCATCACTCACGGTGAATCCATATCACTGCCAGCTTACTTTAGTCTGGGGGATGGTTGCGCTGCCACGTATCGTCCAACCGTTTATTACGCCTATCACCCTTGTGATGACGCAGTGAGTTCACTGCACGAATTGGCTGGTCGCGAGTGGCAAGCGCATGAAAACCGCCGAGTTGTGCGTGACGACATTGTTGGGGGCATTGACGAACTGGGCGTGTTGCTGCTAGGTCATGCGCGTGGTGCTTATTGGCTGGGCTCACGCTTGTCAACACAAGATGCGCGCAAGCTGGCACCTTACAACTCGGCAACCAGTTTGCAGGTATGCGCTGGTGTGTTATCCGGCGTGATTTGGGCCATGCAAAATCCGGCTGAAGACATTCTTGAGCCCGAAGATTTGCCGTTTGATCGACTTCTTGAGCTTTGTCAGCCCTATCTTGGTGAACTGTTTGGCTGTTATTCTGACTGGACACCTCTAAGTGTCAGGTGCCCGCTATTCTCCGAGCCAACAGACTGCAGCGACCCCTGGCAGTTTCAGAACTTTCAGGTTGGTAAATGTGCTTAATTTGGCCCATTTTTTATTTTTATACCAAAGGACATAAACCATGATTCATCCTGATACTGAACTCCGCTGGATCGATGAGCAAATCGGGTACGGTGTTTTTGTCACCAAACCGATTCCCAAGGGCACGATTGTTTGGATCCGTTGTGCGTTAGACATCACCATGACACCTGCACAAGTACAGGCTTTGGGTGAGCCCTACCAACCGATTTTTAACCACTTCGCGTATTTTGACTCTGCAGATAACGCCATCCTGTGCTGGGACATTGCACGCTATGTCAATCACAGTTGCAACCCCGCCATGATGCCGGTGGGTGAAGAAATCGAGATTGCGGTGCGTGACCTTTTGCCCGGCGATCATTTGACTTGCGATTATGCTTATTGCAATATTCCGCTGCAATGCAGTTGTGGCGAACCCAACTGCCGTAGCCTTGTGCAAGCTGCTGATTTGCAAACTAACAGCAGTGCTGCAGCCAAATTGACACAAGAAGCAATCCAATGCTCGAGCCAGGTTGCCCAAGCGCTGCTGCCTTTTGCCCGCAACAAAGAGCAAGCCAATGGCCTGCTCACCGGGCAGCAAGAGTTGCCTTCTTATTCGATTTTTCACTGCCCAACTCGACTCTGAAAGCCGTCTCCGAGATGCTTTACCCACACACTGAACTGCGCCTGGCCTCGGTTGAAACAGGCATGGGCGTATTTGCATTGCACGCCATTCCCAAGGGAACCATTACTTGGGTTCAAGACCAGTTGGATCACAAGCTGAGTGTTGAAGAGGTCGCCAAGCTGCCGCAAGAGTTGCTGGGCGTGTTGTCGCACGACTACTACCGACTTTTCGGTGGCGAATATCTGCTGACGCATGACAACACGCGCTTCATGAACCATTCATGTAATCCGAGCTGCGCCCATCTCTTTGACGATGTCGAAATAGCCATTCGCGACATCGCTGAAGGCGAAGAGTTGACCAGTGATTACGCTTCTTTCACGCTCGAGACCTACGAAGAGTTTGAGTGCTTTTGTGCTGCGCAAGGTTGCCGCAACTGGATCCGTCGAGATGACCCTTCATCACTTAAAGCATATTGGCAACCCATGCTTGAAGAAGCGATGCGGCAGCTTGATCAAGTTGATCAACCGCTGCGGTTTTTATTTGCGCAATCGTCGTTACATGCCAAGGCTTAGACACTGCAAGCAAGACCAAAATAAACCGGTGATTGGCGGAGTAAGGGGAATGGCACTCAATGCCATTCTTTATTTATGAAGTGGCCTTGGGTTTGTCGTGAGAAAATCGCCACGATTCACGAACCAACAACAGGATTTCATTCATGGAAGCAGAACGCATTAACGCCATTGGCACACTACTCGCAGACCTAAGCGCGCGTGCCCTCGATTTACGGGGGTATCTTTGACTACGATGCCAAGTTTGAACGCCTGAGAACCGTTAACGCATCGCTCGAAGACCCCACCGTCTGGAACGAACCCAAACGCGCGCAAGAGCTGGGCAGAGAAAAAAAGGCGCTTGATGGCGTGGTGGTCACACTGAGTGATTTGCAACGTGACCTGGCCGACAACACCGAGCTGTTTGAGATGAGCAAAGAAGAGGGCGACGTTTCTGGCCTGCTGCACATCGAAGAAGAAACCACGCACATCGAAAGCATCGTCAAAGGACTCGAATTCCGCCGCATGTTCAACAACCCGGCCGATCCGCTGAACTGCTTTGTCGATATTCAAGCTGGTGCGGGCGGTACCGAAGCTTGCGACTGGGCCAGCATGTTGTTGCGCCAGTACCTGCGTTATTGCGAGCGTAAAGGCTTCAAAACCGAAATCGAAGATGAAACCGCTGGCGATACGGCTGGTATCAAAGGGGCTTCGTTCAAGGTCGAGGGTGAATACGCTTTTGGTTTGCTGCGCACAGAGACAGGTGTGCACCGGCTGGTGCGCAAAAGCCCGTTTGACTCGTCTGGTGGTCGCCATACCAGCTTTGCCAGCGTTTTTGTTTACCCAGAGATCGATGATTCAATCGAAATCGACATTAACCCCAGCGATGTTCGTGTGGATACTTTCCGCGCCAGCGGTGCCGGTGGTCAGCACATCAACAAAACCGACTCAGCGGTGCGTCTGACGCACATCCCAACCGGTATTGTGGTGCAGTGCCAGGATGGTCGTAGCCAGCACAGCAACCGCGATGTGGCCTGGAAACGCCTGCGCAGCCGCTTGGACGATTTTGAAGTGCGCAAGCAACAAGAGGCACAGCAAAAGCTCGAAGACACCAAAACCGATGTGGGCTGGGGCCACCAGATTCGCAGCTACGTGCTGGATAACAGCCGCATCAAAGACCTGCGCACCAACTACGAAACATCGGCCACGCAAAAGGTGTTGGATGGCGATTTAGACCCTTTCATTGAAGCCTCTCTAAAACAAGGCGTTTGATGCAAACCAGCGCCCTGATCTTTGACATGGATGGCACCATGATCGACTCAATGCCGTTTCACGCGCAAAGCTGGCTGGTGTTCGCACGCCAACACGGTCTGAATATTGAAATTGACGACCTGATGCGTCGCACCACCGGTCGTACCGGTGCCGAATGTATGTGCGAGTTATTTCAAAAAGAGCTGGCTCCCGACGAGGCCTGGGCTTTGATTGCCGATAAAGAGAAAATTTATCGTGAATTGTTTTCCCCGGTCTTCAGCGAAGTGGCAGGATTCAAGGCTTTTGCTGCTCAAGCATTGCAAAAGGGTCTGAAATTTGGCGTTGGTACGGCTGGAGACCAGCACAACATCCGTTTTGCCATGTCTCATTTGCAACTGCAACAAGCACCACATGCCATTGTGGGTGGCGACGAAGGTTTTGCCGGAAAACCCAATCCTGCTATATTTTTAGAAGTGGCAAACCGTTTACAAACAAGCCACGAGGGTTGTATTGTTTTTGAAGATGCACCCTTTGGCATTGAGGCTGCACGTCGGGCCGGGATGCGTGCTGTTGCTATTTGCAGCACCCACTCACCGGCACAACTGGCGGGTGACCATGTCATCGCAACTGTGCGCGATTACACCGAATTAATGAAATCGAATTTTCTGGAGACTCTGAATGTTGCAATTGCGTGAATCCAATGGCGCTGCCACGGTAGTAAACCGTGCGGACTACAGCGCGCCTGCTTACTGGATCGACACGGTCCACTTGAGTTTTGACCTCGACCCCACAAAAACCCGGGTACTCAACAAAATGACACTGCGCCGCAACCCGCATGTGGCGGCACAGGCGCTGCGTCTGGACGGTGACGAACTGAATCTGGCACGTGTCATGGTCAACGGCGCGGGTTGCTCGTTCAAAATAGATGCGGGTCAGTTGGTGCTGGAAAATTTACCGCTCGAAGGCAGCTTTGAACTGGAAATTTTCACCACCTGCTCGCCCATTAAAAACACCAAACTGATGGGCTTGTACGTTAGTAACGACTCATTTTTTACCCAATGTGAGGCCGAAGGATTTCGCCGCATTACCTACTTCATGGACCGCCCGGATGTGATGTCCAGCTTTACCGTGACACTGCGTGCCGACAAAGCCAAGTACCCCGTTCTGCTGTCCAACGGCAACCTGACCGACAGCGGTGTACTGGACGATGGCCGCCACTTTGCGACCTGGTTTGATCCGCACAAGAAGCCTTGTTATTTGTTTGCCCTCGTCGCAGGCAAACTGGTATGCCGAGAGCAGCGCATTACCTCGCGTGCGGGCAAAGACCACCTTCTGCAGGTGTATGTGCGCCCCGGCGACATGGACAAAACCGAACACGCGATGAACTCGCTGATCAACTCGGTGATCTGGGACGAAGCCCGCTTTGGTCTGCCGCTGGATCTGGAGCGTTTCATGATCGTGGCCACCAGCGATTTCAACATGGGTGCCATGGAAAACAAGGGCCTGAACATTTTCAACCCCAAGTACGTGCTGGCCAACCAGGTCACGGCAACGGATGTGGACTTTGCCAATATCGAAAGCGTGGTCGGACACGAATACTTTCACAACTGGACTGGCAACCGCATCACCTGCCGAGACTGGTTCCAGTTGAGTCTGAAAGAAGGTCTGACGGTGTTTCGCGACCAGGAATTCAGCATGGACTTGTGTGCGGATGCTTCCAGTCGTGCGGTCAAGCGTATTGAAGACGTGCGTGTCTTACGCACTGCCCAATTCCCGGAAGATGCCGGCCCTATGGCGCACCCGGTGCGCCCCGACAGCTACATCGAGATCAATAACTTCTACACCGTCACCATTTACGAAAAAGGTGCTGAAGTTGTGCGCATGATGCAAACGCTGGTGGGTCGAACTGGCTTTTCCAAAGGCATGACGTTGTACTTTGCCCGGCATGACGGCAGCGCCGTCACCTGCGACGAGTTTGCCCAGTCGATCGCCGATGCCAACCCCAATTCGGCGCTGGCCAAGTTGCTGCCTCAGTTCAAGCGCTGGTACAGCCAGGCAGGCACACCACGCGTAGCCGCAACCGGGCAATACGATGCACAGTCGCAAACCTATACCCTGCATTTCACGCAAAGCTGCCCAGCCACACCGGGCCAAGCTAGCAAAGAACCGTTTGTAATTCCGCTCAGCCTGGGGTTGGTGGGCAGTGCCAGCGGTACCGCCATGCCACTGCAGATTCGCGGCGACATGGCAAGTTCAAACAACAGCCATCTGTTTGTCATGACGCAGCTGAGCGAATCGCTTACTTTTGAAAACGTATCCGAAGAGCCAGTGCCTTCGATCTTGCGCGGCTTCAGCGCCCCGGTTATCTTGGACTTTGCCTACACCGATGCGCAGCTCCTGAGCTTGCTCGCAAATGACCCAGATCCTTTCAATCGTTGGGAAGCTGGGCAGCGTCTGGCGGTTAGATGCGCTATTACAACAATAGCTTCTGATGCTTTACCATCGGGCTCCGGAGGCTTAAATGATGCCACTATTTCGGCCATGCGCAGCCTACTGCGCAACCCAACCCTCGATGCTGCATTCAAAGAGCTGGTGCTAACCCTGCCGTCTGAAATCTACCTTGCCGAACAGCTCGACACGGTCGATCCGCAGCGCGTGCATGCTGTGCGTGAAGCCATGCGCGCCCAATTAGCCAGCGCGCTGGGCGCTGACTGGCAATGGGCTTATGAGGCACATTGCCAAAACGGCGGTTATCGACCCGACACACTGAGCAGCGGTCGGCGTGCTTTGGCTGGCATGGCGCTGAGCTATCTGTGCCTGGATGCACGCAGCACGGGCGATACGGTCTGGCCTGGCAAGGCTTACCAACGCTTCAAAGACGCCGACAACATGACAGATCGCTTGAATGCCTTGAGTGCCCTGGTGCACAGCGGCCACGAGCTGGCTACCCCCGCGCTGGCACGCTTTCACAGTTTGTATAAAAACGAAGAACTGGTGTTAGACAAATGGTTTGCCCTGCAAGCAGGTTGCACTGACCGTGCGGGTCAAATCCTGCCCGCGGTGCGCCTCTTGATGAAACATCCTGACTTCAACCTGCGCAACCCGAACCGGGCACGCAGCGTGATTTTCAGCTATTGCAGTGCAAATCCCGGTGGTTTTCACCGCACAGATGCTGCGGGTTATGTGTTTTGGAGCGAACAGGTGCTGGAGCTTGACGCCATCAATCCGCAAGTGGCCGCCCGCCTGGCGCGTGCACTGGACCGCTGGACAAAACTAGCTAAACCTTACCGCAGCGCTGCCCGCGAAGCACTCAAACGGGTTGCCGCCAAAGCGGACTTGAGCAACGATGTGCGTGAGGTTGTTGCCCGCGCGCTGGCTGCCGATTTACCGGCATAAACTTGAACCTTCCCATACAGGAGACAAACAAATGAAAAGAATATCTCTGACACGCTATTTGGTCGAGCAGCAGCGCCTAGCCGGCCACATTCCTCCAGAATTACGTCTGATGCTTGAAGTGGTAGCACGCGCCTGCAAACGCATCAGCCAAGCCGTCAATAAAGGTGCCTTGGGTGATGTGATGGGCAGTGCCAACAGCGAAAACGTGCAGGGCGAAATGCAAAAAAAACTCGACATCATCGCCAACGAGGTATTGATCGAGGCCAACGAATGGGGCGGTCACCTAGCGGCCATGGCCAGCGAAGAAATGGAAGGCATTTACGTGGTGCCCAACCGCTATCCGCAAGGCGAATACCTGCTGATGTTTGACCCGCTAGACGGCTCCAGCAACATCGACGTGAATGTCAGCATTGGCACCATTTTCAGCGTTCTGGTCAAGCCCGAAGGCGTGGGGGTGTCAGAACAAGACTTTTTGCAAGCGGGTGCCCGTCAAGTTGCCGCTGGCTACTGTGTCTATGGCCCGCAAACCACCCTAGTGCTCACAGTGGGCGATGGCGTGGTGGTGTTCACACTCGACCGTGAACAGGGCTCATTTGTGCTGACCGAAGAGCATCTGCGGGTGCCCGAAGACCCCAAAGAATTTGCCATCAACATGAGCAACCAGCGCCACTGGGCAGCGCCGGTGCAGCAATACATCAACGAGTGCCTGCAGGGCAAAGACGGCCCGCGCGGCAAAGACTTCAACATGCGTTGGGTGGGCAGCATGGTGGCAGATGTGCACCGCATTTTGACCCGTGGCGGTGTCTTCATGTACCCATGGGACAAACGCGAACCTGAAAAAGCCGGCAAACTGCGCCTGCTGTACGAAGCCAACCCGATGAGCTGGCTGATAGAGCAGGCCGGCGGCGTTTCAACCAACGGCCAACAACGCATCATGGACATCGTACCCACCAAGTTGCATGAGCGTGTCAGTGTCTTTATGGGCTCAAAAAACGAAGTTGACCGGGTTACGCGCTACCACAGCGAAGCCTAAACTCGCTTTCTGACATCTGCTGTGCCGCGCAAACTGCTTTACCTGATTGTTTTCATTGAAGGCTTTTGCTCTTTGGGTGCAGAAGTCATTGCTCTGCGCCGACTGGTGCCGCATGTGGGCAGTGCCATTGTGGTCACGGCACCGACCATTGGTTTGTTTTTGCTGGCATTGGCACTGGGTTATGGTTCGGGTGCGCGCGTGGCTGAGCGCTTTAGCCGTGTGGTGGCGCGCAATTTTCTGATCTCGGCGCTGCTGGCGGGTGTCGGGTTGTCACGCATCGCGGTCGATGGCCTGTTTACCCACTTGCAGCCTACCTGGTTGGCTTATCTGGTTTTTATTGGCGCTGTGCTGTGTCCATTGGCCTGGTTGTTGGGGCAAACAGTACCTATTTTGACCAACCTGATGAAACACACTCGTACCGGCGAAGCCAGTGGCTACGCTCTGTATTGGTCCACATTGGGCTCGTTTTTGGGGTCAGTCAGCTTGTCACTGCTGGCGATGCAATGGCTGGGTGTGTCTGCGGCAGTATTATTTTGCGCCGTTTTTCTGGCTCTGGGCAGCTTGTTGCTGGCGCAACAAAACTGGCAAAGCTGGGGGCATGTTGTGCTCGTAAGCATAGCTGCAGTCTGGGTCAACCTGTATCCTGCCACCGAGGTGCTTGACACCGCCTATGCGGACTATGCCGTCAAACCCATGACAGGACTCAATCCATTGGAAACTCGTGCCTTCATGATCAACAACTCATTGGCTTCGCTGATGGATGACAGTCAACCGCCTCAGTACGCCCGCTACGTGCAGCACCTGCGTCATATCATCTTGCAAGAGTTGGGTTTGTCTGGCCGCGACATTTTGGTGCTGGGTGCCGGAGGTTTCACCCTGTCGCATCAGGAGCCGAGCAACCGCTATACCTATGTGGACATTGATGCCAAGATTCGTAGCATTGCCGAACAACAGTTTCTAAAAGCACCGATTCAGGGCAGCTTTGTGGTCGATGATGCCCGGCGTTTTGTTCGCAACACCACTCAGCGTTTTGATGTGGTTGTAGTCGACGCCTTCAGCAGCCACACATCGATCCCGAGCCACCTGATCACCCGCGAATTCTGGCAAGACACGCGGCGCACACTCACATCCCAAGGGGTTTTGCTGATCAACCTGATTCTGGATGGACGACTTGAAACACCCTATGCGCGCAATCTTCTCGGAACCATCGAAAGCGTCTATGGTCGCTGCGCGGTAGAGGTTCTGCATAAAGCGCAGCCACTCAGCAACGTCATCGTGAGCTGCTATGCAAGCAGCCACCCTGGTTCCAGCAGTGCCTACACCGACGAGCAAAATGGCGCGGATGTTGACAGAGCGCGTTCAAATTAAATTTAAGCAGACAGTTTTGAAACTGATACAACCGCTAGTCAAAACAAGCATCGTTATAATTTCCTGCTTTCCAAGCCGGTGTAGCTCAGTCGGTAGAGCAGCTCATTCGTAATGAGAAGGTCGGGTGTTCGATTCATCTCTCCGGCACCAATATTGATAAGGGTTCATTGCTATTAATTTGGTAGTGAACCCTTTCTTCTTTGTGACTGCTTAGCCACGACACACCCAACCAACGGGGCGGCGCAAAGCGACATGTTTAAATAGCCAATCTGGCGATTGCCGCCGGAACCCATACCCGTCAAGGCCACTCCGATGGAATCGTCCCTGTCGAAGCCACAGAAGGTCGCGTTGTTTCGTGGTTTGTTCAGCGGCCGCACCGATGTTTTTCCCCAGCGGTGGGCAAACAAATCCAAAGCAAATCGGGCTACTCACCAACGTGCGCCAACCTTTGGGTTGCTGGACTATGCAACAAGATGAACATCAAGTGTTCTGATTGCTGTAACCGAAAGCTTGTCCCATTGTCGGATTCGATCCTGTACGAGCATTTGATTGGCAAGCGCACCATTGGCGTTTATCCACTGCTGACCGACGACACCTGCAATTTTCTGGCTGTCGATTTCGACGAAGCTGACTGGAAGTCGGATGCACTGGCTTTTCGCCAGTCATGCGTTGAGCTGGGCGTGCCCGCTGCTCTGGAGATTTCAAGGTCTGGTAACGGAGCGCATATC
>CAIYYA010000348.1 GCA_903930255.1 uncultured beta proteobacterium
AAGGAACTGCGTGACTGGGTTGCCAAAGAAATTGGTCCCATCGCCAAGCCCAAGGACATTCGCTTTGGCGAAAACTTGCCCAAGACACGGTCAGGCAAGATCATGCGTCGCCTGTTGCGCTCTTTGGCCAAGGGTGAGGCAATTACCCAGGACACATCGACTCTGGAAAACCCGGCGATTTTGGATCAACTCGGTCAAGCCTACTAATTTGACTCATTGACTCTCACAGCAAAAAGCCCGCAACCTGCGGGCTTTTTTGTGCGCGTTGCCAGCCTTGTTTTGCCAGTTGAACGGCGCCATGGGTTACAGTGCAATCGTATGCTCTCGCGCGCAAGCCGGACCAGTCCCGGCGGGCACGGTGTGCACACCCTACAGGAGGTTGCAATGTATTTGGTTGGAATTGGATTAATTCTGTTGGTCATGAAATACTTGGAAATCACGCCCGTTGCGACATGGGCGTGGTGGATTGTGCTTTCACCATTCGGGCTGGCGGTGGCCTGGTGGTCGTGGGCCGACGCCTCGGGCTATACCAAACGCAAAGCGATGGAGGTGGAAGAGGCCAAGCGCAAACAGCGTATTGACCGCAACCGCGATGCCATGGGTATGCTCAGCAGCAAGAACAAGAAGCGATGAGCCTGCCGATTCTGGCAGCGCCACAATACGATTCATGCTGATTCATCCCCAAATCGACCCGGTCGCACTGCAGTTAGGCCCCGTTGCAGTTCACTGGTACGGATTGACTTATCTGGCGGCCTTTGCGTTTTTTCTTTTTCTTGGCAAATTGCGTCTACGTCATGCGCCATTTACCGACTGCAAAGGCAATGCTGCCTGGGGCTACCGCGATGTGGAAGACATCCTCTTTCTCGGAGTTTTGGGTGTTGTTCTGGGTGGCCGGGTGGGCTACTGCATCTTTTACAAACCGGCGTATTACTTGACGCATCCGCTGGAAGTGTTTGCCGTCTGGCAAGGTGGCATGAGCTTTCACGGTGGCATGCTTGGTGTGATTGCTGCAATGATTTGGTTTGCCCGTTCACGCAATAAAGCGTTTTTGGAGGTGGCTGATTTTGTCGCACCCTGTGTTCCAACCGGATTGGCGGCGGGACGTGTTGGCAACTTTATTAACGGTGAATTGTGGGGGCGACTAGCAGATCCGTCCCTCCCATGGGGCATGGTGTTTCGCGGCGCAGGTGCAATGCCTCGCCACCCTTCGCAGGTCTATCAGTTTCTTTTGGAGGGTTTGTTGCTGTTTGTGCTGTTGTGGTGGTATGCCCGAACTGCACCGCGCCAGGGGCAGGTTGCGGCTGTCTTTTTGATCGGCTACGGCCTCATGCGTTTCACTGCCGAATTTTTCCGTGAACCCGACGCCCACTTGGGCCTGTTATCTTTGGGAATGAGTATGGGGCAGTGGTTGTGTGTGCCCATGGTGGTGGGTGGAGCAGGATTGTGGTGGTGGGCTGGGCAGCGCAAATCGTCTGCATAGTTTTGGCGCCTAGACCCCGAATTTACTGAATACTTCGCTACAAATATAGTAGCAAATTTGATGATATCAAAATAAGCGTAGGAGACAAGACAATGAGCAATCAAGCGGAACTATCGC
>CAIYYA010000349.1 GCA_903930255.1 uncultured beta proteobacterium
CCGAAGGCAACATTGTCTCTCTGGATAGCCGCAAGACAGGATTGCTGTGGATGCGGACCTGCGGCTGCCGGCTTGGCACCTAACGCTGGCACTGCCGGTTTGACTGGAACGGCAGGAACGGTTGGAACGGCAGGAACGGTTGGCTTCGCACCTGCGGCTGGTGCTACGACTGGCTTGGTGGGGGTAGGTGCAGCCATGGCGGCGGAAAACTGCTTGTGCTGTGCGGCGATTTTGTCTTGCAAGGCCTTGCACTCGGCCGGGCTGATATTCTGATCGGCTGCAGCAGCTTTTTCTGCAGCCAGCAAATCGGCGTGGGTGTTATCCAGTGCAGCCTTTTCCTTAGGGTCGATCTTGCCAGTCTTTACGGCATTGGCCAAAGCGTTGTCGAAGGCAACATTGTCTTTCTGGATAGCTTGAAGACAGGATTGCTGCGGATTGGCAGGAGGGGCTGCCGGCTTGGCTGCAGGTGCTTGTGCCAATGCGATATTCGCATTGAACACCGATGCGACTGCCAACATGAGAACTTTATTCACTGATATCTCCCAATGGTTAATGGATAGGTTTTTTAACAACAATTGAGCAATTGTCGTTCCTCGGAACAGCCCTCGAGCCCCATGAAAACCCTCGATCTGCTAGCCTGCTAGACAGGCTCACGACCGGGCAAGCTCAGTCCGAACGGGAAAAAATGGCTCCCGCGCGTGGTTCGGATGTTGAGTAGTTACGCTACATCAACAATTTTGCATTCGATTAAGTATCAAATTGGCCTCTGAAGCCCGTGGAATATGCGCAAAGAGCTATCAATTTTGTATCTTCTTCAGAGGGGTTGGGTTGTTTGCAAAGGCTTTGTCACCGAGAAAATTTCTCGGCTCCTTTGCGCGGCTACCAGGGCAGCCGCTCACCGGTGTACGACAAAAAGCTGCCACTGTCTGCAGGCGTCAACTGCGTCAATGCGTTGAGCATGTCGCACGCAGCATCCAGGGCGGGGCGGCCAATTTGCTCACCCTTGAACGGCTTGGACAGCCCGGTGTTCACCGTGCCAGGGTGCAAACTCACCAGCAGCGCCTGCGGGTTGCTTCGTTTGACCTCGATGGCAGCCGTAATCAGCAGCATGTTCAGCGCCGCTTTGGAGGCTCGGTAGCTGTACCAGCCACCCAACCGGTTGTCTTCGATGCTGCCCACCTTGGCTGACAGCAGCGCCAGCACACTGCGCTGTGCATGCAGCAGTGGCGTGAAGTGGCGCAACACCAGGGCCGGGCCAAAGGTGTTCGTGCGGAAGGTGGCTTCAAGCTGGTCATAGTTCAAGTCGCCCAGTTTTTTCTCGGGCATGAAGCTGCCACTGTGCAGCAGACCTGCCGCGTTGATGACCAGGTGAAACTTGCCGCCTGCACGCAAGGTGTCGGCAGCGCTGGCTATGCTGGCCTCGTCGTCAAAGTCAATGTGGGGACTGGACTGGCGGTGCAGACCGATCACCTCGCTACAGCGCGGCTCGCGGGTCAGGTGCTGCAGCATGGCCTGGCCGATGCCGCCGCTGGCACCAATGACAAGAGCCCGAAAGCCCTCAGGAAACGAGGACAGGTTTGGGGCGAGGGCGGGTGTCAATTGACCGCATGGGCTTGAAGTTGTGCCAGGCTCACCCGCTCCAGCACCTTGCTGTGGGTGCTTTTGAGAAAAACCGGTGGTGCTAGACCCTCGGCCAGTGCTTCACGCCAGCGCAGCACACACAGGCACCAACGGTCGCCAGGATTCAGTCCGGCAAAACGGTATTCGGGCCGGGGGGTGATCAAGTCGTTGCCATGTACCTGAGAAAAATCAAGGAACTCTCGTGTCATGCGCGCGCACACCACATGCGTGCCATAGTCTTGTGCATCGGTATGGCAGCAGCCGTCGCGGTAAAAACCGGTGAGCGGGTCATAAGAGCAGGGCAGTAGGTCAGTGCCCAATACGTTGCGTGCAGTTATGGTCGTCATTAGGTGAATTGAGTTATTGCGTTTTTAGATCAATGCGACATAAGGCGCGTAGCTGCAGACAGTGTCACAGCCTGTCTCAGCGCATCTGCGAATGCGCTTGGATGACAAGTCGCAGCAACAACATGTCGCATTGATATCGAAATGGATTCAGACCCTGCCATTGTGTGCGATGCCAATCGGTGATGCCCCCATCAATTGGCAAAATACCTGCGCGCAGGATGGTCTTTGTTTGTCCTTTTTATCCAGCGGTTTGCGCAGAGTCGTTGCTGGCAAGTAACTGTGTCAGCGCATCGGCCGTCATGGCCTTGGCAAACAGCCAGCCCTGGTAGGTTTCGCAACCATGCTGGCGTAAAAAACCCAGTTGTGCAGCTGTCTCAACACCTTCGGCGATGAGCGTCATGTTCAGACTTTGTGCCAAAGCAATGATGGCGCGCGAAATGGCGGCATCGCTGGCATCACCGGGAATGCCGTCCATAAAACTCTTGTCGATTTTGAGCTTGTGAATGGGCAGCATTTTGAGGTAGGCCAGCGACGAATAACCGGTGCCAAAATCATCCAGCGCGACCTTGCAGCCCATGGCGACCAAGGCATCAAGTTGGGTGCGGGCCTGCTCGGGGTTGGTCATGGCCACTGATTCGGTGACCTCAATGCTGAGCCAATGGGCTTGTGCACCGGTGCGCCGCAGCACCTGTTGAACTTGTTGGGCTAAATCAGTTTGACGAAAATGCTGTGCCGAGAAATTGACTGCCACGCGCAAGGGCGTGCCGGCCTACGTCCAGGCGGCAATTTGTTGGCAAGCGGTTTCCAGCACCCAAGCCGACAGCGGCAAGATCAGGCCGGTGGCTTCGGCCACGGGAACAAAACGGGCTGGTGAGATCGACCCCAACACGGGGTCATGCCAGCGCAGCAAGGCCTCAGCTCCCACTATGGCTCCGGTGACAACGTCAACCTGAGGCTGGTAGTGCAATTGCAAACTATTTTGTGCCAAAGCCTCTTTCAGGTGCTTATGAAGTTGCATGTTGTCATGCACTGACAAGTCCATTTCGCGCGAGTAGCAAGCATAGGTGCCGCGACCGTTGGCCTTGGCCTGGTACATGGCGATGTCGGCATAGCGCAGCAAGGTTTCACTGTTTTGTGCATCGTCCGGGTAAAACACCAGACCCACGCTGGCCCCTGAATAGACATCCTGCTCATGCAAAAAATAGGCCGTTTGCAGGGCTACCAGCAACTTGCCCGCGACACCAATGGCCTCTTGCGGTGTGCTCAGATCGGTCAGCAGCACGGCAAATTCATCACCGCCTTGGCGCGCCAGCGTGTCGCTTTCACGCAACACGCTGCGCATGCGCGCACTGGCCTGCACCAGCACCGTGTCGCCGGTGCTGTGGCCAAAGCTGTCGTTGATGTTTTTGAAAAAGTCAAGGTCGATGAACAGCACCGCCACACGCTGCTGGGTGCGGGCAGCGCGTACCAAGGCCTGATCAAGTTGCAGCCGAAACAGCCAGCGGTTAGGCAAGCCGGTCAGGTCGTCATGGGTGGCCTGGTGGTTCAGGGAATCTTCAAATTTTTTGCGCTCACTCAAGTCGCGAATGTAGGCGATGGCGTGACTCTGCCCCTCGTCTTGCCAATGCCCCAGTGAGATGTCCACCGGCAACATGTGCCCATCGCGGCGCAGCAATTTCAGGTCGAGCAAGCCCATGGCGCGCGCGCGCGGTTCTGTGAAATAGGCGCGTAAATTAGCCGCATGGCGCTGGCGCAAGTGGGGCGGCAGAAAAATATCGACGTTTTTCCCCAGCAACTCGTCCTCTGGGTAACCCGTCAGGGTTTCCATGGCCGGGTTGACCATCAAGATGCAGCCGCTTTGATCGACCCACAAGACCCCATCTGGTGCTGCGCTAAGAGCCAGTTTTTCGCGCAAATGCTGCAATTCCAGGCGCTCCAGCGGGCGCCGCAGGGCTTCGTTGAAAGTGGCATGAAACAGATAGGCGTAGGCGGCCACCTTGTAGATGTGCCCGAAGACATTGGCCATGTCTTTGTCCACGATGCCCAGCATGGTAAAAAACAGCTCCGACACGGCTGATAAAGCGGCGGCAAAAGCCAGTGCCATGACGCATTCACGACGCAACTCTTGGCGACGTTGCCATAGCACCCACAGGGCTGCCACATCAAGGGCAATGATCAGCCATTCCAGTCCAATCTTCAGTGGCGTCAGGCCGACGCCGGGTACAAACAGCGCCGGCACCCGCTCGGGCCACAGTAGTCCAATGACCCCCAGTATGCCGACCACTACCAGCATCAGCAGCAGAGCCAAGCGTTTGCGCCCAGTGCTGACCTCAGACACCACCTGCAGCCAGACATACAAGAGCAGTGCGCCAGCCCCCAATAGACGAGCGGCCAGCCAGAAGAAAATCGATTTGTGCGCGCTGTTGGGCGTTATGGCATCGGGCATGCCAGCGTAACTCAGCAAATGCAACAGATCGAGCAAGCCGACACCTAAGAACAAGATGCCCAGCAGCACCACCGCATTTTTGCGGACCGACAAGATGGCGCGGTAACCGGTGATAAAAATCAGCATCGCCACCACCACGGCGAAAATTTCCATCAAAGCATGAAAAAACAAGAATGTGCCGGGCGCAATCTTGATCTGGAGTTGCTGAAACGAGTCACCCCATAGCAAGGGTATTGCCAGTGCCAGAAAACCCCAGCCAGCAGCGCTCTGATAAGGGTGGGCGTGCGGAGTCAGTGGCTGGGCGAAATCTGTTTTCATGTTAGCGCGTTGGGTCGCTCAGGTCAGCACTGGGGCTGAAAGGCGTTTCCAAGCGCATTGAAGCTGCGTTTTTCCAGTCCGGGATAGCGTTTGTTCAAAGCAGTCAGCTTGCGCACGGGTTGAGTTTGCACACCCGACCCAGGACTGTGCTGAACCTCATTTGCCGTCAATTTGAACA
>CAIYYA010000350.1 GCA_903930255.1 uncultured beta proteobacterium
AGCGCCTGGCGCAGCGCGGCAGCACTCGGCGGCGTGATTCGAATCCGGGTTTTGTCGCGGTCTGACGAGAACAGCACCGCTGCGCGGTTTTCAGTCACGGTGCGCAGCTGTTGATGCCGACTGAAAACTGATCCACTTTTAGAGGGTATGCCGACCCAAAATTGACCCAGGTGTTTTACTAGCGCTGCCTACTTTTTAGGCAGGAGCAAAAAAGGTGATCACCATGGAAATATTTGGAAAAGTTAAGCGGATGTACACGCGTGACAAGAAGTCGCTGCGTGAGATAGCCAAGAGCACAGGGCTGTCGCGAAACACCGTTCGCAAGTGGGTTCTTGAGACAAAGCAAGGAGACGAACCACAGTACCGGCGCAAAGAGATGCCCTGCAAACTCAATGCGTTTCACGAGACGCTGGAACTCGCGCTGAAAGCAGACGCATTACGTACAAGGCAATACCGGCGCACAGCCAAAGCGCTGTTTGGGCAAATCAAGCTGGAGGGCTACACGGGTGGCTACAGCCGTGTCACAGACTTCATCCGCGAGTGGCGTGGCACTGAGGGCAAGGCACCCCATGCCTTTGTGCCACTGATGTTCGCACTGGGCGAGGCCTTCCAGTTTGACTGGAGCACCGAAGGCTTGACGGTCGGTGGCATCCACTACAACAAACTGCAACTCTCGCGCCTCTTGCTGTGTGCGAGTCGGGCATTCTGGCTGGTGGCCTACCCCAGCCAAGGCCATGAAATGCTGTTTGATGCCCACACCCGCTCATTCGAGGCACTGGGCGGCGTGGCAGGCAGGGGCATCTATGACAACATGAAGACGGCCGTGGATAAGGTCATGCCCGGCAAAGAGCGAATCGTCAATGCACGCTTTAGCGCGATGTGCGCACACTACCTGTTTGACACTGATTTCTGCAACGTCGCCAGTGGCTGGGAGAAAGGCGTAGTGGAGAAAAACGTGCAGGACAGCCGGCGGCGCATCTGGATCGATGCTCAAAAACTCAAGTGGAACACCTTCGATGAGCTCAATGCCTGGCTGGGTCAGCGCTGCCGTGATTGTTGGAGCGAACTGCGTCATCCTGAGTTCACGCAGTTCAGTGTGCTGGAGATGCTGGAGCAAGAACGTCTGAAGATGATGCCAATGCCGACCCCATTTGACGGCTACGTGGAGAGATCCGCCAAAGTATCGAGTACCTGTCTGGTCAGTGTGGAGTGCAACCGCTATTCGGTGCCGTGTGAATGGGCGGGCCACCGAGTCAGCGCCAGACTCTATCCGACCCGAGTGTGTGTGGTCGCCAATGACGTAGTGGTGGCCAACCACGAGCGGGCCTCAGACCGAGGGCACACCTGTTATGACTGGCAGCACTACATTGCGCTGGTGCAGCGCAAACCTGGGGCACTGCGCAACGGTGCGCCGTTTGCTGACATGCCGGAGCCACTGCAACGCTTGAGGCAGGGTTTGATGCGCCACACTGGTGGTGACCGGGTGATGGCACAGGTACTTGCAGCCGTACCCACAGAAGGTCTGGATGCGGTCTTGGTGGCCGTCGAATTGGTGGTTGAATCGGGCGTGCTCAGCGCTGAGCATGTTCTCAACGTATTGGCCAGACTCAATGCCAAACCAACACCCGACTCTGTGCAGACCACTTTGCAACTCAAGGAGCCACCGCTGGCCAATACCAGCCGTTACGACAGCTTGCGCGACATCACCGGTGGTACTCAGGCACAGGAGGTCAGCCATGCGTCGTGATGTCATCACCGAACTCAAAGAGCTGCGCCTGCTTGGCATGGTTAGCGCCTGGACGGATTTGCTGGCCCAAGGTGGCTCAGATGTGTCGTCATCGAAATGGTTGATCGAACACTTGCTGCAAGCTGAGCTCACTGATCGTGCCGTGCGCTCAGTGAGCCATCAACTCAAGGCGGCCAGGTTTCCTCTGCATCGGGACTTGGCCAAGTTTGACTTCAAAGCCAGCAGTGTGGATGAAGACTTGGTCAAGACACTTGCGACGATGGCGTTTACCAACACAGCGCAGAACGTGGTGTTCATTGGAGGACCGGGCACCGGCAAGACACATCTGGCAACTGCCATTGCAGTCTCGGGCATCACAGCCAAGGACATGCGGGTGCGCTTTTATTCCACGGTCGATTTGGTCAACCAGCTCGAACAGGAAAAAGCGCAGGGCAAGGCCGGTCGCATTGCCACGTCTTTGATACGCCTGGACTTGGGTGTTTCTCGATGAGCTGGGGTACTTGCCATTTAGCCAGGCAGGCGGTGCTTTGTTGTTTCACCTGCTCTCCAAACTGTACGAGCACACCAGCGTGGCCATCACCACCAACCTGAGTTTCTCGGAATGGTCC
>CAIYYA010000351.1 GCA_903930255.1 uncultured beta proteobacterium
GAACCAACATTTTCAATTGAAATTGATATGTGGGAAATTCAAGGGATATATGCAGATGGAAAATGGCATCAATTAATTCATGATTTTGTTAAAGCATGGAATGTTGAAAGTAGTTTTAAAAATACAGCAACTGTATGGTTAGGAGTGTTTTCAAGCTCTAATTTTTCTCATCAAGGAAACTCGTGTTTTCTTACTGTATTCGGGTTACCAAATAATTTCTTACCAAAATTGGAGAAGTTTTTAGCCACAAACTTATCTAAGCATGTACGATTGTCTGATGAATTTATTGTCGCTAAAAGAGATGGATGGAAGCCATATCTTCATCTGGAACGTGGCAAAATATGGCAATATAGTGACGATGCTGAGTGGTCTGAGCTTGAATAACTGTTGATTGGTTATCAGAATAAATGAATTTCAAATTAATGGGTCAGGCTCGATTTATTTATTTATTTCTCGCACTTACGCACTTAATACAAGCAAAAGCAAACGGCTTTCAGGGTTGGTTCCAAGGGTTCAGCAGCTTGACCGCGGTGGGCGCAAAGTCAGTCACATTGCGGGTGACAACGGTCATGCCATGAACCAGCGCTGTGGCAGCGATCAGTCCGTCACGCACCGGCCTGGGGTCTGGCACATTCAGGTGGGCACTGCGCAGCGCCACCTCGGTATCCACTGACAGAATGCGGCCCACAAAGGCCGGTAAAACGTGGCCGTTTAGCCATGCCCGCAGCATGGCCCCCTGCGCCTGGTCGCGGCGCTCGGCCAGCAATACCCCCATTTCCAGCTCCTGGATCGTGATGACAGACACATACAAATCGGCGGTGTCAACGCTGTCGGCCCACAGGGCAACGCAGCGATCAGCTTTGCCCGCCCGGATCTTGCGCAACTCCGACAGCACATTGGTATCGAGCAGGTACCTCACAGCAGATGGGCCGGTTGTGCCAAGTCGCGCATGGGGGTCAGGTCAAGTTCAATATCTTCCACACCTGGCATGGCCAATAAATCAGCGATCTTGCTTTTGTTGCCAGTGATTTTTTGGTAATCCTCAAAGCTCAGCAGCACATGCGCGGGTCTGCCCCGATCGGTGATAAATACCGGGCCGGTGCAAGCGGCTTTCTTGGCCCGGCTGGCATCCTGATTGAACTGTCGGCTTGATAGCGTTGTGATGGTCATGGTGACCCCTCGTTGAAAGATTAATGTAGCAACGTTACTACATATTTGTCTAGGCCTGGCAAAGCACGGTTATGGCGAATTTCGCGCTGCCAGTCGGCAGGGTCTGGCACGTCGCGAAAGGGGTTGAGCGATATTGCCGTGTTCGTAAATGGCTTCGTAGGTTTGTAGCATGTGAATCCTTCATCAAATTTAAATTTGATAGCGCAGCATGCATGTTGCACGGGCTATGCAAGCCAAAAAGCCAAACAACTCAACCCGTTGCCAGCAAACTTTCAAACGGAATACGCAAGCCAACATGCAGTTTTTTGACCATCTGCAAACTCAGGCGACGCTTGCGGTTGAGCACCTCTGAGACCCGGCCACTGCTGCCAATGTACGGTTCCAGGTCTTTGGGGGTCAGGTTTTGCTGCTCCATCCTGAATTTGATGGCCTCCACCGGATCAGCCGGGCCTATCGGGTAATGCTTTTGCTCGTAAGCTTCGATCAGCGTTACTAGCACGTCGCGCTCGTCGGCCTGCTCAGACCCGGCTGGTGCCTGAAATACCGCTTCGAGTTGTTTGAATGCCGTGTGCAAATCAGCGTCACAGCGGATGGGCTTAATAGTCATTGACACTCTCCACGTTAATTTGATCGTATTGCGCATGGGTTCCAATGAACTTGACCCAGGCGATGGCTGCTTGGTATTGCATCTCGACCACCAAGCGGTATTTATTCCCAGCGATGTTGAACACCACCCGGTTATTGCCGCAGATACTGGCGCTGCCGTACTGGTCTTTGATGTTTTGCGGGGTTTGCCAGCTTGCCTTTTGCGCTTCATCATGCCAACTTTGCAAGGCATTCTTTGCGTCAGAGCACCCAGGCTGACTCCAAAACTTGACCAGTGTACTTTTGGCGATCACTCGCATCATTTATTCTCCCGAATTGGGAGAATTCTAGCATGCTGCCGCTTGGATTCATACAAATATTCGCGTCACCGATCAGTGCTTTAGCCGTCCAAGTGGCGTGATGCAATTGAATTTTTACCGGCCCGATTAACCCAATTGCTCAGGCATGAGTTCGTTCACCCACGCTTTGTGCCAACACCGACACCAGGTAGGTGTTCATGCTCACGCCCTCCTGCAGGGCGCGAGCCACCAGACGGGTATGCAGGCTTTTGGGTACACGCGCCACAAAGCGGCCAGATTCGCCGCCGGTGCACGGGTTGGGTATGGGGTCGCCACATTCTTTGGCCACGGTTAACCAGGCTTGCGCCGCTGCGTAACCGTCAACAATGGCCGCTTCTGGCGTTTCGCCATCACCCATACAGCCCGGTAAATCGGGGAATGTAGCCAACCAGCCGCCACCGTCATCAGCAGCAAGTGGGCGAACTTCAACTGGGTAATCTTTGGGGTTCATTTGCTAGTCTCCTATGCCGGTTTGAATCAGTCGAATCAACTTTTTGATATAGACCTCTTTGATTGGGCGATGCGCCGGGATGCTGATCTTGGCACCAGCCGTATTGCGCACCACATGGTGACTACCGCCGGGGCAATGCACTGTCAATCCAGATGCTTTGGCGACCGTGTGGACTTGGCCTATTTGCCAGTCGCGCGGGTTGTTTGCCATGGCTTTTAGCAGTTTTTGTGCTGTTGTCATGTCGTTTATGGTACTACATATAGTGTCATGTTTAAAATGTTTTGAAATTCAGACATCCTGATCCGCGCTAGGAGAGTCTTGGTTTTTTCCGGAATTGCAACGGCACAAAATATAAAAGTGATTTCGAAGTTGGGGTAAAGTTTGCGGCCTAAATTCCCCCAGA
>CAIYYA010000352.1 GCA_903930255.1 uncultured beta proteobacterium
AGCGCGGTTTTGGCAATCACCGGGGCAAAGGCCACCTTGGCATCGTCATCGCGGCCGAGTTGCAGCAGGTGTTTGACGTAGTTGAAACGGGCCTCTTCGTCGTCTGGGGCTTTCAGCACCGCCTGGTGCAACGCCTCGTCAATGACTGCCGGGTCGTTTTCGTCGGGGGCATCACTCACCGATTCCGAAGTGACCTCCGCCTCCAGCACATCGGCTGCTGGCAGATGTTTATCAAGAAACGCCTTGAGCTGGCTCTCGGGTTGTGCCCCCATGAAGCCATCAACTGGCTTGCCCTGGCTCATCAGGATACAGGTGGGAATGCTGCGAATGCCAAAGGCCTGGCTGAGTTCTTGTTGCTGGTCAGAGTCAATTTTGACCAGTTTGAAGCGCCCGGCATACTCGGTTTCGAGCTTTTCGAGCAGCGGGCCAATCACCTTGCAAGGGCCACACCAGGGTGCCCAAAAATCCACCAACACGGGGGTGGTCATCGAGGCGGCAATCACCTCGTCGTCAAAGTTTTCTATCGTGACATCAATCATGGTGTATCCAGCAAAGAGTGAAGCTGTTGGGAAAAGTAAAATTCGGGAATGAACTCTATACAAATCGGCATCGTCATGGGCTCCAGCTCCGACTGGGACACCATGCAGCACGCAGTGCATATTCTCCAACAGTTTGGCATCCCTCACGAGGCGCGGGTGGTTTCGGCGCACCGCATGCCCGACGACATGTTTGCTTACGCTGAAGGCGCGGTGAGTCGCGGCCTCAAAGCCATCATTGCGGGAGCCGGTGGTGCCGCGCATTTGCCCGGCATGCTGGCGGCCAAAACCACCGTGCCAGTGCTGGGTGTGCCGGTGGCGAGCAAGCACTTGAGTGGTGTCGATTCTCTGCACAGCATCGTGCAAATGCCCAAAGGCATTCCGGTGGCAACCTTTGCCATTGGCGCGGCGGGGGCTGCCAATGCCGCCCTTTTTGCAGTGGCCATGCTGGCCAACTCAGACATTGTGCTGCGTGCCAAGCTCGATGATTTTCGGGCCGAACAAACCCAGGCAGCCCGTGGCATGACGCTGCCGCCCACAGCATGAGCGGGCTAACCCTGTTGCCGGGTGCCACCGGTCTGAATGGCAGCGGCCAGCAAACCACGCTGGGCGTGATGGGTGGCGGCCAGTTGGGGCGCATGTTTGTGCAAGCGGCGCAGAGCATGGGCTATTTCACGGCGGTGCTTGACCCCGATCCGATCAGCCCGGCCGGGCTGGTCAGCCATTACCACATTCAAACCGACTATCTGGATGAGCAGGGTCTGGCGCAACTGATGCAGCGCTCTGCCGCGGTGACCACCGAGTTTGAAAACGTGCCAGCCCCCGCGTTGGTGACGCTGGGCGCAGCGCGCATCACCGCGCCCAGTGCCGATGCGGTAGCCATTGCACAAGACCGCATCCAGGAAAAAGCCCATTTTGTGCGCTGTGGCGTTCCGGTGGCGCCCTATGCCGTGATCGAAAACGCAGTGCAACTGGCTGGCGTGAGCGCCGATTTGTTGCCCGGTATATTGAAAACTGCCCGTTTGGGTTACGACGGCAAGGGGCAGGTGCGTGTGGCTAACCCGGCTGAGTTGGCCAGCGCCTGGGAGTCGCTCAAAGGCGTGGCCTGCGTGCTTGAACAAATGCTGCCGTTGGCGGCGGAGTGCTCGGTGATCGTCGCGCGTGCTGCCGATGGTGCCTGTGTGAACTTTGCCCCGCAACGCAATTTGCACCGCGACGGCATTCTGGCGGTGACCGAGGCTTATGAAGGAAATATGCCTGTAGCGCTTGCCAGTCAAGCAGTAGAAGCTACCAAACAAATAGCAAATGAGCTGAACTATGTGGGTGTCTTGTGCGTTGAGTTTTTTGTGCTGGCCGATGGATCGCTGGTGGTGAACGAGATGGCACCACGCCCGCATAACAGCGGCCACTACACCATCGACGCGTGTGACGTGTCGCAGTTTGCGCTGCAAGTGCGCACCCTGGCCGGTTTGCCGCTGACGCAGCCGCGCCAGCACAGCCCGGCCATCATGCTCAATTTGCTGGGCGATTTGTGGGTGCAAGGCCGCACCCCCTGTTGGGACAAGGTGCTGGCGCTGCCTGGCACACATTTGCATCTGTATGGCAAGCTCAAAGCCAGCAAGGGGCGCAAGATGGGGCACTTGACGGTGACGGGCGCCACGCTGGGGCAGGTGCGCGCAACCGCGCTGGCGGCTGCCGAGCTGCTGGGTATCGACGCGTTTTGAGTCTTCGGTTGCCACATGATCTTGTCCGGTGATGCTGCTGAATCAATAGCTGTCGCTGCACGTCAGATAAGCGCTGGAGGCCTTTTAGGCTTGCCTACTGAAACCGTTTATGGGTTGGCGGCAGATGCTGATAACGAAGCAGCAGTGGCACAAATTTTCAGCGCCAAAGGTCGCCCGGCCGGGCATCCGCTGATCGTGCATGTGGCCAACGCTGCAGCGGTTGAGCATTTCGCGGTGGCGGTGCCTGCCTTTGCGCGCCAGCTCATGCACGCCTTTTGGCCAGGCCCGCTGACACTGATTTTGCCGCGCCGCCCTGGGGTTGCCTGCGCTGCCGCCGGTGGCCATGCCACGATCGGTCTGCGCTGCCCGGCGCATCCGCTGGCTTTGGCCTTGCTGGCGAGCGGGCAAGTGGCGCCACCCGAGGCGCGCTTTTTGGGGCTGGCTGCACCCAGCGCGAATCTGTTTGGCCGGGTCAGCCCAACCACGGCGCAGCATGTGCAAGACGAATTTGGCGCGGCTTTGCTGATACTCGATGGCGGGTCGTGCCAGGTAGGCATTGAGTCGAGCATCATCGACTGCACCCGTGGCCAGCCCGTGCTGTTGCGCCCGGGAGCCATCACGCCGCTGCAGATGCAGGCGGTTTGTGGTCTGCAGGTGCTGCAAAAAGAAGAGCTACAGACGCTTGCTGCACCTGCTCCAAAGGCCTCTGGGACACTTGATTCGCACTATGCGCCCAAGGCGCGCGTGCGTTTGATGGATGTTCAAACTTTGCGCGAAGGCTTGCGCAGCGGTGCCACGCCTGAAGCGGTAAACCTGCTGGCTGTTTGGCATCGATCGGACTTGCCAATTTTGGCCAGCAGCGGGGTGTTGTTTCGGGCAATGCCGGCGCTAGCCAGTGCCGCCGCCCAGCAACTCTTTGCCACGCTGCGTGAATTGGATGCGCTTGGCGTCCAGCAGATTTGGATCGAATCTCCCCCAAGCGAAACCGCCTGGGATGGTGTGCGCGACCGCTTGCAGCGCGCTGCGTTTTGAGGTTCCGTCGTGCCAGATCAATCAACTTCGATCAGTTGCCCAGCTGAAATCACAATATCCCTCACCCCCGAGCCTTCACCGAAGCCGCCATGGCCAGCGCCAGGGGGTGTACTTGGCCAGCATGTCGGCGCTGACATGCGGCAATTCAGTCAGCGCGCCCAACAGGTACTTTGTTTTTCTCTACATTTGGCGCTAGGTTATTTTTCAGGAGCACACCATGCCAACCATCAGCATGTTTTACGGGATCATCTGCATCTATTTTTTTGATGATGAACGACATAAATTGCCGCACATTCATGCCAAATACCAAGGCCAGGAAGCATCGTTTTCGATCAACGATGGTGCGCTACTTGGGGGGGAGTTTCCAATAGCAAAAACCCGTTTGGTTCAGGCTTGGATTGAAATCCAGCGCGAATCATTGCTGGCTGACTGGGACCTGGTCGTGTCGGGGCAGACACCATTTGCCATTGACCCATTACGCTAGGCCCGGGCTATGGAAACTGTGGTTCACGTTGTAGCAAATGATGATTTTTCACTGGAACTCTGGTTTAACACCGGAGACCATCGCCTGTTTGATGCCCGACCCTACTTGCAGCGCGGGGTATTCTCACGCTTGACGGATGTGTCATTGTTCAAACAAGCCTACGTTGCCCTCGACACCGTGTGCTGGCCGGGTAACCTGGATATCGCGCCCGAAACACTTTTTGATCGGTCGATTGCGTTGCCAGCCTGAATTCACCCCCGAGCCTTCACCGAAGCCGCCACAGCCAGCGCCTGCACCACATCGCACACGGTTTTGCGGTCGGCCAGCGACAGCGCGGTGTATTTGGCCAGCCCGAGACCCTGGATGCTGAAGGCTGCCACGACTTCAGTGGCGTGATTTAACTTTGACTGATATCAAATCAATAGCTTGATACGCTTTATTGACAAGCGCTAACGGCATATTTAGGTCCAATTACAGCGTTTGGTCTGACACAATTTTCAGACACTCTGCTGACCAACGGCACGGCTATAAGCTTTAAGAACTGCGTTCATACGCGTTTGCCAGCCGCTTCCTTGGGCGCGAAACCACTCAATTACATCGGCATCAATGCGCAGGGCGATCTGCTCCTTTTTTACCGGCAGTGGCAAGCCCCGATGAACCACCGCATTGGCCCAATCCGCAGGCGTTGTTTGTGGCGCGTCCTGGGTGAATGCAATGGCCGAATCAGGCATGGCTTTGAGCGCATCCCAGTTGGTTTGCCCCTTAGCGCTTTTGGTAGCGCGAGTGCCAAGTTTTGTATTCATGATTTTCTGCCTTTCGTGCTGAGATCAGATGCGCCGTGTCACCGTTTTCGCCGCGCGGTGTCCACACAACAAACAAAGTAACTCCCTTGAACTCGCCGATGCTTTGAAAACGTTGCTCTGCGTAGTTTTGACGGGTGTCCTCGCGGGTAAGCAAATCGCCATCAAAAAAACCTTCCAGATCAGCAAAATCAATACCGTGATCTTTCAGATTAGTGTTGCGTTTGTGGCCGTCCCAAATGTTCATGGCTAGAGTGTATCTGCATCATGCATATGCAGCAAGACTGAGTGAAATACGTGCACTTCCCAAACCCTGCAATAGCCATCATCCCCGAGCCTTCACTGAAGCCGCCACGGCCAGCGCCTGCACCACATCGCACACGGTTTTGCGGTCGGCCAGCGACAGCGCGGTGTACTTGACCAGCATGTCACGGTCTTGCATGGTGAGCGCGGTGGTGTCCAGGCTGCCGGCCTGATTTTTCACGCTGGGGCTGAGCGTGCCAAAGCGCAACTCGTCGGCGCTGACATGCAACCACTCGGACAACACCCGCAGCTTGTCTTGCATGGGGATAGATTTGCCGAGGAGCCAACTACGCGCTGTGTGCGATGTGATGCTTTTGCCCCAGTAGCGCAGGTTGAATTCATTCGCCACAACAGTGGGCGAAGGCCGCACCCCCACACCTTTAAGCGCAATACGCAGGCGATCTGCAAAGGCTTGATTTTCAATGAGCTTGGATGCATTTGACATGCATCAGAAACTATTGGGAAGTACGCCGAATAAATCGATTAATAATCGAATTTAATGTGAATATCGATTACATTCAAGAAAAGAAGCTTTGAATTCATAAGCTCAAAAACCAAGGGAGTGTCTGGTGCGTTTTACCCATTTCGTCAATTCAAACCATTGCAGCCGCCAACAGTCGCTGCCCAGCGCACGCACGCCAAAAATTTCAGAATCGTTGGAAAACCTGCGCCGATGGCACGCAAGTCAGAAAAATACCAAGACCATCGCAATCAAGTACAAAGGTTCAACATGAAAGTTCTCAATCTGCTTGCAATCACGCTGTCAACGGCTTTTCTTGTGGCTTGTGGGGGCGCTGGTGGTGGTGGAACCGCCACGGTTGTTTCCACCTCTACGTTTCAACTGAAAACAGCCTACGTCAATGATCTGACCCAAATAAGGTCTGGCAAGCCGTTCACCATCAGTGGCACCATAAACGGTGTCACCGTGACGGGCAATGGCACAGTGACATCGGGCAGTGCTACCGCTGCATCGTTTGAAGGCGCGCCCGTTCTGCAACAAACTTCAACAGCGAGCGTTTCATTGATTGCTAACGGTAGATCGACACCACTAACTACGACCTCAACGAGCTATGTGGACTCCAATTACATGCCAAAAGGTGTCAGTAGTAGCACAGTTGGGGCAGGGATCACAATCACAACCTACGAAATTGTGACAGGGGCAGTCAATATTCCGGCAACTGCACGGGTCTATGACACGGGTAGCTTGATCACTTTCGACAGATACACAACAAGCGCAAAAACCTCTTACCTTGGCACGACTGAATATTCTTTTGCTTTGCAGCCAGACACTGCAGCAACGGCTTTGTTAAAAATTATCAGTACGGATAAGGACACGCTCGGAGCCGTTACACAAACTTCAACCTCAACATTCAGAATTGATCCAAACGGTGCATTCACCGAACTTTCAGAAACTGCAGTGGATAGCACAGGAACCTTGACATTCACATATTAAGCCAACCGTGTTCGCCCCATCCGCGCTCCGGTTTACTTGGCGCGGCCATCTGTTCATGGCTGCAAAAATCAAACGAACCAGTATCGTTTTAAATAAATTTAATCATGCGCTGACGTTTGTTCAGCAAGCGTTACTTGCTAGATTTTTTATAGTAATCAAAGTCTCTAAGCTTGAATTACAACCTCAAACCGACACACCAATCAGTTGCACGAACCACTCCTTTGACCGTGTAACGACTTGCCTCGCGAATTCCTCACCCTTCAAAAACCAACCACAGGTCACTCAATGACTACCGACAAGCAACGACACCCTTACCGGCTAATTTGGCTGGCAACCGCCATAGCAGCAACAGCCTTCTTCACCGGCTGCGCCGTGCAGTCCCCACCCATCGCCGTCAAAGAAGCACCGCAAGCCGCAGCGGCGCAACAAGCAGCGCAGCAGACAGTGGCACTGGCTGCACCGGCCAAGCCCACGCTCAAACGCAAAATTGCTCTGGGGCGCATCACCAATGAAACGTCTTACGGCCGCTCGCTGCTGCGCGACTCTGCCGGTGACCCCTTGGGAAAACAAGTGACTGATTTGCTCAGCAAGTCGCTGACTGAATCGGGCGCTTACATCGTCTTTGAGCGGCCGGATATTTCCCGGCTCAAAGACGAGAGCAATCTGACTGGTGTCAAGCTCAACCTAGTTGGCGTTGACGCGCTGATCGTGGGCTCGCTGACTGAGTTTGGTCGCAAAACTGTGGGCGAAAGCGGCTTTTTGTCTTCCAGCAAAAAACAGGTGGCATTTGCCAAAGTGGATTTGCGCGTGGTGGACGTGACGACTGGGCAGGTTTTCTTTGCTACCTCGGGCGCGGGCGAGACCTCTACCGAGTCGGCCTCGACCTTTGGTTTTGGCTCGCAAGCAGCTTATGACGGCACCTTGAACGACTCGGCCATTCGGCAGGCGATCTCTGAGGCGGTGAACCGGCTGTCGACCGAAATGGCTGGGCGACCTTGGCAAACCTTCTTCTTGTCAGCCGACAAAGGGCGCTATTTCGTGGCCGGTGGGAAATCTCAGGGACTCAAACCGGGCATGGTTTTTTCGGTGCAAACGCTGGGTGAAAAAATCAAGTCGCCTCAAACCGGCTTTGAGATCACACTGCCTGGGCGCGAAGTGGCGCAATTGCGCATCGACTCCAATTTTGGTGACAGCGAAGTCAACGAAGGCTCGATGGGCAGCATCGTCAATGGCACGGTAGATGGCTTCAAAGTAGAGCAGTTGGTGGTTCGCGTGAAGGATGCATCATGAAATTGAACAACAAGTGGATGGCCGTCAGCTTGATTGCGGGCTCATTGGTGGCGCTTACCGGTTGCGTTCAGTACCCCACAGAGCGACAAAGTGTGGTCGATTTGCGCCCACAAATTTCGTTTCGCTTTGACCTGGCAGATGCCCGACTGAACGAGGCGCGTGTGCTGGTCGATGGTCTGGACTCAGGCCGACTGGGTGATTTTGTAGATGGCAAGGGTGCGTTGCGGGTCTTGTCAGGTTCCCACGGTGTGCAAATTGTCAGTGGCACAGAGGTGTTGCTCAGTGAGCGTGCTTACCTTGGAGACGGCGTTGCTCGCCCGTTTAACGTCAAATGAAAAACTTGCACCTGAAAATTGTCCTGCTAGCGCTGTTGGGCTTATGCCTGACGGGCTGCGCCACGCGCAGTGGCATGTACCAATGGGGCGGCTACGACACGATGCTTTACCAGTCGTACAAAAACCCCGAGAAGGCGGTTGAGTTCCGCCAGGGGCTTGAGTTGCACGTCGCCAAAATGGAGTCTGCCAAGCAAAAGGTTGCACCGGGCCTGTACGCCGAGCTGGGTACCTTGTACCTGCAAGCGGGCGATGGGACTAAGGCTGTGGCGATGTACACCAAAGAGCGCGAGGCATGGCCGGAAAGCCGGGGCTTGATGGATTCACTCATTACCAACGTAGCCAAACGCATCAACGCCAAAGCCGAGGTCAAGTCATGAAGTCCACCAATTGGTTACTGTTTTTTTTGGTTGCAATACTGACCGGCTGTGCCAGTGCGCCAGCCAAGAAAGATTTGAGTGCATTCATTGCCGCAGCGCCCAAGTCGATTTTGGTGGTGCCCGCCGTTAACAAGTCGCTGGATGTGGATGCACCGAACTATCTGTTATCAACACTTTCCTTGCCACTGGCCGAAAAGGGGTTTTATGTGTTCCCGGTCAACACGGCCAAGTTTGTGCTGGAACAAGAAGGCTTTTACGAGGGCGAGCAAATTCACCAGCAGCCGCCTGAAACTTTGGCCCAATTGTTTGGAGCCGATGCGGTGCTGTATGTAACCATCAAGCGCTGGGATGCCAAGTACGCGCTGATTACAACAACCGTGACGGTGGAATTTGATTACCGAATGGTGGCCAAAGACGGCATCGAGATTTGGAAAGCCACCCAAGCCATGCAGTACACGCCACAAAACAACAACAGCTCAGGCAACCCACTGATTGATTTAGTGGCGACAGCTATAAGCGCCGCAATCACCCGCGCTGCGCCAAACTATTTACCTCTGACTCAGCAGGCCAATCAGATGGTTTTTGTACTGGGCCCCAATGCGATTCCCAATGGACCGTATCGAAAAGTTGAGCAGTAGGAAAACCGTCGCGTTACGGCTGATATTAAAATTCGCGCTTCAATTGAACCTGATTTGATAGCTGGCTATGCAGCTTTGACGGGCGCTGCAAGCTGTTTTTGTACGCCAAAAACATGCCCCGCAATATTGGGGTGCTGAGTAGAACCAGGTTGGCGCTGTGAACGGCATCTGAGGCTGGTGGTGCGGTCGTACTCGGACCCCAAATTTGCTACCGCTGTTCACTTATTCGACACTCGCAAAACTGCTGGGGTGGGCTCGATAGATTTCAATCTGCACCTAATTTGATAGCTGCTCATGCACAGATGACGGGCGTTGCAGTGTTTTTACGGCAACAGAAATCAGTTAGCTTGAGCAGATCACAAAGTGCTAAAAAAAGCCTCAACGCTCTGGATCGGGCAGCCGGTCATTGATTTGAAGGCCGTGGCCAGGGTCAGCAAATCTTTGTCACCGCTGACCAGCACACGGGCTTTGCCAACCACCGCCAGGCGCATAAACATCAAGTCATACGGATCGCGGCACTCGGGTACGGGTGGCATCGATTCGGGGATTTTGACGCTTTGGCTGTAAGGCAAGTAGTCGGCCAACAATTGTTGTTGATCTGACGGCGACAGGTGAAACTTGGGGTAGGCCAGCACGCGCATCAGCTCTTGAGCCGTGTCGGTATTCACCAGCGGCAAGACCTGCTGGTTTTGCCAAGCCATGCGCAGTCTGCCAGCCAAACCGCCGCCAAACACCAACGCTGACAGCACCACGTTGGTGTCAAGCACAACCCTCATGGGCGCGCCCACGCAACAGCCGCTGCCACATCCAACTCGGTCAAGTTCAGCTCTGCCAATTTGGCGCGAACCGCATCAGCGCGCTGAATTCGCACCGGTGTCAAAACAACTTGCCCAGCTTTCACTTCCACCTCAAAGTATTCAGGCATCCCCACTAAGCCAACGA
The DNA here is from genome assembly GCA_903930255.1 of uncultured beta proteobacterium. Classification (GTDB taxonomy): domain Bacteria; phylum Pseudomonadota; class Gammaproteobacteria; order Burkholderiales; family Burkholderiaceae_C; genus Rhodoferax. Next base: position 9,915 of record CAIYYA010000352.1, read on the forward strand.
TGCTTTTGGGCAGAGTCAACTGATTTTTCGAGGTCATTTTGGCAAGCATAGAAATTCCTTAAGTAAGAAATCCTTACTTTAACGGAAAATGCAGCTTAATTAACGTGAAACAACGTGCAATCGACCAATTTATGTTCAAAATATTTGAATGAATACGTTTTTCATAATTCGGGGCGGCCTTCTTGACCATGAAAGTTAGGGTCAGGCAGCAATTATTCCCTTCTTCGTCGCTGCCAAAACTGCTGAGGCAGATTTGACGAATTTCAAGCTGCACCTGATTTGATAGCTGGCTATGCACGACTGGCGTGCGTTACGGGCTGTTTTACACAGCCGGTTTGAATTAACAGGGTCAGGCTCGAATTATCCGAATTAACCCTGTCAAACAGGGTTATCCAATTTGAATAATTCCATTCAACTCTTCACACGCTGACTCAAATACGCCTGGCAACACTTGCTTCCAGGGGTGCGGTCGGGCGCCACGCTTGCGCCAATCGAACGACTTTGGCTGGTGTGCCAGCACATAGCCCACCTCACCCTTGGTCGTTGTGAACTTGACGGCAAATGGATTGCTCTCGTTTGACGCTGCATGCGTCATGGGCAGCCCAATCACAATACCGGTGCGCTCGTTAAAAGCCATGGTTGACAGCACCAGCATGGGGTGTTCATCGTGCATTTCGCCGCCTACTTGGGGGTTGAAGTCAATCCAGATCATGTCACGCCGATCGGGCACCCATGGCTTGCTAATGCCCATCAAAAAACCTCGGTGCCAACGCGCCCGGCGGCCATCACCTCGCCACCATGAATGGCGGGGTCGAAAGCCTTGAGTTTTTGTGCCAGAGACAATTTAGGCTTGCCCACGGCACGCAAGAAAACACCCCCCTCAACCACTTCAAGCTTGATCGGCAAACCCAGAGCGAACCGTGCCGCTTTGGCCACGGGTGCGGTAATGCGCACAGCGAGGCCGTTGCCCCACACTTGAATTGTCTGGTCTGCTGTTACGGTTGCTGTCATGTAGCGTCTCCACAATGTTGATACAAGTTTATACGCCAATTGTAACTAACGCTCAAACGAGTTTAATGATGGTCTGAGTACAACCGGGTTGGCGATGTGAACCAAATTTGAGGCTGGTGATGCGGTCGTACTCCAAATTTGCTAGCGCTGTGTGCCTCATCAGCTCTGCCAAAACATCAAAATCAGGGCAAAATTTCAATACAAGCCAAGTCGTTGCCGAAAAGTGATGCCATGATGGCTTCACTGTTGTCGATCAGTGCGCTTAACGTGGCTGATTGGATTGATTGAATGTGCGTAGCCAAATAACTTTCGGCGGTTGCCCCCAAACCAGTGACAGCTCTTGAAAATCTGCATCGCGGGTCACTGTTCACGTAGCCGTCTGTTTTGGCCTTGAGCCACACATCTTTGTCTGATGCTGACTCCAGCCCCAGCAAAACGACTTGGCTGATCCCGGGGTAATCATGCTGCAAGAACGGCACCAGCCGTCTTGACAGATTTTCATCAAGCAACAGTTTCATTGAACCTGGAGCGACACAACCTGGTGTTCACGGTGGGCCGCATAAGTGAGCACGGCACGGATGTCGTCAGCGGTTAACTCCGGAAAATCGTCCTGGATTTCTTGCGCCGACATACCGTTCGACAGCATGCTTAGCACGTCATACACAGAAATGCGCAAACCACGTAGGCAAGGTCTGCCGCCACGCTTGCCAGGCTCCAGTGTGATTGTGTTCATTGCTGCTTTCCAGTTAAATTACTCTAACTGCCATGTTTTTTCACGACACCCCGATTCATGAAACCGTTCGCCCTGAGCCTGTCGAAGGGTGGTTCGACAAGCTC
>CAIYYA010000353.1 GCA_903930255.1 uncultured beta proteobacterium
ATCCAACCACACCGCGTACCACCGGTTGTACTTGTTCGGCCGCAAGCCGGCACCGATTCAAATGACCACCTTGGGTATGCCGACCACCACCGGCGTGGCAGCCATTGATTACCGCATTACCGATGAATTTATGGACCCGCCAGGCTTGACCGAGCACTTACATGCTGAGAAGCTGCTGCGGATCGTGAGCGGCTGGTGCTACAAAACAAGCCACGAAGCGGTGGACTTGGTGGTCAATGAACTACCGGCACTGAAGAATGACAACATAACCTTTGCGTCGTTCAATGCGTTTGGAAAAATCAATCCAAAAGTATTTACTTTGTGGGGACAGTTGCTGCAAGCGATACCCAATGCGGTACTGTATGTGGCCACCGGCGGCAAAGAAGACGACGAGGTGCTGAATGAACAGGTGCGTTCAACCTGTGCCGACTGTGGCGTGCCGCTTGAACAACTGAGGTTGTTTCCACGCAAGCCGCTAAAGGAATACTTTGAGTTCCACAATAAAGTGGATGTGGTGTTAGATGCCTTTCCGTATACGGGTGCCACGGTGACAGCCCACGCCCTTTGGATGGGTGTGCCAGTCATTACGCTGGCGGGAAAAAGCCCCATTCACCGCTCAGCCACCTCAATGATGTCGACAGTAGGCCACCCGGAATTTGTGGCGCAAACGCACGACGAGTACATAGCCATTGCGCAGCGGTGTGCAAATGATGTGGTGTGGCTGTCTGGCGTGCGTACAGGATTGCGCGAGGCAATGCAAGCGTCACCGCTAATGGACGGAGCAACGGTAACCAAGGACCTGGAAGCCAAATTGCGAAAGGTATGGCAGGACTGGTGCAAAGTGAAAAAGCAACGAAGAAAGCCTATTCAAGCCACTCAGGCTGACATCACTTCATCACCACCAGCCCTTGACCCATGATTGAAGCAAACACCTGCAGTTACTTGTTCGGATAGGTACGCCCCCGCCTGCGCCTGCGCACCTTTAAACACAGTTTTGTTTGAAAAGTGTCAAACGTAGGTGGAAAACCCCTCAACCGGTAACAAACCGCTGCTTGAAGTCACCGCATGATTCGTAAGATAGTCGACGATCCATGAGGGAACCGGCGACGTGGCACTACTTAACGTACTGGTAATTCCGCTCTTGATCGAATAAGTCATGGTATTGAACGAATCGTTTATCGTGCCCGATCCAGTGCCCGAAATTGTGTTTTGGGCCAAGCTGCGAACGGAATCTACCAGGGTATTGAGGTTGTTGATCGTGTCCGTAGCGTTGGTGTCGTAAGATGCCCGAAGCGTCACTGCATTCAACTGAATCGTATTCGCCGCAACGCCAGCGCCAATGCCCACACCTTGTGCCAAACCGCTGCTCACCAAACCCGAAAACTGACTTTGCAAGTTGGTTGCCGCTGCGTTGCCATTCAATGCTTGCCCAGCACTCAATAATTGGTTAAATGTGGATTGAAATGCGTTGTACTGAGAGATCAAGCCACTCGCAGTCGCCAACACCTGGTTGTAACTTGCCGCCGGTGCCGATGTTGCAGTGACGGTGACAGTGCTGCTACCCGTTGATACCAAGCTCGCCGTTACGGCATTGTCTAATTGAATGCCACTATTGTCACCGCTAGTCTGAACACTTCCGCCATTCACGGTATAGGTGGCATCCTTCGACGTTTGGCTAACCGCCAATCCCAACTGAGAAAAATGAGTTGCCAAGACGTTAAACGGGTCACCCTGAGGTGCCAAAATCACAAAATTACCTGAAGTCCCGGTCTGACTAGCGGTCAAGACCAGTTGACTGCCTGCCACTGTGTCCGTGGTAATACTGGCGCTAACTCCCGCATTTGCACCGTTGATAGCGCTTGCAATATCAATTAACGAGCCGGATGTTGCGGTGATGTTGGTAGAACCTTGAGCTGTTTGTATTTGAAAGCTACCAGGCCCCAAATAGTCGGCGGTGTCACTTGCGAAATAAATGCTTTTTTGAATTTGTGGCGCCGCGATTTGCGTAACATTGACAAGATAACTTGCCGTCGTGGCCTGCGTTCCGTCCGTGATGGTTGCAGTCACGCTAGGATCGCTGACAGCAATTGATGAAGATATCGTGTTGGCTTGGTCGCTCGTCGTGCTTACAAGTTGGTTGCCGAGCAAACTTGTTGCCGAGAGCAACTGCCCTAACCCGGAAAGGCTTGTGTACACGGAATCCGAAACACCACCACTGTAGTTTGAATCCACTTGTGTGACGCCCGAGTCCGTCTTTTGCACTGGTGCAGACAACCCCCTACTCGTTAACTGGTAAGAGGCAAGTGCGTCCAAGAGAGAAGTTTGCATCAGTACATCCTCCAACAAAAACGAAGTACAGTCAAGCGATACTAATCAACAACTACTGAAATCATTGACGACAAGATGAATCTATATACAACCTTTTTCAATTTTTCAAGAAGCCTTCAAGACAAAGCAAATTGCAGCATTGCGAGACATAGATGTATGCGTCTCCGTAAACAAAACGCTTGAAGCAATATGCTCGACCAGACTCACTCCAAAGACTCACCCCCAAAGTATTTCACCGACACCATGTTGGTGCCCAAATACGTCACGCAGTTCCGCTGCCTGGGTGGCAATTGCCCTGACACCTGTTGCGCTGGTTGGTCGATCAACGTGGACAAGGACAGTTTTCAGGAATACCGGCGGGTCATTCAGCCGACGCTCAAACCGCTGTTAAAGACCTTTCTCATTCAAGTTGACAAAGACTCCGAAGACAAGCATGGGCGAATGAACCTTCGCCCAACTGACTCGCATTGTGGGCTGCACGCCGCAGACGGCAGCTGCACGATTCAACAAACATTGGGGGAGGATGCGTTGTGCGACACCTGTTTTGCATATCCGCGCAATACCGTTCAGTTTGGCGAACGATTCGAACAAACGCTCACGCTTTCATGCCCGGAGGCGGCGCGCCTTGCCTTGACTTTGCCCGATGCATTTGAGTTTGTCAGTGCAGAATTTACCGCACGGCTTGCCACAACCTTGGTCTTTGGCCCCGTTGGGGGCTACTCCCACGACCAAATGGACGATGTGCGGTTTTTTTGCATTCAACTATTTCAGACAGAAGGACTTTCCAACACCGAGCGCTTGGCCGCCCTGGGCTGGCTGTGCCAGCAGTTGGATGAACTGGTAACGAACGACACGCAAGCCACCGTAGGTGATCTGTTGTCAGAAATGACAAGCCTGGTTGAGAGCGGACGTATTCATTCAATTGTTGATCAGTTGAGTCATCGCCAGGAGGCCAGTGTCACGATCTTTGCGACCCTCTTCGGAAGCACTAGTCCCAGTGGAAGTGTGAGTATTTGGACGCAGACGCTGGAAGCAATCAGGTCCGGCTTGGGCATTGACACAAACCTCGACTGGGAAAAGATTAGCGCCAACTACCGCTATGGCAACACCTTGCTGATGGAGACTGGCGAGATGCATGCACAGTTGATGGGACGCTATTTACTCAACGACTTGGTGAAAGAAATTTTTCCCTGGGGTCGCAAATCGGCTATGGAACATTACCGCCGTTTGCTCACCCGATACGGCATATTGCGCCTGATGCTTGCGGGCCGGGCAGCGGGCAAAGGCACCGCTTTGAGTGCGGCCGACATGGTAGAGACAACCCAAATATTCTGCCGCTTCTACCAACACAACATGGTCTTTGCAACCAAGGCCGAAAACCTGCTCACCTCATCCAATTGGACGCGGTTGGACCATTTGTACGCGTTGTTGAATTGAACTAATGTAAAAACGGCGAGCAGTCCACCGAGTTTTTATCCAACTGGTCCAACCAGGGTTCGGCCAGGTACCGAATTTGCGCATCATTGAGCAGTATGCGCCGCATGATTTTGGCTTTTTCGCGCTTTTGTTCGGGCTCAAGTTCATCAGAACGGCCGCGCATGCGCAACTGTTCGATTAAAACCGCACAAGC
>CAIYYA010000354.1 GCA_903930255.1 uncultured beta proteobacterium
GAAGTGAACGCCTGCTTCAAGCATTTCGCGCATAGTTATTGCCATAAGAAAACTCCAAAGGTTAAGTCTAAAATCCAGTCTGTTTTGCCGCGTCAGGACTTCTGCTTTGAAGTTAGCTGCGGCAACACCTTGGTGAGACTGGTTTGTGGATTAACTTTGCAAGCTGCCAATTGATATAGCGTATTGCAAAGCCGTCTAAGTATAGCATCGGCCCTCAAGATATTGCCGCATGTCAGCACAGGTAAACCAAACCAAAGCGAATTAAAAATTGCCCAGCCTTCATCGCATAACAATAGAATCTCAGCCTATGTCAGACCAGTCCCAAATTGATCAAATAGCAGAACGCGTTGAGCGCCTGCTGGTGCGCTATGAGGAACTCACACGCACCAACGCCTTGCTTTACCAACAGATTGACTCGCTCGCGCTAGAGCGCGACTCACTCAAGTCACGCTTAAGTGCTGCACGAGCTCGAATTGATGCATTGCTTGTGCGCTTGCCTGAGACGGCACCAATTCTCAAACAGGGAACTGCACCATGAAGCAGCTTGAAGTGCAAATCCTGGGTCAGAGCTATTTGCTGGGCTGCCCAGATGGTGGCGAAGCGCGTTTGCTCGATGCCGTCGAGCGTGTTGATACGGCCATGAGCAAAATCCGCGATGCAGGCAAAGTGCGAGCGCGAGACCGCATCGCGGTGCTGGCAGCTTTAAATTTGGCGTTTGATTTATCTGACCAACAGCGCACAGACACCCCTACCAAACCAACAACGCCCACATCGACCTCCGAGAATTCAGCGAAACTCGTTGCGCTACTGGCTCGTTTGGACGCGACATTGGGTGGTGACGATCAACTGCTTTAAACGGCGATGATGGGCGATCGCCAACACTTGGACAGGTCTGGCAACTTCGAGACAACCAAGGTCAAAAAAGTGAATAACCTTGAACATGGCGCGTCGAATATTTGGGGCAAGAACAACGCGTGAACGGGCAAGCGAAGCTAGCGCGCAACAAATGAACCAAATACGCATGCTCCGATTGCAGCACGCTGAGTTCATATCGTTCGATGTCAGTTGAATTCATAGCACAAAACTATCTATGAATCTGCACGGCTATAGCGTTTAAACTAAGCTTGCGACGGGTTAGTCAGTACTTTGCACCGCTGCTGCCTGGGCCATGAGCACTGTCGAGATGAACGCTGACTTGCCTTCAGTGTAAGTGTCTCGGTCGCGCGCAAACCGAGCTGCGAGTTCGTGTTTGAGTAACTCGTACTGACCTGCCAACGTTGCGCTCTTGCGCAGTGCATCCCGAAATGCGAGACGTTCGAGCCAAAGCCGACTATGCCATGGGATCAAGTGCAAATGATGGGTACGCTTGGCCGGTGAGGGCTTGCAGAACCAGTGCATTTGCTCCGGCTTGTATGGGTAGTAACAATAGTGAAGCGCTTGCGCTGCATGAATGGCCAACCTCGATGACTCCAGATCGTAGACGGGCGCCATGATGTCGATGATTGGTTTGGCTGACATGCCTACGACTGCGGTACTACCGATGTGCTCGGCTTCGGCAGCAAGCCATGGCTTAAGGACGAGTTCTAACACCGCCTTCTCGCGTGCGAATAGCTCTGGCCATTCAGACGCATACGCCACAAGCTCGATGCGTGCCTCTTCTGAACTGGGAGCGGCCATGGCGTTGCCAGTGCTGTCTAACGTAATGTACACAGCAAAACCTGCGGATTAATCTGGGCGATGCGTATTAATCTATTCACAAAACTCTTCTGAAAGTAGCTCAAAAAGGCAGTCGTTTTGGCTGGCATTGGCAAACCGGTGTCGGTTCATCCTTGCGCCACGCATTTGCTACAAGCTGGCACTGATATCCGCACGGTGCAAGAGTTGCTTGGTCACTCCGATGTTTCCACAACGATGATCTACACCCATGTGCTCAAGGTGGCAGCGGGCGGCACGGCCAGTCCGCTGGATGCGCTGGGTAGTCTGGTGTAAGCACGTCCTCAATCCTTAAACACCGCCCCCCGCTTGCCCATATTGGCCATCATGGCCTCTTGCAGGTCGTTGCTCATCAGCATGGCGGCGTTCCAGGTGGCGATGTAGTTCAGGCCATCGGCTACCGTGTGGTCGCGTGCGTAGGTGATCATTTCTTTCACACCACGCACCGACAAAGGTGACTTGGACGCAATGCTGGCGGCCATGGCGTGCACACCTTTTTGTAGCGCTTCGCGCGACTCGAACACCCGGTTGACCAGGCGCATGTGCTGGGCCTCAGTCGCATCAAATTTGCGTCCGGTATAGGCCAGCTCGCGCGCCATGCCTTCGCCGATCAGCCTGGGCAAGCGCTGCAAGGTGCCCACGTCAGCGGTCATGCCAATGTCGATTTCTTTGATGCTAAAGCTGGCGTCCGCCGAGCAATAGCGCATGTCGGCGCAGCAAATCAGATCAATACCGCCACCAATGCAGGCGCCATGCACAGCTGCCAGCACGGGTTTACGGCAGCGCTCTAAAGATGTGAGTGTGTCTTGCAGGTCCAGTATGACCTGGCGCAGGTTTTCACGGGTACGGGCTTCGCAGTCGTTTTGAATTTGCTCGCCCAAACCCATCATCATTTGCAGGTCGATACCGCTGGTAAAAAACTTGCCTTCGCCTTCCAGAATGGCTACACGGGCTTCGGGTGTGGCATCGACCCATTTGAAGGCTTGGCGAATCTCGTGCCACATGGCCAGGTTCATGGCGTTGGCTTTTTCGGGGCGATTCAGGCGAATGGTGGCGATGTGGTCAACCAGGCTCACAGTCAAGGTCTGGTAGCCTTCAATGCTACTTTTTTCAGAGCTGCCTGTGCCCGCTGGTATTGCGCTAGAGGGTATTTTTTTGTTAATCGTTTCAAGCGCCACTGCCAGCTCCAACCCCTGTTTGATGGCGCGTTTGGCATCCAGCTCGGCGGCCTGATCGGCCCCGCCAATCAAGTGAACGTTGCAGCCAGCGGCCAACAACTCGGCTTGCAGTTCGCGCTGCGGCTCTTGCCCGGCGCAGATGATGACGTTTTCAACTGGCAGCAGCAGCTCTTTGTCGCCCACGCTGATGTGCAAGCCGGCATCATCGACTTTGCGGTAAGTGACTCCGGCCAGCATCTCGACTGCGCGGTTTTTCAGCGAAGTGCGGTGAATCCAACCGGTGGTTTTACCCAAACCGTCACCCACTTTGCTGACCTTTCGTTGCAGCAGGTACAGCTTGCGTGGAGCCGCGTCGATATGCGGTGTCGTCAAACCACCGCGTGTGCCATACGCCGTATCCACACCCCATTCGGCAAAGAACTTGGCCGTGTCCATGCTCGGGCTGACGCCCTCATTCAGCAAAAATTCGGCCACGTCAAAGCCAATGCCTCCCGCCCCGATCAGCGCCACGGTCTTGCCCACGGGGCGTTTGTCGCGCAGCACATCCAGGTAACCCAGCACTTTGGGGTGGTCAATGCCCTCAATCGGCGGCGTGCGCGGTGTGACACCGGTGGCCAGCACGATGTGGGCGTAGTCGCCTTTGATCAACTCGGCGGCGCTGACACGGCTGCCTAGATTCACGGTGACACCGGTCAATTCAAGCTGGCGGCCAAAGTAGCGCAGCGTCTCTTCAAACTCTTCCTTGCCTGGCACTTGTTTTGCCACGTTGAACTGGCCACCAATCTGGCTGGCGGCATCAAACAGCGTCACCTCAAAACCGCGCTGCGCCGCTGTGGTGGCAAAGCTCAAGCCCGCTGGCCCAGCACCCACAACCGCAACGCGCTCACGTTTTTGCAGCGGCGTGATGTGGATCAGGGTCTCGTTGCAGGCGCGTGGGTTGACCAGACACGAGGTCACCTTGCCGGCAAAGGTGTGGTCCAGGCAGGCCTGATTGCAGCCAATGCAGGTGTTGATCTCATCGGCTTTGCCAGCTGCCGCTTTTTGCACAAACAGCGGGTCAGCCAAAAACGGCCGCGCCATCGACACCATGTCGCAAAAGCCATCTGCCAGCAATGCTTCAGCCACCTCGGGTGTGTTGATGCGGTTAGTGGCCACCAGCGGAATGCCGACTTTGCCTTTGAGCTGTTGCGTTACCCAAGCCCAGGCCGCACGCGGCACCTTGGTGGCAATGGTGGGAATGCGCGCCTCGTGCCAACCAATGCCGGTGTTCAGAATGCTGACCCCGGCGGCTTCCAGTGCCTGGGCCAGCTCAATCACTTCTTCCAACGTGGAGCCGCCTTCAACCAGATCCAACATTGACAGACGAAAGATGATGATGAAATTGGGGCCGACCCGATGGCGCACCTGACGCACGATCTCCAGCGGGAAACGAATGCGATTTTGATACGAGCCACCCCATTCGTCGTCACGCTGATTGGTGCGTGCGGCAATAAATTCATTGAGCAAATAACCCTCACTGCCCATAATTTCCACGCCGTCATAGCCCGCGCTTTGCGCCAGCGCGGCGCAGCGCGCGTAGTCGTCGATGGTTTGCATCACCTCGTCACCACTCAGGGCGCGCGGCCGGGTCGGGTTGATCGGGGCTTTTAAGGCACTCGGCGCCACCAGATCGGCGTGGTAGGCGTAGCGCCCAAAGTGCAAAATTTGCATGGCGATCTTGCCGCCGGCCTGGTGCACGGCATCGGTGACGATTCGGTGTTTATCGGCCTCTGCAGCGGTGGTCAGACGCGCACCGCCCGGCATCGGGCGGCCCAGGTCGTTGGGCGCAATGCCGCCGGTCACGATCAGCCCTACTCCACCCAAAGAGCGCTCGGCATAAAACGCCGCCATGCGAGCAAAGCCATCTTTCACTTCTTCCAAACCCACGTGCATCGAGCCCATAATGACGCGGTTGCGCAGCGTGGTGAAACCAAGGTCAAGCGGCTCGAGCAAATGTGGGTAGGTCTTCATATCAAATCCTGCAGTAAAAGGGGCAAACGACATTAGAGCCTTGCGAAAGGCCATATGAATTCAGAGAACACTATCGATAATATAGCTGCTTATGCATAGCTGACAAACGCTAGATGTCAAAAAATAGCCTAGAAGTGCGCACCTAAAAAACTGCAGAATAAGCCTGCACAGAAGGTTTTCACAATCAACGGATAATTCATGGGTTCGTCATGATGCCTGAAAACCGCAAACCCGCAACATTCAGCACCCCATCAACTCACACCAAAGTTCAGAGCATTTCCGTATGAAAGAGCAAACACCTGTTTCGATATCTCCCGTAGAAGACATTGTGGCCGACATGCGCGCTGGTCGCATGGTGATTTTGGTTGATGAAGAAGACCGCGAAAACGAAGGTGATCTGGTCATGGCAGCCGAGCACGTGACAGCCGATTCGGTCAACTTCATGGCGCGTTTTGGTCGTGGCCTGATCTGCCTGACACTCAATCAGGAGCGCTGTGAACGCTTGCAGCTGCCCCCCATGACAGCGCGCAATGGTGACAAAAAGGGCACGGCATTCACCGTATCGATTGAAGCCGCAGAAGGTGTAACAACCGGCATTTCTGCAGCTGACCGAGCCCGCACCATTCAGGCAGCAGTAGCGCCCAACGCCATTGCCGAAGATCTGGTGCAACCCGGTCACATTTTTCCCTTGCAAGCGGTCGAAGGCGGTGTGCTGATGCGTGCGGGGCACACCGAAGCTGGCTGTGACTTGGCCGCCATGGCTGGCTGCACACCCGCAGCCATGATTTGCGAGATCATGAAAGACGACGGCACCATGGCGCGCCTGCCCGATCTGCAACTCTTCGCTGCTGAGCATGGCCTGAAGATCGGCACGATTGTTGACTTAATTGCACACCGTAGCCGAGTGGAATCGTTGGTGCATGCCGTTGGCAGCCGCGTTTTCAACACGGCACACGGGGAATTCATCGCACATGCTTTCAAAGACAAAACCGACCATGGCGTGCACCTGGCGCTGGTCAAAGGTCAATGGACTGCCGACGAAACGGTGCTGGCGCGCGTGCACGAACCACTGTCGGTGCTCGATGCGCTTGAAGTCGGCCGCACCCTACATTCTTGGAGTTTGGATGCCAGTCTGGCACGGGTTGCTGCTGCAGGCAAAGGTGTTGTGGTGTTTTTAAACTGTGGCGAAAGCGGGGCTCAACTGCTGTCGCAATTCGACGGCACGGCACGCGCCAGCCACGGCCCAGAGCGAGGACGTCTGGATTTACGCACCTACGGCATTGGGGCGCAAATTTTGCGTGAGTGCGGTGTGCACAAAATGAAACTATTGGGTAACCCACGACGCATGCCGAGCATGGCCGGCTATGGCCTGGAAATTGTCGGCTACATCAGCGCCTAAGCCGACTACAGAGACATGAGTTTGCAGTTTTTAGTTTATTACCAATTAATAACTAATTACTAATAACTAATAACTATTAACTTTAGACTAATAACCCCTCTTTTGACAGCACAGGAAAAACAATGCAGCACGCAGAACAAGGTCAACTCGGCACCCAGGATAAACGCTTGCACGGCGAAAAACTCGCTATCGGCATGGTACAAGCGCGCTTCAATGCTGACATTACCGACGCTTTGGCGCAAGCTTGCAAAGCTGAACTACTGAATTTGGGTGTGCACGAAAAAAATATCACACTGGTGCAAGTTCCCGGTGCCCTGGAAGTTCCTGTGGCACTGCTGGCGTTGGCTGAAACCATGAACTTTGATGCTTTGATTGCACTGGGCTGCATCATCCGCGGTGAAACCTACCACTTTGA
>CAIYYA010000355.1 GCA_903930255.1 uncultured beta proteobacterium
GACCACAAACCGGGCAAGTCACGCCGGCATGGAAAGCTGCACATTGGTTCAGCGGATTGCCCGAGCCATCTGGCACCAGATCAATCGGCAGCACCACCGGCAAGTCTTTTTCGGGCACTGGCACCGCGCCGTGTTCAGGGCAATGAATGATCGGAAACGGTGTGCCCCAATAGCGCTGGCGGCTCACACCCCAGTCACGCAAGCGCCACGTCGTTTTAGACTCACCCAAACCCAGTGCAGCCAGATCAGCAGCCACAGCGGTCACGCAGTCTTTGAACACCAGACCATCGTATTTACCCGAATTCACGGCAATGCCAGAACCCTTCTCGGCATACCAGTCCTGCCAAACAGTCGCATCAAAGCCACGGTAGGCTGGGTCTGTGCCCGCGCCGTGTGACGATTTCTGCTCGTCGGATGTGAAGCCCGGCGATGGCGCAGACCCAGCCGGATTCAGCACAGCAACAACGGGTTTGATCGGCAATTGGTACTTCAGGGCAAACGCAAAATCACGCTCGTCATGCGCGGGCACTCCCATCACGGCACCATCGCCATAAGACATCAAAACATAATTGCCAACCCACACCTCGACGGAGTCGCCAGTCAGAGGATGTGCCACAAACAGTCCCGTTGGCATGCCTTTTTTCTCTTGCGTGGCAAGCTCGGCCTCGGTGCTGCCGCCTTGCCCACACTCCAGCACAAAAGCCGCCAGAGCGGGGTTGGATGCAGCAGCGTATGCAGCCAGCGGATGCTCGGCCGCTACCGCGCAAAAAGTCACGCCCATGATGGTATCGACCCGCGTGGTGAAAACATACAGGCGCCCGCCACCAATCAGCGCACCCCCTGCATCAGCAATGGCGTGGGTAAAGGCAAAGCGCACGCCTTCGCTTTTGCCGATCCAGTTTTCTTGCATCAGCTTCACGCGCTCGGGCCAGCCCGGCATTTCATCGTCCGTCACGTTGCCCAACAATTCTTCGGCGTAATCCGTGATCCTGAGGTAATAGCCCGGAATCTCGCGCTTTTCAACCACGGCACCCGTGCGCCAGCCTTTGCCGTCGATCACTTGCTCGTTGGCTAACACAGTCATGTCGATCGGATCCCAGTTCACCACCTGGGTTTTGCGGTAAGCAATGCCTTTTTCAAGCATTTTCAAGAACAACCATTGGTTCCACTTGTAGTACTCGGGCATGCAGGTGGTGATCTCGCGGCTCCAGTCGATCGCCAAGCCCATAGCCTGCATCTGAAGCTTCATGTAGGCGATATTTTCAAACGTCCACTTGGCCGGTGGTACCCCGTTTTTCAGAGCTGCATTTTCAGCGGGCAAGCCAAACGCATCCCAGCCCATGGGCATCAGCACGTTGTAGCCCTGCATGCGCAGGTAGCGCGTGAGCATGTCGTTGATGGTGTAGTTGCGCACATGACCCATATGCAGCTTGCCACTGGGGTAAGGCAACATCGAACATGCATAAAACTTCTTTTTTTGACGACCTTGTCGATCCAGTGCGTTTTCGTTCACCCGATAGGCATCCAGGGATGTCCAGTGGCTTTGTGCAGCGGATTCAACGTCGAGGTGCTGGTATTTTTCTTGCATGGTCATGAATTCTGGCAGTCGAAAGACCGCGTTGACGGTTAGATTTGGTCTGATTTTAGGGTTTGCGCAAGGCGGGTTCTGGTGCGGCAGCCTGAGGTGGACTCGTGGGTGCTTCGGTCACAAAACCAATGCGATTCAGGCCGGCTTTTTGCGCCACCCCCATCACCTCTACCATTCGCCCATAAGGCACGCTTTTGTCTGCCCGCAACTGGACTTCAGTTTCGGGGTTGCGTTGCGCAAGTTGCGCCAATTCGCCGGCCAGTGCGGCCAGCTCCAGAGCTTGCTCGTGCATAAAGACTTGGCCATTGACGTCAATGGCCAAGGTCACCGACTTGGGCACATGGCCGGATTTGCCTGCATCTGTTTGAGGCAAGTCGAGTTTGATCGAACTTGCTAGCAAGGGCGCTGTAATGATAAAAATCACCAGCAGCACCAGCATCACATCAATCAGGGGCGTCATATTAATGTCGCTCATCGGCTCAGAGCCAGCAGAGCGATCGAATCGGCCGAATGCCATGGCGCTTAAGCGTTACCTAATTCGCGCAAATCGCGGGCAAAGCCTTCAAGTTCGGCCTCCAGACGTGCTACGACTCGACCCAAAATGTTGTAAGCGAGCACAGCGGGAATCGCCACAGCCAAGCCAGCGGCTGTCATGATGAGCGATTCGCCGACAGGTCCAGATATTTTGTCGATCGTGACCTGCCCGGCACTGGCGATGCCCAGCAACGCATGGTAAATGCCCCACACTGTGCCCAGCAGCCCAACGAAAGGCGCGGTAGCCCCCACAGTCGCAAGCAATACTTGTCCATATTCAAGCTTGACAAATGCCTGGTGCAATGCGCTGCGCAAAACCCGTGTCAATTGCATGGCTCGCCCACCAGCACCAGCAAGGGTTGTGCTGGCTTGCACTTGGCTTGCCCGAACCAACGGCATCACGAGCCTCTGCCGGTCAAACGCAGTCATTTTTTGAATCGCCTCATCCACCGTTTGACTCTGCCAGAAAGCAGCAACACTGCGCAACACTTCTCCCTGGGCTCGCTGCAAGAGCCAGGATTTCCACAAAATAAGCACCCAGCTACTCACCGACATGGCCAGCAGAACCAGTGACACGCCACGCGCCACGGCATCGCCCTGCCAGAAGAACTGCACCAGATTCATCGCAAATTGAGCACGTCAGCCATGTCAAAGAGGCCATTTTTGCGACCTTGCAAAAAACGCACGGCGCGTAAGCTGCCTTTTGCATAAGCAACCCGGCTCGACGATTTGTGACTGATTTCAATGCGCTCACCGGTGCCTGCAAACAGCACGGTGTGATCACCCACAATGTCGCCGCCGCGAATGGTGGCAAAGCCAATGCTCGATGGATCGCGCTCACCGGTGACACCTTCGCGTGCATACACGGCACAGTCTTGCAAGTTGCGACCCAGTGCCTGAGCAATCACCTCGCCCATTTTGAGCGCTGTTCCGGAAGGCGCATCAACCTTGTGACGATGATGCGCTTCAATGATCTCAATGTCGTAGCCTGTGTTGAGCGCCTTGGCCGCCATCTCGAGCAGTTTGAGCGTGACATTCACACCCACGCTCATATTGGGGGCCATCACAATGGCCATGTCTTTGGCAAACTCGGCGATCAGTTGCTTTTCGTCGGACGTGAAGCCCGTGGTGCCAATTACCGCATTGACCCCCAGGGTACGACAAACTTGTAAATGGGTCAGCGTTCCTGCAGGACGCGTGAAATCAATCAACACCTCGGTGTTAGCCAAGCCCTGTGCCAAGTCAGCGGTAATGCTGACCCCACTGAGATGGCCCAAAAATGCGCTGGCATCTTGCCCCAATGCCGCACTAACGGGTAGCTCAAGTGCACCCGCCAGTTGACAATCTTCAGTCGATCGAATCAACTCAATCAGCATGCGCCCCATGCGTCCGCTGGCACCAGCAACGCAAATACGCTGAGGTTTGTCTACCCAGTCACTCATTGGACAACGGTAGAAGCGGGCGCTTCCAAGGGCGGATACTCAGTGGCAGCCGCTGGGGGGGGCTTGGGTGTTGCCAATTTTGGTGCCAGCTGTGTCGCTTTTAAGCTCTCTTCAGACATTTCAAGCACAGGAACGGTACGACTTTGCCGACCCGAGTCGAGCGAAGCGACAAACTCAGCTTCACTGGGCAAGGCATCCGCTTCAACTCGCGCCACCGTATCGCCCTTGAAAAACACAGTAACCCGGCGCGATTGCGACGCGGCGCCTTGGCGCTTGAACGTAAAAACATAATCCCAACGATCCGCATGAAAGACGCTACTGAGCAACGAGGTTCCAAGAATATCGCGCACCTGATTTCGGCTCATTCCCTCTTTCAATGCCTGAGCTTGTTCGCGTGAAACAAAATTGCCTTGAACGATATCAATTTTGTAGGGAGTCACGCTATTAACTAGGCGCAAACTGGTGTCGTTCATGCTGCTGCAAGCCGACAAACCAATTCCCAAGAGCAAGCTCAATGCGACATAACGAACAAGCGAAGGGGTCATGAAATGAAAGTGGTAACGGTGAATCGGGCGCATTGTACTGGCTGGCTTTTATAGTCTCAGTTGGATGCGTTCATGGCTTGACGATGGCGTTCAACAAACTCTTTATAGGTATCGACACCGCGCATCTGCAAAATGGTGTTGCGCACGGCTGCTTCGACCAGCACTGCAATATTCCGCCCGGCCACCACCTGAATCACGACTTTTCGAATCGGCACATCCAGCACATCCTGCGAAAGTGGCTCGGTGGGCAGGCGATCGAAGTCGCGTTCGAGCGTTTCACGGCGCACCAAATGCACGATCAGTTGCAAACGCTTTTTGCGCCGCACGGCGGTTTCGCCAAAAATGCAACGAATATCGAGCAAGCCGATGCCCCGCACTTCTAGCAAATTGAGCAACAACTCAGGGCAACGGCCTTCAATGGTGTCCTGATTGATGCGGTACAAATCAACCGCATCGTCAGCCACCAAACCATTTCCACGAGAAATCAACTCCAAGCCCAACTCACTTTTACCCAGCCCGGACTCGCCAGTAATGAGCACGCCCAGACCCAAAATATCCATAAAAACACCGTGCATGGTGCAGCGGTCAGCAAAATGCTTGGACAAATAGGCACGCAACACATCAATCACAAAAGCCGACGAACCTGTGGTTGCAAACATCGGAATTTGTGCGCGCTCACACATCGACAGCAGCGCTGCTGGCGCCACTTGTCCGTCAGCCAGTATGAGCACGGGAGGTTCCAGCGTGACGATGCGCGAGATGCGACGGGCGCAGTCTTCGTCGGTTGCGTTGGTCAAATACGCTACTTCGCGTTCACCCAAGATTTGCACGCGATAGGGATGGATGTAATTGAGATACCCAACCAGGTCAGCGCCAGAGCGTGCAGCGGTCACCGCTACTTCATCAAAACGCCGTTCCGAGGCACCCAATCCGGCCACCCATTCCCAACGCAAACTGCTGCGAAATGACTCAAACAACACATCGGCACTGATGACATTCGGCTTCAAAGGAAAACCTCAAATGGTGAAAAGTGTTGGATTAGGGCGCATTACGCAAGAACTTGTGCAAAATGTGCATGTTATGCGCAATGAACCCTTAGGCTGAATGCCACTGAACAATGCGCTCATGCAGCGCTGCGTTGTTCTGACTTTGGGTTAATTTTTGTCGAAGATCCAAATCGCTCAGCATTTCAGCAATTTCAGAGAGAATTTCAAGATGCTTTTGCGTAGCCGCTTCGGGCACCAACAAAAAAATCAGCAAAACGACGGGTTGATCGTCTGGCGCATCGAACGGTATCGGACTTGCCAGTTGAAAAACGGCCGCCATCGGTGATTTAAGGCCTTTGATGCGGCCGTGTGGAATGGCCACCCCATGCCCCAAGCCGGTTGAGCCCAGACGCTCCCTGGAAAACAAACTGTCAGTCACCAAAGCCCGACTCAGCCCATGCAAGTTCTCAAATAACAAACCTGCTTCTTCAAAAGCTCTTTTTTTGCTTGAAACAGCAACGTCAACAAGCACTTGTTCGGCAGAAAGAATAGCAGCGAGTCGGTTCATGGCATGCTCGGTAGGGTTCTCGGGCGCTTAGCTGAGGCAGGCTCAATCACATCAGGCGCTTGGGCGCTTCGTGATGATGCGACTGCAATTTGTCTTTGTGGCGCACCACCTGACGGTCGAGTTTGTCAACCAAGTCGTCCACGGCTGCATACAAATCAGCATGCGCGCTTTCTACATGCAAATCGATGCCTTTGATATGAATATTGCATTCGGCTTTTTGCCTGCGCTCTTTCTCTTTCTGGTTCTCCAGGGTCAACAGCACTTTGACATCAACCACTTGGTCAAAATGCCGTTTGATGCGATCGAGTTTGGTCGTGACGTAAGAACGCAAAGCTGGGGTAACTTCCAAATGATGCCCGCTGATTGTCAAGTTCATATAAGCCTCCTAAGCTTTTTAGTTGAAGTGGCAGCCAGCACTGTGCTGACGGCCTGGAAAAAATGGATTTATGACATGCAACTGATGATGCGCGTGCTGAGCACAAATTGCAACGATTTTAAAAAATGCCATGCTGCATTATCCGGACAAATTCAGCATTTTTTTGGCTTCAAACCGTTCCGAATGCGATAATCTAAAAAGATTATTAACAACACTAGCACCACTTGGAAACCTACCCAGAACCGTAGTTTTCACGTCCCAAGCGACATCAGGGCGTGAAAGCAAACTTCTCACCCGGCATCTGATACCGCCACTCATTTGGGAATGAGCCATGCTCAACATTTTCACACTCGCCAACGGTCGTCTGTTTCAGGAAGAAATTGAATCGCTCGAGGAATTGTCGCGTTTTCAGCCGATTTGGGTTGATTTGGAGTCACCCACACTCGAAGAAAAACGCTGGATCAAGCAATATTTTGGCTTATCAATTCCTGAAGACGCGATGGACGAAGACATCGAAGAATCAGCGCGTTTTTACAAAGAAGACAACGGGGAGTTGCACATTCGCAGCGACTTTTTGGTAGCGGACGACGCAGACCCACATACGGTGCGCGTGGCTTTTATCCTGAACCTGGTGAATGATGAGC
>CAIYYA010000356.1 GCA_903930255.1 uncultured beta proteobacterium
AAATACCTCACTCCAATCGGCAAACGCCTTATTGGTGGTGACGATGGTGCTCTTGGCCTCATAACGCCGGTTGACCAGTTCGAACAGCAAATCGGCATGTCGGTTTGAATATGACAAATAGCCAATCTCATCAATCACCAACAAGTCGGGGTTTGCGTAATGTCGCAGACGCCGACGCAGCGCTGCATCACTGTCCAGGGCTGCCAAATCCCCGAGCATCTCCCCGGCAGTGGTAAAGCGCACCGTATAGCCCTGCACCAGCGCCTGATGCGCCAGATTCTTGGCCAGCATTGACTTGCCCACCCCGTTATTGCCACGCAACACCACATTGGCACCCTGGGTGATGAACTCCAGCGTCATCAACGCCTCAATGGCAGCACGATCACACTGGCGGGGCCAGGACCAATCAAAGTCAGTCAGCGCCTTGAAGCGCCCGATATGCGCAGCATTCAGGCGCCGCTCAAGGCTGCGATGGGTACGCGCTTGCTCCTCCCAATCGATCAATTTGACCAGCCAGTCGGCCTGTGATATCTCTGACCAATGCTCAAGCACGCCATGCAAGTGCAGATCTGCTGCACGCTGGCGCAAGCTGTCATTTTTTGGATTCATGGCTATCGCTCCTTTTGGGTTGAAGTGGTGATTTGGGCGGTGGTGTGGTGACGCTGGTCGTAGCGGTGTTGGCGGGCGCTGGTATTGCTGCTTGATGGCCTGCGCCCAGGCTGGCAGGTTGCGTGCTGTTCAATTGGTCATAGCTGGCCAGCGGCTGGGCGTGGATCACCGTATCACGCAGGCGCACTTTCTCGCTCAACTGCACCGCCACTGGAGCCGGTGCCTGACGCACTTCGCGTTGAGCCTCCAGCGCCAGACGAACCGCATTGGGGTGGGGCACCTTACGCGCCAATGCTGTCAGCACCGCCGTCTGAACTTCAGAGGCGCCGTAGCGATCAACCAGGCGCAACAGCGCTTGCGTGATCGAACCCAGGTTTTCGCCTCTGGCACCGGCTTGGGCGAGCAGCTCCGCGCTGGCAGGCACAGCCTGACTCAGACGACCCATGCCACGCTGGGCATGGGCCTGGGCTTTGCGTTCAACCAAATCTGTGATGTGTGACTCAATCTCGATTTGCTGACCCCTGTCATAGCTGCGCGCATGACTGGCCAGCACCATCTGAGCATCGAGGATGCGCACCGTCTTGGTATCAGCCAACACCGTGAGCGCTTTGCGCACCTGGGTGTGAGGCACCGAATAATCATTGAGGTCAAAGCGCACATAGGGGGTCTTGCCGACCTTGACCACCACACGTTCTTCCACCGGATAAGGATTGGCCGGCAATGCCAGCAGCCGGGGCTTCTCCTGGATAAAGGCCTGTCCCACCGTCAAAGTCTTGTCCTGCGGGCACAGACGCTCATCGGCTGGGCCGCACGCCCAAGCATCGGCCTGGGCGTTGAGGTCATCAAGGTCAGTGAATGTGCGTGCGCAGAAGAAGTTGTCGCGGATATAACGAATGGCACGCTCAACCCGCCCCTTCTCGTTGCCACGCGCCACCGCAACCGGGCGAGGCTCGAAGTGGTAGTGAGCGGCAAATGCCAGCAGTGTGGGTGAGAAACGAATGGCATCGCCCTGACGCTC
>CAIYYA010000357.1 GCA_903930255.1 uncultured beta proteobacterium
CCTCGCTGCTTTAACACCGCCATCTTGGCAATCACCTGCTCAACATCTTGCACCAACAGACTCTCGGTTAATTCCAGTTTCAAAAGCTTCGGATTGGCACCACTTTGTTCGATAGCGAAAAGCACCTGATCGACAAAGCCGGATTGGTGAAACTGGCGTGCACTGACATTCACAGCAATTGTCAAATGACACATACCCGGCTGACCCGCCCAACTCGCGAGTTGCGCACACGCCACTTGCAGCACCCATTGCCCAATCGGCACAATCAAGCCGCTTTCTTCTGCGAGTTGAATAAATTCCAGTGGCGACACCATGCCTCGTTTGGGGTGTCGCCAACGGATAAGTGCCTCGGCACCGACAACCTGTTGCGCACCTTTAACCTGAGCTTGATAAAAAAGCAAAAACTGCTCATGCTCTAGCGCAATTCGCAAATCGCCTTCAAGTGCGGCACGTTCCTTGACAGTAGATTCCATGCGTGGATCAAAAAACCGCCAGACATTACGCCCCGCTTCTTTTGATTTATACATGGCGATTTCGGCCTGTTTCATCAGATCTTCCGCGCTAACCAAATCGCCCTTCAGCAAAACAATGCCCAAACTGGCCGAACTGTGCTGGTGAATCCCTCCATACAAATAGGGTTGGTTGAGCGATGAAAGAATTTTTTGAGCGATGGCTTCAATCAGCGCAGCACTGGCCGCTTCATCCTGATGCAAACCCTGCAACACAAGCACAAACTCGTCCCCGCCCAACCTGGCAATGGTGTCCCCAACTCGCACCAGTTGCGACAAACGTTGTGCCACCTGTTTCAACAACAGGTCACCCGCTTCGTGCCCGAGGGCGTCATTGATCGTCTTGAATTTATCCAGATCAACAAACAGCAGCGCGCCATACCAATTGTTGCGCGTGCTAGCGGCCATGGTCTGTTTCAATCGATCTATCAGCAAAGCTCGGTTTGGCAGACCCGTGAGCTGGTCGAAATAGGCCAATTCGTTGATCTTCAGCTCGGATTGTTTGCGCTCTGTGATGTCCATCAACGAAGCCATCATGCAAAACGGCTCACCATCCTCATTCACCACCATGCTTGCAGCAAGCTGTATATGGGCCTTGCTGCCATCGGCGCAGCGTGCAATTAGCTCGCCCTGCCAGCGCCCAGTTTGCTGCAGTGCCAATTGCACCGGACGCAAAGTTGCCGCGTCATCCCAGAATTCGCTGAGGGGGCGACCCATCGCCTGCTGCTGATTTTCCAGATGCCACAGTTCGAGACAGGCAGGGTTCATATAGGTCAACCTGCCCTCAAGATCAGCTATGGCAATGGCGTTCAAAGATGATGCCATTGCGCAGTCTTTGGTGCGCAAGTCTCTGATCTGCTCCAGCAGTTCTTCGTGTTGCAAGTTCAGCCGTTGGCGCATGTTATTCAGTGCAGCAACCAGTTCCGACAATTCGTCACCAGCACGGGGCTCCTTGCGTTCAAGGTGCAAAGGCGCGGTGCTTTGATCTTCGGCAACCTGTCCCGCATGCCGTGCCACTTGCACCAAGTGCCGGCCAATCATCTGATAAAACAGGCTGAAGACAAATAACACGACAAAAAACGTTTTCAGAATATTGGCACCCAAAAAGAACACCAAGCGTGCAAAGGTGCGTTGATAAACCTCTTGGTAACTGGCTGCCACACGCAACTCGCCAATCAGCACTTGCTGGCCACGGTGCGCACGCCATAACGGAAAAACCCGCTCGACACCATCTCCCTGCACATCCACCCCTTTGCGAATGAACGACTTGCCATCGACGCGAATTTCAGCAAGCGAAAAATTGGGCAGTCGGGTGATGCCCATCAAGAGTGTGCCCAAGCGCTCCTGATCGACCACCCAGACGTTTTCAATCACGCTGGGCAGGTAGGCATCATCAATTTGGGACATTTGGCTGTCGATAGCACGCAAATCACGCACGTACTCAATTGACAACTCGACCACGGTGATACCCAGCGCCAGTACTGAACTGAACAGCACGATGAACGCAGCTAGTTTTTGTGCCAGCTTGCCAGGGTAGCGCAGCCGCCAAAAGCCCATTAATGGCTCCGCAGTTTCATTTTGTCAACGAAGTTAAAGTGGCATCAAAAATGCGCTTGTAAGTTCCGTTGGCTTTCAGCCGAGCCAAGGCTTGCGCTACGCGCGGCACAAGAACCTCATGCTTTTTGTTGAGATAGATAAACATCTCTGCCTTGGCCAGTGGTGGCTCGAGCACCTGCGCTTTGACACCCAGTGCACGAATTCTTTCCAGACCTTGCCAGCGTTCGTACAACGCCACATCGGCACGACCATTCGCCAACAAGCCAAAAAGTTGATCTGCATCGCGCACGGGCGTCACCTCTTTGGCATTGCGCACGTTGTTTTCAAAGATTTTCCAGCCGATGATGTAACTCACCACATAGGGTTCGAGCGTTTTCCAGTCACTGGTGGCAAATTTCAACTGCGTTGTGTAGGCCACAAACTCGTTGAAGATCAGCGTTTCAGGTACCCGCACCAGATTTGGATACTGTTTCTCTAGACCTGCAATGCGCATGGCTTCACCATCGTCTATGCCTGCATTGGCGTTGAGCAACGTGCGCGCCGTCGAAGTTGAAAAAACTTGCAGTTCTGCGTCCAGCCCGGCCTCTCGAAACACCGCCACAATCATCTGGTCGAGAAAGCCTTTGTGATCCGCTGTGGTGTAGGGGGCCAACACACCGGTAGTGAGCACCAGCTTTTCTGTCGCTTGCGCTGCCCCACTCAAACTCAGACAACACAACAGAGCCCAAGTGCATTTGTGGCGCCATTGCGCGAAGCACCAAGAAGGAAAAAAATTCCCAGTAGGCAAAGTGCGGATACGCATTTCGACTCCTTTGAAAAACGAATACACAGATGAATTCTTAAGACAAAGATCATAGAGCCAAAGTGATGGCAATTACAAGCAGAATCTGCTATCAAACCAACTCTTGAAGTGACGATTCAACCAAGCACTGCAACGCTCTGCTGAATGCCATGAACTCAGTCACTGATCGGCTCCAGGCGCCCCTGTGACAGCCTGACACACCGGTCAGCCATGGCTCTGGCTTCCAGTGCGTCATGTGTCACCAGCAAAGTTGGCAAGCCAGCCGATTGAATGCGGTGACGAAATTCATCACGCAGGCTCACGCGCAATTCGGCATCGAGGGCGGAGAACGGTTCATCCAGCAGCAGCACACGAGGTTGGGTGATCAATGCCCGGGCTAATGCCACGCGTTGCTGTTCGCCTCCCGACAGATGCCAAACCCGGCGTTGACTCAGCCCTGTCAACCCAAAAATACCGAGGAATTGCTGCGCGTGCTCACGTGCTTGACGCTTGGACTGACCCTGCTCTAGCAAGCCAAAAGCCACGTTATCTTGCACATTCAGATGCGGGAAAAGCGCAAAATCTTGAAACATCAAGGCAAAACCGCGCCGCTCTGGAGGTAAGCACGTGATATCTTGTTGAGCCAACCAAACACTCCCGGCATCTGCTTTCTGCAAGCCAGCAACGATTTTCAGCAAAGTGCTTTTTCCACTCCCTGAGGGCCCCAGAATGGCAACAATTTCACCAGCCGAAACCTGCAAACTCAGCTTTTGCAGCAGCATCTGTTGTGCGTAATGCTGGGTAATGTGACGCAATTCAAGCATACCGAAGCTCCGCTTTATCTACCGATGGCGATTCAATCAACAAAAAAGCCAACAAAGCCAACAGCATCAGCAGGCAAGCCAGCACCATGGCCGCATCCAGGTTGCTCTGACCAGGGAGCCCCAGCAGCTGATAAATCAGGGTTGTGAGCGTGGTCCACTCAGGGCGCGACAAAAACAGTGTCACGGCAAACTCGCCCAGCGCGGTGGCCATGGCAAACGCCATGCCACGGCGCAGGGCGGGTTGCAACAGCGGCAAACTCACGCGCCAAAAGCAGCGCCATGGGCTGGCACCCAGAGTGCGCGCGGCTTGCGTCATATGAACCGGCAAACTGTCCAGGCCAGAAGCCAGTGACTTGGCAACAAACGGATACGCCAAAACAGCATAAGCAGCCAGCAGCAGTGGCAAACTGGCGCTCCAACGCGGATATAGCAGCAACAAGCCAAAAGCCACCGTCACGGGCGACACCACAAACGGCAAAAACGCAGCGGCTCGCCAAAGCACCGATGCAGTTGCAGCCAGTGCATGCAGCACACCCAACACGGTTGCGCAGACCAGAGCCACCAATGAGAAGCGCAAAGTGTTCCATAGCGCATCCAAAGTTTGGCTATCAAAAACCCCTATCCAGGCCGTTGGTCCTGCATAGAGCGCTCTCAAAATAACAGCAAAAATGGGCAAAAAGCAGACCACAAATAACACCCCCAGCGCACCCACCAGAGCCACCCACTGGGACGCACCGTGAGGACGTTGACGCGCTACGGGATCGATCCTTGTGGGAGATGCCAAATGTTTTTCAAGTGCCGCATAAGCCAGCGCCACCACACCCGTCAAAACCAGCATCCACAAGGCCAGCACGCTGGCTTGCCCCAACTGCAATTCATGCGCCACCAGGGTATAAATTTCGACTTCTACCGTGGCATAAGTTTGTCCGCCCAGCACCAGCGCCAAACCAAAGCCAGCAAAACAATACAAAAAAACCAGACACAAGCTTGACATCAGCCACGGTGCGATAGCCGGCCACTCGATGCGCCAAAAGGCTCGCCAGGGCGTGGCACCTAACGAGCGCGCGGCTGCTAGCTGAGACGCATTCACCTGCTCCAACGCATCCACTGCGGCACGCACCACCAGACACAGGTTAAAAAACAGGTTGCCGTAGAGCAGTAACCACGGCGTGCCCTGCAGATTCAGTCCCAGCCAGCCACTGATCAGTCCGTTGGGTCCCCAAAGCGCCAACACGCCCAAGGCAGCGACCAACGTCGGCACGACAAACGGCAGCATCAACATGCGCAACACCAGGGTGCGCCCGAGAAACTCAAAACGCGCCAGCACCCAGGCCAGTGGCAAGCCCAGGGCTAATGCCAAGCCACAAGTGATGCTGGCTTGCGCCAACGACCACAGCACACGCCAGCGCAGATAAGGATCTTGCCATGGCGTCCAGAGTGACCAGCTGCTGCTAGGCGCAGCACCAGGCCAAGTGGCATCTGCGTTGAAGCCGCTCAAGGCCAGGCGCCCCAAAGGTGCGATCAACAGCAGCAGAAGTGCAGCAGCAGGCAGCAGACCCAGCCACAGACCGCTGCGCGGCCATACCCGAGCTACCCAACTTGGCTTGGTCATGCTGAAATTGAGAGAGCCAAGTGATTATTTCAGCACCACTTTGGTCCAGCGGGTCACCCATTGAGCCCCTTTGTCGGCAATGACCTGCACAGGCAGGCTCTCAAATACGCCCGGCTCAATGGCATGGCTTAACACCGCAGCGCGCAGCGTGTTGACTTGCACCGGATACATCCACATCTCGGTCTGCAAAGCTTCCTGCACCGGTGCTGCGCGCATGAAGTCGACAAACTTCAGTGCGGCCGCACGTTGACCTCCCCCTGTGACCAAACCGACCCCTTCGACCTGGCGAAACACGCCGCCTTTGAGGTTCAAACTGGCAGTGGGTGATTCGGTGAGTTTTTCCTTGCTATAAAACACCTCGGCGGCCGGACTGGTGGCATAACTCACCACCAAAGGATAGGCGCCCTTGTTGCGGGCAAACTCGGTGTAATAGGCTTCGCTCCAGCCTTTGGTCACTTTGAGTCCATTGACACGCATTTGTGCCCACCAGGCAAAGGCGCCCTCTTCACCCAAAGCCGAAATCGTGGCCAACATAAAGGCATAGCCCGTGCTGCTGGTAGCCGGGTTGGGGGTGACGAGCCAGTTTTTGTAAGCAGGCAAGGTCAAATCCTGCAATGTTTTGGGCAGCATCAAAGTGCTTTTGGCAAGCGCTGCCTTGTCATAGTTCAGAGTAACAAAGCCATAGTCAACCGCCGCCAGCGCCGGGCCCAGGTTGCTGTCGGCGCTATCTTTGGTCTGCGGCAGTGCGGGCTCCAGCACGCCTGCTGCCAGCGCTTTGCCCACCAGCGTGTTGTCTATGCCAAATACCACATCGGCCACAGGTTGTGCCCGCGTCAAGATCAGCTTGTTGAGCATCTCGCCAGCATCACCGCCTTTGATCACAACCAGTTTGACACTGTGTTGCGACTCAAATTGCGCCAGCAAGGGCTTGGGAACGGCAAAAGAGCTGTGCACCATGACGCGCAGTTCATCTGCTGCAAGGCTGTGAGTTGATACAGACAACGCCGCCAGCGCAGTGGCAGCCAACGTAAAAAAACGACGATTCATGGCAAAACCTTTTATTGCACCAGCGTCAAGCGCGGGGATCAAGGTCATACCGACAAAGCGGCAATACCAAAAACCGTCACGCTCCCTACGCTGGCATGACCCAGATCAGGTGAGTGGGGTATTTCTCAGCCCGACTTGCGTCGGACACCCCCGGTGAGGCGCGCATTGTAATCGTGGCTATCAAGTTATCGTTTTGCGAGAAAGTGATTGAACCGCCAGAATCGCGGCTTGGAGCCGATCTTGCGCCAAACCAGACACTGCAACCTGGGCATACCCCTTGATGTGCAGCTCATGCACCAGCTTGGCGTGAACGGCTGATTGCGCATCTTGCCCTTGCCGCTGCAAACCGTCAGACTGCCACGGCAGGTCCGGCATTAACAACACATTTAACGCATAGAAGCCATGCACCGCATGGGCACTGGCGTGCAGCGATGTGTCGGCAAAATAATAATCACTATAAACCGCGGTGAGCAATGGCACGGTGTCACAAAAGATAGTGTCACACCCCAAAGCTCTGGCTCGTGCCAGCACTTGAGCTTGCTGTTCAAGTTGAACCCGCATCACTTGGGCCTGCTCCTCGCGACGCGGCGTGCGCTGATGCAAGTCGCAAAAAATGCGCAGATACTCGGGCACCCACAGTCCTGAAAAGTGCGCGGCCAAGGCACGCGCCAGCGTAGTTTTCCCGGTGCATTCGGCGCCGATAAGGGCAATCAGCAAAGGCTCGCAGGTCTGGGCTTCTGCGCCCGCGACATTTTGGCTCAAGCGCGCAAGACTTGTAATCCACCCAAATAGGGCTGTAATACGGCAGGCACGCTCACAGAAGCATCGGCATTTTGGTAGTTTTCCAGCACCGCTACGAGTGTGCGCCCCACCGCCAGACCGGAACCATTCAAGGTGTGCACCAACTCATTTTTACCCTGTGCATTTTTGAAACGGGCCTGCAGACGACGCGCCTGGAAGGCTTCGCAATTGCTCACCGAGCTGATCTCGCGATAGGTGTTTTGTGCCGGCAGCCACACTTCAAGGTCGTAGGTTTTGCTGGCACCAAAGCCCATGTCACCCGTGCACAAGCTCATCACACGGTAGGGCAAGCCGAGTTTTTGAAGAATCGCCTCGGCATGACCGGTCATCGCCTCGAGCGCTGCGTCGCTGTGATCCGGATGCACAATTTGCACCATCTCAACCTTATCAAACTGATGTTGGCGAATCAAACCTCGGGTATCACGCCCGGCTGAACCCGCCTCTGAACGAAAGCACGGTGTGTGAGCCGTGAGTTTGATGGGTAACTCAGACTCCGCCAGCACCACATCGCGCACAAAGTTTGTCAGCGGCACTTCGCTGGTGGGAATCAGGTAAAGCGCGCTGTTGTCTGGTTGCGCTTCTCCTTCTTGTCCACCTTTTTTAGCGGCAAACAGGTCACCTTCAAATTTGGGCAATTGACCAGTGCCGCGCAGGGTTTCAGCGTTGACGATGTACGGCGTGTAGCACTCGGTATAGCCGTGTTCCTGGGTTTGCACATCCAGCATGAACTGCGCCAAAGCCCGGTGCAAGCGCGCTACGGGCCCTTTCATCACGGTAAAACGCGAGCCCGTGAGCTTGACGCCCATCTCGAAGTCCAGCCCCAGCGGGGTGCCGACGTCGACATGATCTTTGATCGGAAAATCAAACACTCTTGCGCTACCCCAAGTGCGCACCACCACGTTGGCATGTTCGTCTGCGCCAACGGGCACACTCGCATGCGGCAGATTCGGCACAGCCAGCAAGAGCGTTTGCAACTCGGTCTGGATTTGCTCCAGCCGCTTGGCAGAGTGATCGAGCTCGTCTTTGATGCCTGCCACTTGCGTCATCACTGCAGCAACCTCATCAGCACCGGTCGGCCCTTTGGCTTTGAGCTGGCCGATTTGTTTGCTGGCGCTGTTGCGCTGAGCCTGCAGGGCTTCGGTGCGTATCTGGATCGATTTACGCTCGCTCTCCAGTGCGGTGAAAGCCGCCACATTCAAAAAAGCTTGTGGTGACTTTCGGGTTTCCAAACGGCCAATGGCTTGGCTCAGGTCTTTGCGAAGTAAGGTGATATCCAGCATGATTTTTATATAAGAAAAGTGGCTCTAACGATTAATGGCAATGCGTAAAAAGCTATAATAAATATAGCAATTAGAGTGCCCCGGGTTGATCCAGTCGCAAACCCTTGGGCAGTGGAAATTTGATAGTTTCTGGTGTGCCAGACAAAGTCTGCACCGACACAGCACCAAGCGCTTTCAATCGGGCAATCACTTGCTGCACCAAAATTTCTGGAGCCGAGGCCCCAGCGGTTAACCCCACACGCTGAGAACCCTCAAGCCAATCTTGCTGCAGGTCATCGGCACTATCAACCATATAGCCTGGCGTGCCGAGTTTGTGCGCCAATTCAGCCAGGCGGTTACTGTTGGAACTAGTCGGACTGCCCACCACAATCACCACGTCGACCTGGCTGCTCATGAGCTTGACTGCGTCTTGGCGGTTTTGCGTTGCGTAGCAAATGTCTTGTTGCTTGGGCTCGCGCACCATCGGAAAGCGCGCCTTGATGGCCGCAGCAATCTCTGCTGCATCATCCACACTCAGGGTGGTTTGAGTCACCACGGCCAGTTTTTGGGTTTGCGCCGGTGCAATGCGTGCCACATCAGCCACGTTTTCCACCAGATGAATACCTTCATCGAGTTGACCCATGGTGCCCTCGACCTCCGGATGACCCTTGTGACCGATCATGATGAACTCAAAACCTTCCTTGTCCAGCTTGGCTACTTCAACATGCACTTTGGTCACCAAAGGGCAGGTTGCATCAAAAATTCGGAACCCTCTCGCTAAAGCTTCCTGCTGCACGGCACGGCTCACACCGTGAGCAGAAAAAACCAGTGTAGCGCCTGCTGGTACTGCATCAAGCGCTTCTATAAAAATAGCACCTTTGGATTTCAGATCATTCACAACGTAGGTGTTGTGAACAATTTCGTGGCGCACGTAAATCGGCGCACCAAATTTAGCCAAGGCTTTCTCAACGATCTCGATCGCACGATCGACACCGGCACAAAAACCGCGTGGTTCAGCCAATAAAACGCTTTGCAGGCTCGGCATAGCTTGCTTCACAGCACACCAATCAGCTGCACTTCAAACGTCACCGGCTGCCCTGCCAGCGGATGGTTGAAGTCAAACAACACAGCCTGACCTTTTTCGTCATGGCGAAAGTCAACAATGACACCCGCAAATTTGCCCTTGCCATCGGGAGTGGGGAACTCCAGCGCATCACCAATCGCATAGTCTTCCCCTTCGGCACTCATCTCGGTCAGGGCTTGACGCGCCATCCACTGCTGCATTTCAGGGCTACGTGGGCCAAACACGGCACCTGCGGGCAGCGAGAAAGTTCGACGTGCATCCTCGGGCAATCCGAGTAGGCAGTCTTCCAGAGCCGGTGCTAAGGCACCCGTTCCCAAGGTGAGCGTGGCTGGTGAGCTGTCAAAGGTGTTGATCACATCACCTGCCGGGCCACTTAGGCGGTAATGCAAGGTGAGAAATGAGCCGGCTTGAACCGTGGCGGTGGAAATGGTCATAAAAATCAGCGCTAAAAAATCCAGCGACATGCTGGCATAAACTGCAGTCTATTGTAAAAGCCTGACCTATGCCCCTCAAAGACCTCCCCCCTGATGCTCGTCCACGCGAAAAATTATTGGCGCGAGGCCCTGGCGCCCTGAGCGACGTAGAGTTGCTGGCGCTGCTGCTGCGCACCGGCATCAAAGGCAAAGGCGTGCTGCAAATGGCTCAGGAGCTGCTCGACATCAAGCCCCGTGCCGACGGCGAAAGTGGTTTTGATGGGATTGCCGGCCTGCTCAATGCCACGGCCGACGACCTGAAATCAGTCAAAGGTTTGGGGCCTGCCAAACGCGCCGAACTGGTGGCTGTGCTGGAGCTTGCGCGCCGGGCACTGGCACAGCGCTTGACCGAGCGGACCATTTTTGCCACACCCGATTCGCTCAAACACTACTTGCAGTTGCAACTCTCCGCCAAACCCCACGAGGTGTTTGCCGTGCTGTTTCTAGACGTACAAAACCGCTTGGTGTTTTACAAAGAAATGTTTCAAGGCACACTCACGCAAACCAGTGTCTACCCGCGCGAAGTGGTGCTGCTGGCCTTGCAGCACCAGGCCTGTGCTGTAGTGCTGGCGCACAACCACCCCAGCGGCACAGTGCAACCCTCGCGCGCCGACGAGATGCTGACCCAAACCCTCAAAACCACGCTGGCCTTGATCGATGTGCGTGTGCTCGACCACATCATCGTGGCACCTGGCCAAGCCTTGTCGATGGCTGAGCAAGGACTGATGTGAGCAGTGCAGCCAGACCACTCACCGTCAGCTCGCTGACCGATCTGAAGCTGGTGAAGCGCGAGATTGCCGCACAAGCGCAGCTACGCGCACAGGCGCTGGCCGAGAAAGCCTTGATTATCAAAAAACAAAGCACTGACAAAGACCTTTTTATCAGAGCTGCAGGCGCTGTTCAACCCATGCCAGACAAGCGCAAGTTGCACCATAAAACAGAGCAAAAGCCAATCCTGACGATGCAATACCAGCAGGATGAGCAAACCGTGCTGAAAGAGTCGTTGAGTGATGAGTTTGATGTCAGCACCCTGCTCGAGGTGGATGAGCACATGAGCTTTCGGCGCAGCGGCATTGGTGTCGATGTGACGCGCAAGTTGCGCCGAGGCGACTGGAGCATTCAGCGCCAGCTTGATCTGCACGGCCTGCGGCGCGACGATGCCCGCGAAGCACTGGGGCAATTCATTCGAGAATGCCACCAACAGGGCATTCGCTGTGTGCGCGTCGTGCATGGCAAGGGCCTGGGTTCACCCGGAAAAGCGCCCATCCTGAAAAGCCGGGTTCACAGTTGGTTGGTGCAAAAAAACGAAGTGTTGGCTTTTGTGCAAGCCAAACCCGCCGATGGCGGCGCCGGCGCACTGCTGGTGCTGCTGGCAACGGTGCGCCCTCAAGGGACTGCTCACCATTAAGACACCGGGAAATACTTTTATTTTTCGGTTCCTAACCAGGAGCACTGGCGCTTGGCACTTGGGCTTGTGCGGCATGGCGCAGCACGTTACGCAGCTTGGCTGGACGAACTGGTTTTTGCAAAAAGCTCAATCCCGCTTCCTTGACCTTTTGGCGCACGTCTTCTGCGGTATCACCGCTGATCAGGCAAGCCGCAATCTCCCTACCCAGTTGCTGGCGTAGCGTCAGCACTGCATCCAAACCGGTATGCAAACCCGGCAAGCGGTAATCACTCAAGACAAAATCCAGCGCAGGGCTCTGGGCTGCATAGGCATAGGCCGCTTGCGCATGTGCTGCCAGCACCACCGAGCAGCCCCAGGACTCCAACATAAGTTTGAGGGCAGCACTCCCCAAAGCATCGTCTTCAATCAATAAAATATGCAGCCCAGCCAAATCCGACTGCACATGGGGTTCAGAACCCGCCGTGCCAGGCTCTGCTGGCGCTAGTTGCCCCATCGGCAACGTCACCGAAAAGCAGCTACCACAGCCCAAACCCGAGCGCAGGCTTAAAGAGTGCCCCAAAAGCCGGCAAGACCTTTCGACAATGCTCAGGCCAAGCCCTAGACCCTTGCTACGGTCGCGCTCGTGATTGCCCAATTGAAAAAATTCTTCGAAAATTTTGCCGTGATGTTCTTGTGCAATGCCGACCCCACTGTCCCTAACCTCAATACGCACTTGTTGTTGCCCTGGAACCTGACGACACAGCACAAGCACACCGCCCCGATGCGTCTGCTGCAGCGCGTTGCCCACCAGATTGAGCAAGACGCGGTGCAACAAAATCGGATCACTGCGCACGCACACAGCGGATGGCCGAATGCGCAAACGCAATCCTTTTTGGGCAGCAACTTCCTCAAACCCCTGACGCAACTGCGCAAACACACGCTCAAGCGCAAACGCTTGCGGATGCACTTGCAGATTGGCGGAGTCGAGCCGCGAATAGTCAAAAAAGGAGTCCAGCATGTCTTGCAGTGCTCGCACCGACTCTTCTACTCCACGGACCAGTGTGCGCGTCTGGTTGTCACCCGGCAATTGCGAAAGTCTTGCCACAAACAAGCCCAATGCATGAGCGGGTTGACGCAAGTCATGGCTGGCAGCGGCCAAAAATCGCGATTTGGCCAGATAGGCGGCCTCGGCCTGCTCTTTGCGCAGCTGCAATTGGGTCTCAAACCGGGTTCGCACATTGTTAAAAGCGGCAGCTACCAAGGTGTAAAACAACAACGACATCAAAAAATGCAGCTCAACCACCGCCGAGAAGTGGTGAACCAAAGGCCACAGCGGGGCGAGCAAAAAGAAGTAAGCACTGATCAGAGCCAAAAACACCAGGCTAAACCACCACCCTTGCCTCTGCCCTTTCAGAAAAAATGCAAGGAAAGGAAAGGTATAAACCCAAAAAAGCCCGGTTCCTTCAATGCCACCACTCACGATCAAGGCACCAAAAATCACCCACGCGGAAACCAGCAGCAACGATTCGGCCCAGCCAATCCAACGCGTTTGACGGCTCAAAAAATACGCTGGAAGCACCAATAGCAGCACAGCACCCAGCTCGGTCAACCCCAGCACCAACAAGCCCGGGGTGAACATATTAAAGACCGAAAACAACGTGGCCACGACCAAACCAATAAAACTAGCAGCACGCACATGTCGCGAACGCTGATCCAGTCCAATCTCATTTTCCATGACTATTCCAAAATTGATCGTAAGAGCCAAGCCAGAACATCAAGCCGCTTGAAAACCGGAGATTTCAGTTTTGATATTGGCAACAGCCCATGCAATGGGGATGCGTGTTGTGATCTCGGCTTCGCCACTGGCATCCTTGAAGGCTTCTGTCATGGCCAAAGCCTGTTCACCACGCACCCCAGCTCGCTCAAGTCGCTCGCCGAACTTCCGAGAGTAAAAAGTAACCATGCCCATGAATGAATGGTAGCACTGACCTCACAAGCGGGCTCACGCAACGGTGATGCGCCCCCCTTCGAGGGCGCAGCTCAATCGCCACCTGTTTGCCGGAAACGAACCTGCTCCTTCGGGCTTGTAAAGTGCCATTTGAGGACAGTTCCACAAAGAAAAAGTTGAAACTTCTGTGGGAAATTTCAAGTCATCGGCAACGGGCTGAGCCAGCGCAAAACCAGTTGTCAACGATCAACAAACACTCCGCAAACATAACCGAAATAGATTCATGTGATTCCTGCGCATAAAAATCCTGCGCCGAATTTAACCAAAATTGCCTCTTTTCGCCGGTTCAGCTATTTTGAGAATGACGATTCATACATGCATACAATGTACACATTTAATGTACAAAGTAGGCTAGTTATGTCTATTTCAATCGCTCAATCGCGGCAGAATATTTCAGCCTTGATCGTAGCCGCACAGTCGGCGCCACAGGTAATTACCAAACGCAACACACCGGTGGCTGTGTTGGTATCTGCTGACTATTTTCGGCGCACCGAGGCAGCTGCCCTGCCCGTGGTGGACACGTTTTACAGTCAGCTGCTGCAGCTGCGCCAAACTTTTACACCCGATGACGACACCGCGTTAACCCAAGATGACAGCGATCATCCCACGCGCCAAACTGCCTGGACCAGAGCCAACGCCTTCACCGACCCCACTTGAGCAGCATGGGCAGCACCATGCAACCCACTATTTATTTGGCTGACACCAACGTGGTCAGCGAGTTCGTCAAAAAGATACCCGATCAGCGCGTCATGCAATGGCTGCAAACTGTGTCGCTATTGGCTGTGTCAGTCGTGACCATCGAAGAAGCCAATTTTGGATTGGCTTGGCAGCCCAACACCCGCAAGCTGATGCTGTTCAACGCTCTGGTGCAAAGACTCCATGCGGTTTACCCGATCACTGGCTCCATTGCCCAACGCGCGGGCATTTTGCGCGGCCAGTTTCAGGCACAAGGCATCGCACGAAGCACCCCCGACATGCTGATCGCCGCCACTGCACAAGAGCATCAACTGGTGATCGCCACCCGCAATGTGCGCGATTTTCTTGGTTGCGGTGTGCAGCTTGTCAATCCGTTTGAATGACAAGGTGGGTATTCAAATCGCGCCTGAGCTGCACTGCAGACTCAAAATGAATGCCCTGCCAGCCCAAGGCTTGTGCGGCTTGAACGTTGCCCAGCAAGTCATCAATGAACACCGTTTGTGCAGGCTCAAGTTCGTAGCGAACTTGCAGCAGCTGGTAAATTGCCGGCTCAGGCTTGATCAGAAACACATCGCCCGAAAAAACTCCCCCGTCAAACCACTGAAAAAACTCAAACTTGCGCTCCAGCGTGCGTGCGTAGGGCACTGACATGTTTGACAAGTAATACAGCTTAAGCGGCCGCCCAGGGGCAAGCGCAAGCTGCTTTAATTGTGATAGCACTTCAAGGGTTCCGGTGATCGGCTCCAGGTGTCCGCCAATGCCCTGCACCAGCTCCGTCAAAGCCGCATGCTCAAGCCCCAGGCGTGCGGCAGACTGCTCGATCACCGCTTGCATCGACAGCGTGCCACGGTCAAAACCATGCCAGTCGGCGTGCCCAAACAAATCTTTGGCCAAGGCCGCGGCTTGACCGGGCAGGCGTGTCTGCTCAGGAAACGCTTGCGTCACCAACTGCTGCGGTTGCCAGCCAAACAGCACCGCGCCAAAGTCAAACACCACATTCATCATGATTTCATCCGATTCAGTTTGAACCGTTCACCCTGAGCTTGTTGATAAAAACAGCGCGTGCCGGATCCATAATGACCGGGTTACTGCGAGTTTTGTCGGTGATGCTGGCGAGCTCTTTGGCATTGGGCAGGCACCAGCCGCTTTGGCTTTGGGCGTAGCTCATTGCTGCTGCACGCGTTTAGGTGGCCGCTTGCCAGCCTTTCAGAAAAACTGCTTGGCAAAATTGGCAACAGCCAGCGCCAACACGACACCCAACATCCATTTGAGCAAAGCCATCTCGCCACGCACACCAGTGATTTCTGTTTTGATCTCGGCAACAGCCAAGGCAATATCTTTGCGTGTTGCTATTTCCGCTTCACCACTGGCATCCTTGAAGGCCTCAGCCATGGCCGAAGCCTGTTCACGACTCACCCCGGCTCGCTCAAGTCGCTCGACAAACTTCAGAGTATCAAAGGTAATTGTGCTCATAAATGAATGATAGCACTGCCCAAACACCCCACAAAGGCCCTACGCGCCCCAAGCACTGATGGGCTCACGCCACACATAGCTCAGCGCCGCTTCATGCGGATAGGTGCTACTATAAAAGCCATCTCTTCATCGTTGACCATGCAAAACCAAGGTTTCTTATGAATGCCGTTTTATCACCCATTGTTTCTGAATTTGAGACCCTAGAAGAGGCGCAAAGTTACGACCAATGGTTTCGCACCAAAGTGCAAGAATCCCTGGATGACCCACGCCCCAGTTTGCCGCATGACGAGGCCATGGCGCGTGTCCAACAATTACTGACCGAAAAGCGAGCGGCCCGTGCTGCCAGTTAACTGGAAAAACCAGGCGCAAGACGACTTGGCCGAGATCATCGATTACATTGAACAGCGCAACGCATCCGCAGCGCAAAACTTACATCAAACCATTGTGCAAACAGGCCATTGAAGTGTTGCGTGTTTTACATTCGCGGCAACGTTACCCGTGATTTTGGCAGGCTGGGTAGC
>CAIYYA010000358.1 GCA_903930255.1 uncultured beta proteobacterium
CTACGAGCGCATGAAGCTCTTGATGGATAAATGGATTGACTTGGCAATGGAATTGTCAATACTTCGGTTGGCCAAAAAACCAACGGAATGACAGGGAGAACTTGGCACTGTCCAGTATTCTGCTCAGCTTCAATATATTCAGGGGGTTTTATGCGATCAATCGTGCGTCGGTCAATTTTTGTTGGCTCCATGCTGCCATTGCTGGCTCTTGCTGGCACTTCCATCAACTTGACAGCGGGCTGGAATCTGGTGGGCAATTCTGATACCTTGGCCATTGATGTTCCAGGCCGACTGGGTGACAAGACCAAAATCACCACGGTTTGGAAGTGGAACAAGCAGGCTAGCCGATGGTCGTTTTTTACGCCATCCATGACCCCCGCAGAGCTGTCAGCCTATGCTGCCAGCAAGGGCTATGACGTATTGGCCAGTGTTGCGCCCAAAGAGGGTTTTTGGGTGAATGCCTCGGCTGCCGCTGTCGTTACCGCTGACCCCTTGGCCGCGCCACCGTTGCCTGGCTCGTCTGTCAGCTCTTTGTTGGTGAATGATTTGACAGATGGTTGGAATCTGGTAGCCAGTGCCGACAACAAAAACCCTTCGCAATTGAACGCCGGTTTGAGCGGCAGCCTGGAGGCGCTTGGCAAAAGCATGGTCACTGTGTGGGGTTGGGATGCTGCCACCTCAAGCTGGAAGTTTCATGCACCGTCGTTGGAAGCTCAGGGTGCTGACGTTTTGGCAAGTTACAGCCAAAGCAAGGGCTATCGTTCGTTTGCCATTGCACCGGCTTCAACCGATGGTTTTTGGGTGAATGTTGGAGCTGTAACACCCAGCACAACGCAGCCTGTGCCAGCGCTGACTGCCGCCAAGGCATTTGTCAGCACGCTGCGCAGCAATGCCATGGCACTGGATGCCACCGATTTGTCGTTGCAGACCGAGTTGCAAGCCGTATCCAATGATTTGAAAGTGCGCATGGGACCCATGGCCACGTCCAATGTGAAGGCCCTGAATTTGGTTCAGTTGGGGGTGCAGTTTTGGGAAGATGTGGTCAAAAACCCGACGGCTCCTTTTGTAGCGAGCAAGACGTTTTATAACTTTGTGACGCCCTGGTACCAGGAGCCGATTGGGAGTTGCGGTTTTTATGCGTCGAGTACATCGTCAGACTTGGCCGTCAGCAAGAGCGACGTCAAAATTGTGGGGTGTGCAACGGCATCCAACACAGCAAATGGCACGTATGTATTTTCTGCAGATGTGAATGGTGCACCTAAATCATGTTCGGTGACGGGTGACTGGTGTGGCACCAACTGGAGCACGCGCATACGTTTGGTTGCTGATTCACTGGATGCAAACAAGTTCATGGTGTACACACAAACACGTGAATCTAAAACGTATGTTACAGCGCCTGGTTTCTCTTATTTTGACCGTGTACAAGGTATTTATGTCGCCGGATTGGCGAGCTGCCCTGTGGGTCAAGCGTGCCTATCCGGTGCCATGCAGTTGCCGACAATTGCCATTCACTATGGTGCCGCATTTCCAGGCAATGCCGCCACGCTAACGCTGACGCGTGATGCGGTTAGCAAGATTGCGTCGCTGAACTTGACAGGGGAACTGTCACCTGGGTTCAACATTCAAACGAATCCCACCTATGGGTTCAATTCGATGACGATGATGTGGGAGTCAAAACTCAATCAGACTGCCACCGTTTTGGGCGACAAACATAACGTGGCTCTTAGCGCGGCTTCAACCCATTTAACCGGACTGGATCGGCTCGATCTGTCGGGCTCGGTTGACTTGATCAAAGGTGGCATGCTGGATACACGGCTTGAACTGGCGCCGGGTTCTTACATGCAGGCACGCCCAGACGCCACGGGCAGCAACTATGGTGCAAACGACGGCAGCCAGGAAATGCTGCTGAAATTAACGGGTGGTTCTTCGATTAGCAGTCTTGCAGGTGACCTGAAAATGGGCGCATTCAAGCTCGATGCATCGGGCATGAACTATGCGCCAACCGTGATGTCTTTTGCCGGCAGCGTGAAGCGCAACGGTGTGAGCTTTTTTGACGGAGCCATAACGACCGAAATTTTGAACTATCCCACGTTTAACGCCAATATGCCGGTGAGTGGCTGGAACCCGCAAACCGCGCGTGTTGGATTTTCTGGCAACGTGATGATTCCCAATCGGCCAGTGCTGAAGGTCATCTTTGCTGCCACTGCCAAAAGCACTGGCGGCATGGCCGATGTGTCGCAAGTCAGCGGGCAATTTGTGCAGGGTCCGAGTATTGTGAACGTCAGCGGCTTTAGCAGCGGACCAACCAATGTGCAGGTGCTGGAAAGCTCAAACGGCATTAAATTGGTGATGGACAAGTCAAAACTGTTTTATCCACTGACCAAAAATGGCATTTTGGTTGGCGAGTTTTCAACACTGAACAATGTGCTGACCTATACGGACAACACCTATGAGCAGTTTTTTGGAACACCTGGAACGGTCACCACTGGCGTAGCGGTGGATTGAGTTACTTCGAATTCGTTAATCGTTTTTGAAGTTGCACCGGCTCATTCAATTTGTCTGCTTTGCAAGCACGACGGCTTTAGTTGCCCTGAACGCCACAGCGCAACCGGTTTGGCTCACAGGCGATTTGGGTTGGCATATCAGCGCCGTAGTGGCAGAAGAGTCGATAGGTCAGGGCTTGCCGGTTTTGGCACTTGACCAAGCTGACTGGCCACGCTATTTGCCCAACCCTGTGACGCAGGGGCGTGCCTTTCGCAGCCTGAAGGCCGAGCTGGGTGCAAGCCACAAAAGTGGCTGGCGCGTGGCGGCTGTAACGCGCACACAAGCCTGGCTTGACGCCAGCCCGGATGCAGTGCGCATGGCTGCGCTGGAGGCGCAAGGTGCTAACCCGACGGGCGCGAGCCATTTTCAGGTGAATGCCAAAAGCGAAAGCTGGCAGGGTAGCGGTGTTACTTTGGGCACGCCTTGGTGGCCGCTGGATTTGGCGGGTGTATGGCAATGGCAGGCCGATCTGACTTGGCTGAAATTGCAACAGCTGCGGCTGGCAGATGCGTCTGGCACTGTGACTTATCGGGGTGCTGGTGGCTATGACTTCGATTTGCGAAGTCAGCGTTCGAATTTGGATGTCACGGGGCGCTTTCTTGCGCCTTCTGGCGACATAGGTGCGGGAGCCTCGCTGTCTTTGGCGGTGCAAGGGCAACCGTTGCCGGGTTGGCGCTTGGCATTGCGTGCTGACGATGTGCTCTCAAAGCTGCACTGGGACGACCTTGCCACCGATAGCAACGCACTGCAATCGCAAAATACCAGCCGGGCGCCCGACGGTACGCTCAATTACGCGGCACTTCTGAATGGAAAAAAAGAGCTCTTGCCTATAGCCACCCAAATCGGTCCCCAATGGCATGCTGAACTGGGCTGGGCCATTCAGAAAGATCAGGTGCTGGGCCGTGAATTGACTTTGAAACTCTCACGCCAAGCTGGAATCAACCAGCATTGGATGGGTTGGAAGAGTGGTTGCGGCCAATGCGCCGCACCGCAATGGCATGTTGAGTTTGAACCAAGCTGGAAAGCTGCCCGAATGGAGGTGCGATGGATGCATTGGACGGCCTTACTCGCCACCGATGGAAAAGGTATGGCTGCACAGCTAAGGCAGTTCAAAATGGGCTGGCAGCTTGCGTTTTAAAACTCATAGCAACCTGTCGGACTTAAGAATATAAAAAACGTTTACGACTGACATGTCGAAATCTATCCGAGATTGTTGATTCGGAAATCCACCTTTCGGGCTGAGCTTGTCGAAGTTTGGTAAGCCCTTCGACCGTTCGTCAAGCTCACGACTGGCCGGGCTCAGGGCGAACAGGGCTAATGAATTTTCTCGGTTCATTCTGACTGAACTTGCAACTTTGCAGAAATTTTGTGATGAATGAATAGAACTCTTGATAAGAGTCAGCGTATTGCAAGCTCGTGGTTCATAATTATGAATTCAGTTTAGCTACAACCCCGGAGACAATAAATGACCTCATACGCCGAATTTCACCAGCGCTCGCTCACAGAACGCGACAGTTTTTGGGGCGAACAAGCCCAGTTGGTGGACTGGAAAGTTCAGCCGCAGCAGATTTGCGACTACAGCAATCCGCCATTTGCCAAGTGGTTTGCCGGTGGTGTGACCAATTTATGTCACAACGCAGTGGATCGTCATCTAAAAGACCGTGCTGATCAGGCGGCACTGATTTTTGTTTCGACAGAGACCAATCAGGAAAAAGTCTATTCGTTTAGCGAGCTTCATGCTGAAGTACAGCGCATGGCGGCTGTGCTGAAAGAACTCGGTGTGCAAAAGGGCGATCGCGTGCTGATTTATATGCCAATGATTGCCGAAGCTGCTTTTGCCATGCTCGCTTGTGCGCGCATTGGTGCGATCCACTCAGTGGTGTTTGGAGGTTTTGCCTCGGGCTCTCTGGCTTCGCGCATTGAAGATGCCGAACCGCGCGTGATCATCAGTGCCGACGCCGGTTCACGCGGTGGCAAGCCGGTCCCCTACAAGCCGCTGCTCGATGAAGCACTGCGTTTGTCCAAGTACAAGCCCGAGTCGGTGTTGCTGGTTGATCGGGGTATGGCAGCTATGGATTTGGTAGCTGACCGTGACCACCTGTGGGCGCCGCTGCGCGAAAAGAACCTCAATACGGTGGTCGAATGCGAATGGGTCGATGCAACTCACCCCAGCTATACGCTCTACACCAGCGGCACCACGGGCAAACCCAAGGGCGTGCAACGCGATACCGGCGGCTACTGTGTGGCCTTGGCCGCGTCGATGAAACATATCTACGGCGGCAACGCCGGTGAAACTTATTTCTCAACCAGTGACATCGGTTGGGTGGTGGGGCACAGCTACATCATTTATGGCCCGCTGATTGCAGGCATGGCGACCATCATGTACGAAGGTTTGCCAACCCGTCCCGATGGCGGCATCTGGTGGAGCCTGGTTGAAAAGTACAAGGTCACGGTGATGTTCAGTGCTCCGACAGCCGTGCGTGTGTTGAAAAAACAAGACCCAGCCTTGCTTACCAAATACGATTTGTCGAGCCTGCGTGCCTTGTTTTTGGCTGGTGAGCCACTGGATGAGCCCACTGCCCAATGGATCAGCGCTGGCTTGGGCAAGCCGATCATCGACAACTACTGGCAGACCGAGACCGGTTGGCCGATTTTGTCGCTGTGCAATGGTGTCGAAAAGGCCGACAGCAAGTTTGGCTCACCCGGTAAAGCGGTGTATGGCTACGATGTCAAACTGTTGGACGATCAAACCGGCGAAGAGTTGCTTGGGCCTAACCAAAAGGGTGTGGTTGCCGTGGAAGGCCCGCTGCCTCCTGGCTGTATGCAAACGGTGTGGCGCGACGACGAACGCTTTGTCAACACCTATTGGAAGAGCGTGCCGGGCAAACTGGTCTATTCCACCTTTGACTGGGGCATTCGTGATGCCGATGGTTATTTCTTTATTTTGGGGCGCACCGACGACGTGATCAACGTGGCTGGGCACCGCCTTGGCACACGCGAGATCGAAGAGAGCATTGCTGCACATCCGAACATCGCCGAAGTAGCGGTGGTGGGCGTGGCCGACCAGCTTAAAGGGCAAGTCGCCATGGCGTTTGCTGTGCTCAAAGATGCATCGCTGGTAACCGATGATGCCAGCGCACTCAAGCTCGAAGCCGAAATCTTCAAGCTGGTTGATCGTGATTTGGGTGCGGTTGCACGCCCTGCGCGGGTGCGTTTTGTCACCGTGTTGCCGAAAACCCGCAGTGGTAAATGCCTGCGCCGTGCCATCGCAGCCGTTTGCGAGGGTCGCGATCCAGGTGACCTGACCACCATGGACGACCCGGCAGCTTTGCAGCAAATTAAGGATTTGGTCAGCGCCTGATCCATGTCAACCTGGCGTCAGTTTGTGCTGCCGAATGGTGGCACAATGCGACGCAGCATCAGGCCCTTCCAACGCCACTGTCGCATCCGCCAAACGGTTAAGCCGTGACGCGGGAGGTTAATCAACCCACAGCTTTAACCAGCTAAAGTTTCCCAAAGGGAAATGAAAGTCAGCGAAATATGAGTGAGACAAACTCGGTTTACCAGGCCTATCAGGCCAACACCTACCTTTTTGGTGGGAACGCACCGTACGTCGAAGAGATGTACGAAAACTACCTTGCCAACCCAGGCAGCGTGCCAGATTCCTGGCGCGATTATTTTGATGCTCTGCAACATGTTCCCGCTGTCGATGGCTCAAACGCCCGCGATGTGGCGCATCTGCCTGTCATTAACGCTTTTGCGCAGCGCGCCAAAGCCGGCGGCACCAAGGTGGTGCTGGCCAGTGTCGACGCCGAAATGGGTCGCAAGCGCACCGCCGTGCAGCAGCTCATTGCGGCTTATCGCAATGTCGGTGCACGCTGGGCTGACCTCGATCCACTTAAGCGCACCGAGCGCCCAGAGATTCCCGAACTCGATCCGGCCTTTTATGGCTTTAAGGATGCTGATTTTGAAACCGTGTTTGACACCAGCAACACGTTTTTTGGCAAAGACAAAATGCCGCTACGCGAGTTGCTCAACGCACTGCGCGAAACCTATTGCAGCAGCATTGGTGCGGAATACATGTATGTCACCGACCAGGTGGAAAAGCGTTGGTGGCAAAACAAATTTGAGAGCGTGCGCAGCAAGCCCAGTTTTGATGCTGCCAAAAAAAGACATATCCTTGATCGACTGACCGCGGCTGAAGGACTCGAGCGCTTTCTG
Source organism: uncultured beta proteobacterium (assembly GCA_903930255.1). Taxonomy (GTDB): domain Bacteria; phylum Pseudomonadota; class Gammaproteobacteria; order Burkholderiales; family Burkholderiaceae_C; genus Rhodoferax. Next base: position 6,766 of record CAIYYA010000358.1, read on the forward strand.
CACACTAAATACGTTGGGCAAAAACGCTTTTCGCTCGAAGGTGGCGAAAGCTTTATTGCCGCGATGGACGAACTGATCCAGATGGCTGGCGCTCGTGGCGTGCAAGAGATCGTGATTGGCATGGCACACCGTGGTCGTCTGAATGTGCTGGTGAACACGCTGGGCAAGATGCCCGGCGATATGTTTGCTGAGTTTGACCACACAGCCCCCGAAGACTTGCCAGCAGGCGATGTGAAATACCACCAGGGATTCAGTTCGGATGTGTCGACCCCCGGTGGTGCAGTGCATTTGAGTCTGGCCTTTAACCCGTCGCACCTTGAAATTGTGAATCCGGTGGTTGAGGGCTCGGTGCGTGCCCGGATGGACCGCCGTGCCGACCCAACAGGACGTCAGGTGTTGCCCGTGCTGGTGCACGGTGATGCCGCTTTTGCGGGCCAGGGCGTGAACCAGGAAACCCTCGCATTGGCCCAAACGCGTGGTTACAGCACGGCTGGCACCGTGCATCTGATCATCAACAATCAGATCGGTTTTACCACCTCAGACCCGCGCGACTATCGCTCCACCTTGTATTGCACCGACATTGTCAAGGGTGTTGAGGCACCGGTGTTGCACGTGAACGGCGATGACCCAGAATCTGTTGTGATGGCCACGCAGTGGGCCTTGGAATACCGCATGGAATTCCGTAAGGACGTGGTGCTCGACATCATCTGTTTCCGCAAATTGGGCCACAACGAGCAAGACACTCCCGCGCTGACGCAGCCACTGATGTACAAAAAAATTGCTGCCCATCCGGGAACGCGCAAACTGTATGCCGAAAAGTTGGCTGCGCAAGGTATGGGCGCCGATTTGGGTGATCAGATGGTGAAGGCCTATCGCGCAGCGATGGATTCTGGCCGTCACACGGTTGACCCGGTGTTGACTAACTTCAAGAGCAAGTATGCGGTGGACTGGACACCCTTTTTGGGCAAGAAGTGGACCGATGCGGGTGATACGGCGATTCCGTTGTCCGAGTGGAAACGTCTGGCTGAAAAAATTACCACGATTCCGGCCAGTGTGACACCGCACTCGTTGGTGAAAAAAGTCTATGACGACCGTGCAGCGATGGGGCGTGGTGATCTCCCGGTTGATTGGGGCATGGGTGAGCATATGGCGTTTGCCTCGCTGGTAGCCAGTGGCTTTCCGGTGCGCTTGTCGGGTGAAGACTGTGGTCGTGGCACGTTCACGCACCGCCATGCGGTGATTCATGATCAGAGCCGCGAAAAGTGGGACACCGGCACCTATGTGCCGTTGGAAAATGTGTCGGAAAGCCAATCGCCGTTTGTCGTGATTGACTCCATCTTGTCCGAAGAGGCGGTGCTGGGCTTTGAGTATGGTTATGCTTCGAACGACCCCAACACGCTGGTTATCTGGGAAGCCCAGTTTGGCGACTTTGCCAATGGGGCGCAGGTGGTGATTGACCAATTTATTGCTTCTGGCGAAGTTAAGTGGGGCCGTGTTAACGGTATCACGCTGATGCTGCCGCATGGCTACGAGGGTCAGGGCCCCGAGCACTCCTCGGCTCGTGTGGAGCGTTTTATGCAATTGGCTGCTGATACAAACATGCAGCTGGTGCAACCTACCAGCGCAAGCCAGATATTTCATGTGCTGCGTCGCCAAATGGTGCGCAATCTGCGCAAACCCTTGGTGATCTTTACCCCCAAGTCATTGTTGCGTCATAAGGATGCGGCTTCTCCAGTGTCTGAATTCACCAAGGGCTGCTTTCAAACGGTCATTGGAGAGAACAAGGCGATCAAGTCGGACAAGGTCAAACGTGTCGTGGTGTGCTCAGGCAAGGTGTATTACGACTTGGCCAAAAAGCGCGAAGAAAAGGGTGCTGATGACGTGGCGATCGTGCGCGTTGAGCAGCTCTATCCCTTCCCGCACAAGGCTTTTGCGGCTGAACTCAAGCGTTTCCCCAATGCCACCGAGGTGGTTTGGACGCAAGATGAGCCGCAAAACCAGGGCGCCTGGTTTTTTGTGCAGCACTACATCATTGAAAACATGCTTGAGGGGCAAAAGCTGGCCTATTCCGGCCGTGCAGCTTCGGCTTCACCGGCGGTGGGCTATTCGCACCTGCACCAAGAGCAGCAAAAAGCGCTGGTTGAAGGCGCGTTTGCCAAGCTCAAGGGTTTTAGTTTGTCTAAATAAGGCACACACAAAGCAAAGCTTTAAACAGCGAGCCAGTTTGATTGAGCTGGCACGCTTCCCTCAAGAATATTTTTGAAAGAATTGTTATGGCACTCGTAGAAGTCAAAGTTCCGCAACTGTCCGAATCTGTGGCTGAAGCCACTCTGTTGCAATGGAAGAAAAAAGTGGGCGACGCGGTCGCTGTAGATGAAATCCTGATTGATGTTGAAACCGACAAGGTTGTGCTGGAAGTACCAGCGCCGGCTGCTGGTGTGCTGGTTGAAATTGTCGTGGTGGATGGCACCACAGTTGCAGCCGAACAGCTGATTGCCCGCATCGACACCGAAGGCAAAGCAGGTGCTGTTGCTGCGGTCGCGCCGGTGCAAACAGCGATGGCTGCGGCGGCTGCACCTGCTGCTGCAGCAAGCAACACCTCCAAAGCGGGTGTGGCGATGCCTGCTGCTGCAAAATTGATGGCCGATAACCAATTGGCTGCCGGTTCTGTGACAGGCAGCGGCAAAGATGGTCGTGTCACAAAGGGTGATGTTTTGGGCGCCGTTGCAGCCGCTGCAAATGCTCCCAAGGTAGTAGCTGCTCCGGCAATGCCAGCAAAGGCTGCAGTCACTTTATTGCCACAAGTTGCGGCACCTACACCAGACTTGGGACAGCGCCCTGAGCAGCGCGTGCCAATGAGCCGTTTGCGTGCCCGTGTGGCAGAGCGTTTGTTGCAATCGCAAAGCACCAACGCCATTTTGACCACCTTCAATGAGATCAACATGGCACCGGTGATGGATATGCGCAAGCGTATGCAGGATCGTTTTGAGAAAGAACACGGTGTCAAGCTCGGATTCATGAGCTTCTTTGTCAAGGCTGCGGTGCATGCGCTGAAGAAATTCCCGGTGCTGAATGCCTCGGTGGATGGCAACGACATTGTTTACCACGGCTTTTTTGACATTGGTATCGCCGTCGGTTCACCGCGTGGCCTGGTGGTGCCGATTTTGCGCAATGCCGACCAAATGAGTTTTGCCGATATCGAGAAGAAGATTGCCGAATATGGCGTGAAGGCGCGCGATGGCAAACTGGGCATTGAAGAAATGACCGGTGGCACTTTCTCCATCAGTAACGGTGGTACCTTTGGTTCGATGATGTCCACACCCATCATCAACCCACCGCAAAGTGCGATTTTGGGCGTGCACGCGACCAAAGACCGTGCCATGGTTGAAAACGGCCAAGTGGTGGTGCGTCCGATGAACTACTTTGCGATGAGCTACGACCACCGCATCATTGACGGCCGTGAAGCCGTGCTGGGGCTGGTGGCCATGAAGGAAGCGCTGGAAGATCCTGCGCGGCTGCTGTTTGATATTTGAAGACAAGTGCGTTTAAACCCGCTGCGCGAGTTGGGTATCTGACTACGCGAATGTCCCCCGGCTTGGGGCTACGCCCCAAGCCTCCTCCTTGATTTCGCTACGTCAGACACCCAACTCACGCTGCTAGTCGCTGTCAGGGTCATTCCATTTATGAAAGTGGCGTTTAGTCACTAAAGTTTGAAAGTAATTTATGAGTCAACAATTTGATGTGATCGTGATTGGTGCTGGCCCTGGGGGCTATATTGCTGCCATTCGGGCGGCCCAGTTGGGCAAAAAAGTCGCTTGTGTGGATGCGTGGAAAAATGCCACCGGCGGCCCGGCACCAGGCGGCACTTGTACCAATGTGGGCTGTATTCCAAGCAAGGCTTTGCTACAGTCTTCAGAGCACTTTGAGCATGCCAGTCATGCCTTTGCAGATCATGGCATCACCGTTAAAGGGCTGTCGATGGACGCCGCAAAAATGGTCGCGCGCAAAGACGCAGTGGTGAAACAAAACAACGACGGTATTCTGTATTTGTTCAAGAAAAACAAGGTCAGTTTTTTCCATGGTCGTGGTTCTTTTGTCAAAGTAACAGATGGCGGCTACGAGATCAAGGTTGCTGGTGCCACTGAGGAAACTTTGCACGGCCAGCAGATCATTGTGGCGACTGGCTCCAGCGCGCGCGCTTTGCCCGGCACACCGTTTGACGAAACCCAAGTGCTGTCCAACGAAGGTGCTTTGGCCTTGACAGCTGTGCCGAAAAAACTGGGTTTGATTGGCTCCGGTGTGATTGGCCTGGAAATGGGTTCGGTCTGGCGGCGTTTGGGTGCCGAAGTGACCATTCTGGAAGGTTTACCAACGTTTCTGGGTGCAGTGGATCAGCAGATTGCCAAGGAGGCACAGAAGGCGTTTGTTAAGCAGGGTTTGAAGATTGAACTCGGGGTGACCGTGGGTGCGATCAAAACCAGCAAGAAAGGCGTGAACGTAGCCTGGACCAATGCCAAGGGTGAAGCACAAACGCTGGATGTGGATAAGTTGATTGTGTCAATTGGCCGGGTACCCAACACCACGGGGCTGAACGCTCAAGCGGTGGGCTTGGCGCTTGATGAGCGCGGCTGCATTGTGGTGGATGGCGATTGCCGCACCAATCTGCCCGGTGTCTGGGCGGTGGGTGATGTGGTGCGTGGCCCGATGCTGGCGCACAAGGCGGAGGAAGAAGGCGTGGCTGTGGCTGAGCGCATGGCCGGTCAGCATGGTCATGTGAATTTCAATACCGTTCCCTGGGTGATTTACACCAGCCCCGAAATTGCCTGGGTGGGTCGCACCGAGCAGCAGCTCAAGGCTGACGGCGTGGCCTACAAAGCGGGGACATTCCCGTTTTTGGCCAACGGCCGTGCGCGCGCCTTGGGTGATACCACAGGCATGGTGAAGATGCTGGCGGATGCTGCTACCGATGAAATTCTGGGCGTGCATATTGTGGGGCCGATGGCCAGCGAGCTGATTGCCGAATGTGTCATGGCAATGGAATTCCGCGCCAGCAGCGAAGACATTGCACGCATTTGCCATGCCCATCCGTCATTGAGCGAGTCCACCAAAGAAGCGGCTTTGGCGGTAGATAAGCGCACTTTGAACTTCTAAACTTTATAAGAAAAATGCTTCTCGCGCTTGTCAGATATGCATGAGAAGCTCCTTATTCAATAGCATATTCAATCGCTGTGCTGGTTAAAAAAATTTATCAGACTGAGTTGCAAACGCGTGGTTACAGTGCTGACCCGGCGCAGTTGCGTGCTGTGCAAATGCTTGATGTGTGCGCGCGGGAGTGGGCCGCTTATAAGGAGCAGCGCTCCAATGCGTTCAAAAAGCTCATCAATCGACCGTCGATACCTCGCGGTGTGTATATGTTTGGCGGGGTGGGGCGCGGCAAAAGTTTTTTGATGGATTGTTTTTACAGTGCGGTGCCACTCAAACGTAAAACGCGTTTGCATTTTCATGAGTTCATGCGCGAAGTGCACCGCGAACTTGCCGCCATGGTGGGAACGGCCAATCCGCTGGATGTGCTGGCCAAGCGCATGGCGCAAAAGTACCGTTTGATTTGTTTTGACGAATTCCATGTGTCGGATGTGACCGATGCCATGATTCTGCATCGCCTGCTGTTTGCTCTGTTTGAAAACGGTGTGGGTTTTGTCACCACGTCAAACTTCAAACCCGATGATTTGTATCCGAATGGTTTACACCGCGACCGGATTTTGCCGGCGATCGCTTTGCTGAAGTCGCGCTTGCAAGTGTTGAATGTGGACAATGGCACCGACTACCGGGGGCTGACCATGGCGCAGTTAGAGCTTTATCACACGCCACTGGGTGCTGCCGCTGAAACCGCCATGAGCGATGCCTTTGAGCGCTTGGCAGAAACCCAGGACGAAGATCCGGTGTTGCAGATTGAGGCGCGCAAAATTCAGGCGAAGCGCAAGGCTGGTGGCCTGGTCTGGTTCGATTTCAAAACCCTGTGCGGTGGCCCACGTTCGCAAAACGATTACCTTGAAATTGCCAGTCAGTTCCACACGGTGCTGCTCAGCGATGTGCCGCACATGCCACCACGCATGCAGGCTGAAGCGCGGCGCTTCACCTGGCTGATTGACGTGCTCTACGACCGGCGTGTTAAGCTGATCATGTCAGCTGCAGTTGCCGCAGAGTTGCTCTACACGGAAGGCTTGATGGCCAATGAATTTGTACGCACGGTGTCTCGTATCAACGAGATGCAATCCAAAGAGTTTTTGGCGCTTGATCGGCGCCAGGTTGATACGCGATTGACATGAAGCGAATCCACAGCCAGCCAGTGCTTGAAGTGACGGCGCTGATCGCATTCATGCTGGGTAACTTGCCGGTGTTGGCGCAATCGCCCGAGCTTCCCTTGCGGCTTGCTGCTGAACGTCAGCAGATACAGGCACAACGAGTGCAGATTGAGTCGGTTGACCAGCAAGAGCAGGCAGCCTGCAACGTCAAGTTTGCGGTCTTTGACTGTTTGCGCGATGTGCGCATAAAACGGCGTCTTGCGATGGATGAGCTGCGTCGCCAGGAACTCCTTTTAAACGACATAGAGCGCCAAGGCAAAGGGATGGATGCGCTCAAACGCATTCAGGAAAACGCTTCACCAGAGCGTCAGGAAGAGCGGGCACAACAGCAACAGCAAGCACTGCAAGCACAGCAGCAAAGGCAGATTCAGTTTGACGAAAAGCAGACACCGTCGCTAGCGCCACCGGTCGCTTCATCACCGACACCAGAGAATATGGCTAGCCCTGCTTCAAATATACAACTTGAGCAGCAGCGCTATCAAGAGAAATTGCAGCAAGCGTTGCAACACAAAATCGACAAGGAAAAAAGTTTAGGTGAAACCAAATCTGGTAAAAAACTGCCTATTCCTGCCGGTCTATAGCGGCCAATAATGATCGCTTCAGGCTGCAAGTGGTTCAAGCTTGACGATTACCAAGGATAAATTGTCGCCACTGCCTCGCGCCCTGGAGCGCGCTTTTTGCACCAAAAATTCAGAGGCTTCACGTGGTGTCAGAGTGGATAAAACCGAGCCCAATTCGTCGTTGTTGAAATAGTGCCAAACACCGTCACTGCATGCCATCAAGGTATCACCGGCGCGTAGTTTGGCAATGAAATGGGTGTCCATTGGCGGCTCTTTGTCGGTGCCCAAACAACCCATCAAAATATTTGATTTTGGGTGAAAATTAGCTTGTTCATCGGTAATTTCACCGCGATTAACCAATAGTTGAACATAGGAATGATCCAGCGTTCGCTTGACCAGTTGCTGGCCATGAAAATGGTAGATACGGGAATCCCCAGCATGAGCCCAATAGCAGTCACCACCCGGGTTGATCAAAAAAGCCACCAACGTGCTGTGCGGCTCTTCTTCGGTTGATATCGCCGTGAGCTTGATCACAGTGTGCGCTTCTTCCAGTAATTGTTTCAGTGTAGCGAACGCATCATCAGAGACGGGGTCGAAACGCTCAAACAATTGCCGCGCTGTCATCATGACTTGATCAGAGGCTTTGCGTCCACCGCTACGTCCCCCCATGCCGTCAGCCAGCACCGCCAACAGGCAGCCTTTCACGCGTGGGTGGCTCAGCAACACAACCTGATCTTGTTGATAGTCCCGATCACCTTTGTGAATGCCGGTTGATGCTGAAAGCCGATAGCCTTTGCCTTTCATGGCATTACCAAATCTTCCACCATGGATCGTTTAGCGTTTTGCTTGCGTTTGTTAAATACGTTGATTGAGGGTAGTTTTTTGTGAGCACACGCAGGGTGTCATCGCGCAGTTGGGTTAATCCCAGCGCCTCATAAGACTTGAGCGTGATAAACAGCGCTTCTTCCAGGGCTGGGACACCTTGGTAATCTGTCAAAGTGGTTTGTGCACGGTTAATGGCAGCCAAATAGGCACCGCGCGCAAAATAATAGCGCGCTACGTAGACCTCGGACTGTGCTAATGAGTTGACGATAAAACCCATGCGCTGAGTGGCATCGGCAGCGTATTTGGATGCAGGAAAGCGCGTGGTTAGCTCTCTAAAAGCATCGAAAGAATCTTTGGCAGCTTTTTGATCTCGCTCGGCTAAATCTTGCCGGGTTATGCCCGAAAACAAACCAAGGTCATCGTTGAAATTGACAATACCCTTGAGATAAAGTGCGTAATCTAAGGCGGGGCTTGCCGGGTGCAGTTTGAGAAATCGATCCAGCGCAGCGATCGCCAGTGCGGCTTCGCCAGCCTTGTAGTGCGCATAGGCTTTGTCAATTTGCGCTTGCTGAGCCAGTGGTGTTCCAGCCGCGCGACCCTCTAGTTTTTCGAGCAATGGCACGGCTTTTTCATAGGCGCCACTGTTAAGCTCGTCTTTGGCTTCGGCATAGAGCTTGTTAGGGCTCCATTGAGCCGTTGGATCCACAGGAACAGATGAGCACCCGCTCAAAAACAGCACTGCACAGCCCACACTCCAGTAGCAGAGAGCAGATAATTTGGCACTAGGCATGTAGGACAACTTTCTTGAAAAATACAAGTTCAATTATATCGACACCCTTTGATTTGGAAGAACACGATGGAGGCACAGAGGTCGAGCCAGTGGCCGAATATCGCACACTAGCCTTGCTGGCAGCACATCACGGGCAAAGACTCGACAAAGTACTGGTTGATTTGGTGGCCGAGTTTTCACGCAGCTACCTGCAGCAATTGATCGATCTGGGTGCGGTTTGCATCAATGGGAAAATTGTGCGCAAGGCTTCTTTCAAGGTCAAACTCGGCGATAGCGCCAGCATTGAACTACGCCCAACACCACAAAGTCAGGCATTCAAGGCGGAGCAGCGCAGCATCAATCTGGTGTACGAGGATGAGCATCTGCTGGTGATCAATAAGCCTGCAGGGTGGGTGGTTCACCCAGCTCCAGGCAACTGGAGTGGCACCTTAATGAATGCTTTGTTGGGTTATGACCAGCAAGCTTTCCATTTGCCGCGCGCCGGTATCGTACATCGTCTAGACAAAGACACCAGCGGTCTGATGGTGGTGGCACGCAGTCGAAGTGTGATGGATGCGCTGGTCAGGGCCATAGCCGCGCGTGAAGTCAAGCGCCAATATGTAGCACTGGCACACGGAGCTTGGCAGGGTGCTGCGCATTGTGAAGTCAATTTGCCAATAGGTCGCGACCCGGGCAATCGCTTGCGCATGGCAGTGGTTGATTTGACGCGGCATCCAGGCAAAACTGCGCGTACTGACATCGATTTGCTGGCCAATTGTGCCCAAGCCTGTTTGGTGAAGTGCACTTTGCATACCGGACGGACGCATCAAATCAGAGTTCACATGGCCAGTTTGAAGCACCCACTGTTGGCTGATTCGGTGTATGCAGGACAAGCTGTGGCCGGACTACAACGCCAAGCTTTACATGCATGGCGACTGGCTTTTGTGCACCCGGTGAGTTTGCAGGCTATGTCTTTTGAGGCTGCTTTGCCGGAAGATTTCTCTTTAGTGATGGAAGAGTTGTCCCTCAAGTACAATTTCAAACATTCCTGATTCTTTTGTTGAGTCGGCTTTCAAAGGCGCTGCCCATTCGCTCGGCTGCTGCGCAATCCCTCAGTTCCGTCAATTGCCAAGAAGGCATTTTTTTTGGGAAGTGTTGCAACGTGAACATGCCCGATACCGTGCGCATCCTTGAAACTGCATTGATTTGCGCTCAGCAAACTTTGTCTATGCGTGACTTAAAGGTTTTGCTGGGTGACGATGTTGACGCGACAAGCATTCATTTGGCTTTGGCGCAACTGCAGCAAGCATGGACTGATCGCGGGATTGAGCTGGTTGCCATCGCCGGTGGTTGGCGTTTTCAAAGTAGACCGATGATGCGGGTGTATCTGGATCGCCTCCATCCCGAAAAGCCACCACGCTATTCACGAGCAACATTAGAGACTTTGGCCATCATTGCTTATCGGCAACCGGTTACACGCGGTGATATTGAGGAAATACGGGGCGTTTGCGTGAACTCTCAGACGGTTAAACAATTGGAAGACCGAGGCTGGATTGAGGTGATCGGGCATCGCGATACCGTAGGACGTCCGGCGCTGCTGGCGACTACACGGCAATTTTTGGATGATCTGGGCTTGCCATCGCTGGATCATTTGCCTTTGCACCAAGCAGAGGCTTTGCGCTCGAGCGACGATACGCCAGAGCTGAATTGGACGAGTGATCTTTTGACAAGCCAGGAACTAGAAGAAACTGGCATTTTGAGAACAACTTTATGACTATGCACGACGATATGCCGAACGCGGAACCATCCGAAGTAATTTCTTTCGATGATGTGGTTTCCGGACGCTTTGACGTTGAGGAGCCGCCAAGCACCGTTGCCTCCAAGCGTGTGCTTGTTCCGCAACCAGAATCTCCAAAATTGCACAAAGTTTTGGCTCAGGCAGGCATGGGTTCGCGTCTGGAAATGGAACAGCTGATTCTGGAAGGACGCATCAGTGTGAATAATGAACCTGCCCATATCGGTCAGCGCGTTCAGTTTGGTGATCATGTCAAAGTCAACGGAAAACCGATCCGTTTTCGGATTGATCCGCCACCAGCGCGCGTCATTGCATATCACAAACCAGCTGGAGAGCTGGTGACACGCGACGATCCGCAAAACCGGCCAACCGTGTTTCGTAAATTGCCAAAACTATTTCAGGGCAAGTGGCAGTCGGTTGGAAGGCTCGATTTGAACACGGAAGGGCTGCTGCTATTCACCAGCTCAGGCGAGCTGGCCAACCATTTGACGCATCCACGTTTTGGCTTAGAGCGTGAATATGCTGTGCGTGTCTTAGGTGCTTTGAATCAAGACGAAAAACAGCTTTTGCGCGACGGTGTCAAACTCGACGATGGGATAGCTCAATTTGGATCGATCGAAGAAGGTGGAGGTGAGGGCGCCAACTGCTGGTATCGGGTCACTTTGTCTGAAGGTCGCAATCGCGAAGTACGGCGCATGTTCGAAGCAGTTGGACGGGCTGTGAGTCGATTAATCCGCATTCGTTATGGCGCTATGGTGCTGCCCCGTGGCCTCAAAAGGGGCGCCTGGATGGAACTTGACGCAAGTGATATTCAGGCACTGACAAAAGCGGTTGCTGTTGGTATGGCCAACCCAGCCGATGGTGCCGGGGCTACATCCGATCATCAGGAGCGTCTACGTGGGCCTGCATCCATGTTGCGTGGACGACGTCAGAACAATCGACCCAAGTCGGCCCACCCCAATCCGAACAACTCAGCGGCCCCCCCCAATGCGCAGCCGGATCCATTGAAAACATCGTTTGGGTACATCGGAGCTGACAGTTTTGCCCGTCAAAAGCAAACGCAAGGTAAACGGCGCGGTGGTGGTTCCGGCTTTCCTGGGCGAGTGCGGTTAAAATGAAAAGCTTTAGTTTTATTCGCTCATTTTTATATTCTGCTTAGGACACCCTATGACTTTCCAACGTACTCTTTCCATTATCAAACCCGACGCAGTTGCCAAAAACGTCATCGGCCAAATTTATGTTCGTTTTGAAGCAGCCGGCCTAAAAGTAGTTGCAGCCAAATTGGTTCATTTGTCGCGTTTGGAAGCTGAAGCTTTTTATGGCGTGCATAAAGATCGTCCTTTTTTCAAAGACCTGGTTGATTTCATGATTTCTGGCCCCGTCATGATTCAGGCACTCGAAGGCGAAAACGCCATTCTTAAAAACCGTGAGCTGATGGGCGCAACCGATCCGAAAAAAGCAGCGCCTGGCACCATTCGTGCCGATTTTGCTGACAGCATTGATGCCAATGCTGTGCACGGCTCTGATGCAGAAGAAACTGCGGCTGTGGAAATTGCCTTTTTCTTTGCCGGCATGAATGTTTACTCGCGTTAAACCAGGACATGACGGTCAATCTGCTTGATTTCGATCTTGAGGGGTTGGCCGGTTATTGCCAGCAACTGGGCGAAAAGCGTTTTCGCGCTGTGCAACTTTTCCGCTGGATTCACCAAAAAGGCGCGCGTGATTTTGACAGCATGACCGATTTAGCAAAATCGTTGCGTCTAAAGCTCGCCTCAAATGCGCACATCAAGTCGCTTGATCTTATTTCACAGCACGACTCAGCAGATGGCACGATCAAGTGGCTCTTTGATGTGGGAGCTGGCAATGCGATTGAAGCCGTTTTTATTCCTGAAGAAGGCCGTGGCACCCTATGTGTTTCTTCGCAAGCGGGCTGTGCGATGGCCTGTCGCTTCTGTTCAACGGGGCATCAGGGTTTCAGCCGGAACCTGAAAACCAGTGAAATATTGGCTCAACTTTGGTTTGCCGAGCATTTTTTACGTCAACAGCGGCAAACCGACGATCGTGTTGTGTCGAACGTCGTGATGATGGGAATGGGCGAACCACTGCAGAATTACACCGAACTGATTCCGGCTTTGCGTGTCATGCTGGATGACCATGGCTATGGTCTGTCCAGGCGCAGAGTTACGGTATCCACATCGGGCGTCGTACCCAAAATTGATGCATTGGGACAGGATTGCCCGGTGGCTTTGGCGGTGTCTTTGCACGCTAGCAACGATACTTTGCGCAATTATCTTGTTCCACTCAATATCAAATATCCGCTAGCCGATTTGCTGGCGGCATGTTTGCGTTATTTGCAGCATGCGCCGCGTGATTTCATTACCTTTGAATATTGCATGCTCGAAGATGTGAATGATCAAGATGCGCACGCCCATGAACTGGTTCGACTGGTTCGTGCGCAAACTCACGTGGATCATTGGTGCAAGTTTAATTTGATTCCTTTTAATCCATTTCCTGCGTCCGGATTACGCCGCTCCAGTGCTCAGCGTGTGCTGGCGTTTGCCAAAATTCTTACCGATGCAGGCTTGGTGACCACCGTGCGAAAAACACGTGGCGATGATATTGATGCGGCTTGTGGTCAATTGGCTGGCGACGTGCAGGATAGAACGCCAATCAGTGTGCGCATGGCACACCAGCGCTTACATGGTTCAACGCCTCAATCATCTCGGCGTGAACGCGCCACGGAGTCATTGCCATGAAAAATTTGCCATCCTACTTTCATTTGCCTTTTTTTCAATTGCTGCTGCCGCTGTTCTTCAGTCTGATGTTTGTGGGCTGTGCCAGCCGTTCAGACTCAGCCGGTTCGGGGGGGGAGCAGCTTGATTTAGTGACTGACTCGGACGAATCGAGCGCACGAAAACGCGCACGTATTCGCCTCGAGTTGGCCTTGGGGTATTTTGAACAAGGCAAAACCACGATCGCCCTGGATGAATTGAAACAAGCTATTTCAATTGAGCCCAATTTTTCCGATTCACATAATTTGCGCGGTTTGATATATATGCGGCTAAACGATTTTGTGACTGCGCAAGAGAGCTTTAACCGTGCACTGTCGCTTAAGCCAGCTGATGCCAATGTTCTGCATAACTTGGGATGGCTAAAATGTCAGCAAGCTCAATACCCCCAAGCTTTCAGATATTTCGAACAAGCATTCGCGCAGCCTCAGTATGCTGAACGAGCAAAAACCTGGATGATTCAGGGCTTGTGCCATGTGCGCGCAGGTTCACTCAAAGAGGCTCAAATGAGTTTGTTAAAAGCTTACGAGTTCGATGCAGCGAATCCTGTAACGGGCTATAACTTGGCACGTGTGTTGTTGCTGCAAAATGAAACTACACGAGCCCAGTTTTATATTCGACGCTTGAACAACAGTGAGTTGGCCAACGCAGAATCGCTTTGGCTGGGTATCAAAGTAGAAAAACGACTGAACAACCAGGAAGCCTATCTGCAATTGGCTGGACAGCTTGAAAAACGCTTCGCACAATCACCAGAAACCGCTTTGTATCGGCGTGGAGCCTTTGATGAGTGAGTCAGCTTTGCCAGAAATACGCGAACTCGCAAACGCGGCACCTGCACCTGCACCTGCAATTGTTGTAGTGAATGCGGGCGCCCTGATACGTGCCGAACGCGAGCGCCAGGGTCTGCACATTGCGGCATTGGCTTTTACACTCAAAGTGCCGCAGGCGAAACTTGAAGCATTAGAGGCTAATCGCTTTGATTTGCTGTCTGACACGGTGTTTTTGCGTGCCCTGGCATCCAGTATTTGTCGGATTTTGAAAATTGATGCGAACCTGATACTGTCGAATTTGCCAAAGCCGGCTGTTCAAGCTATGAATACATCACCAGCGAGCTTGAATACACCTTTTCAAAGTGGTCGTGTTCAGTTTTTCGACAAACTCAAGATCGTTGTCACAAAACCCTGGGGTATCGGGGTTTTGTTAATGCTGCTGCTGATCTTGGCAACTTTATTTTTGCCGTCGATTTCTTCATTCGGTGATCTTTCGCCTGTGCCCAGCTCCACTCAAGCGCCTCTTGCGTCACCAACGCTGGCCAGCTCCGAGCCGCTTGCTCCCCAGCAGTTCAGCGTTTGCACCAGCACAGCCAGAAGCAGGTTCAGTCGTTATTGAATCGCTTCGTGCATCGACTGCTGTCACGCCAGCCGTTGTGGCGGAGCCTGTCCTGTCGCCAGTTGATGCCCTGAATTTGCGTGCGCAGGGTTCAGCATGGGTCGAGGTGGTTGATGCCAAGGCTACGGTATTGCTGCGCAGGCACATGGGGGCTGGCGAAACCGTGCTGTTACAAGGTTTTTTGCCGATATCAGTTGTTTTGGGGCGTGCTGATCTGATGACTGTGAAAGTGCATGGACAGGGGTTCGATGTGCGACCCTGGTCGAACAACAATGTAGCCCGATTTGAGGTGAATTAATGCCAACATCAGAACCAGTTAAAGTCGTTGCAGCAGCATCTCGCCGCTCCAAGCAAGCCTGGGTGTCTTGGGGCGATCACCGGCTAAGTCTGGGTGGCAATGCACCGGTGCGCATCCAGTCCATGACTAATACGGATACTGCAGATGCCATTGGCACTGCCATTCAGATTAAAGAACTGGCTTTGGCTGGCTCGGAACTGGTGCGAATTACCGTTAACACGCCAGAAGCTGCGCAGGCAGTGCCAGCTATTCGCGAGCAACTTGACCGCATGGGCATTTCGGTGCCTTTGATTGGCGATTTTCACTATAACGGTCATCGATTGTTGACGGATTTTCCGGATTGTGCTCAATCGTTGTCGAAATACCGCATCAATCCTGGCAATGTTGGCAAAGGTGACAAACACGACCGCCAGTTTGCTTTGATGATCGAGGCTGCGCTGCGCTGGGACAAGCCAGTGCGGATCGGCGTCAACTGGGGTAGCCTTGACCAGGAATTACTTTCCCATTTGATGGATCAAAATAGTCAGCGCTTGCACCAATGGGACATCAAACAAGTGATGTACGAAGCATTGATCACATCGGCTCTGGATTCTGCACATCAAGCGGTAGCCATGGGCATGCCTTCTGAGCAAGTTATCTTGTCCTGCAAACTCAGTGGTGTTCAAGATTTAATCTCGGTTTATCGCGAGCTGGCGCAGCGCTGCGACTTTCCCTTGCATCTCGGACTCACAGAGGCTGGCATGGGTACAAAAGGTGCCGTTGCCTCAGCGGCTGCTTTATCGATTTTGTTGCAAGAAGGCATTGGAGACACGATTCGGGTCTCACTGACGCCACAGCCTGGTGAATCGCGCACGCAAGAGGTATTGATTGCTACTGAAATTTTGCAAGCGCTCGGTCTGCGCTCATTTGTGCCCAGTGTGACCGCGTGCCCTGGGTGTGGGCGAACCACGAGCACCACTTTTCAGGAGTTGACTTTACAGATCGAGCGATATTTGCGTGCCCAAATGCCGCTTTGGCGCTCTCAATATCCCGGTGTCGAATCCATGAAGGTGGCAGTGATGGGCTGCATCGTGAATGGGCCAGGTGAAAGCAAACATGCCGATATCGGCATTAGTTTGCCCGGCACAGGTGAGGCACCTGCTGCGCCAGTCTTCATTGATGGCGAGAAACGACTCACGCTACGCGGTGACGCGATTGCTGCTGAATTTCAAGTCATCGTTGAAGACTATGTAAAAAAGCGCTATGGTCAAAATGAGCCTTCAAGCAAGAGTTGAAAAATGACTGAAAAAATGGTTGTTGACAAGGTTGAGAAATTAGTGGGTGTGAAGGGCATGAACGACCTGTTGCCTGCGCAATCCGCAACCGTTGAATGGTTCGAAGAGAAAGTGCGCGCCCTGTTTTCACGTTATGCATACCGTAACATTCGCACCCCGATTGTTGAGCGAACGCCATTGTTTGTACGTGGCTTGGGCGAGGTCACCGACATTGTCGAAAAAGAAATGTACAGCTTTGACGATCGTCTCAATGGTGATCCGTTGACGTTGCGTCCAGAAGCTACCGCTGGGGTCGTTCGTGCTGCGCTGGAGCACAGCCTGTTATACGATGGTGGCAAACGGCTCTATTACATAGGCCCCATGTTTCGTCATGAACGGCCACAAAAAGGTCGGTATCGGCAGTTTGACCAAATTGGCGCTGAAGCGCTTGGTTTCTCGGGGCCTGAGGTTGATGCCGAACTGATTTTGATGGCACACCATTTGTGGCAAGAAATTGGCCTGCAAGACGTTCGACTTGAACTCAACAGTTTGGGACAGCCCGCAGAGCGACTGGCGCATCGGCAGGCTCTGATCGCTTATTTCGAGCGGCATCAGGACGCGCTGGACGAAGATGCACGTCGACGCCTGCATAGCAATCCACTGCGCATTCTTGACACCAAAAATCCGACCATGCAGGCGCTTGTCAACGCAGCACCGCAACTGCTCGATTTTCTGGGCAGCGAATCGCTTGCTCACCTGAACAGTTTAAGAGCCATCCTGGATGCCAACCAGGTGGCCTACAGTATCAATCCACGTTTGGTGCGCGGCATGGACTATTACAACCTCAGCGTTTTCGAGTTTGTCACCGATCGACTGGGTTCGCAGGGAACCGTTTGTGCAGGTGGGCGCTATGATTATTTATTTGAGCAATTGGGTGGCAAACCAAGTCCTGCTGTGGGTTGGGCTTTGGGTGTCGATCGGGTTCTTGAGTTGCTTAAAGCCGCTGGCATGCCGAAGCGAGAACCGGTTTTGGATGCCTATGCCATCGTCAGCGATCTGAGCTTCATGCCGCAGGTATTAGCGGTTTTGCATACATTGCGCACCTGCGGTGTCAGCGTCCAAATGCACACCAGTGCAGCGCAGACTATGGGCAGCATGAAGAGCCAGTTCAAACGCGCGGATGCCAGTGGCGCACGCCATGCACTAATTTTTGCTGCGAATGAGCTGTCTCAACATCAGGTCACAGTGAAAGCACTGCGAGATGCCGCAGCACCTCAAATCACCCACTCCTTAGCCGATGTTGCGGCTTGGGCTTCAACCCTACAATCAGCCGCTTGATTGGATTAATTCATGGCAAATCATTTAGACCTCGAAGAACAAGAGCAGTTAGACCAGCTCAAACATTTCTGGAAACAGCACGGTAACGTCATCACTTGGGTTTTGATTGTGGTGCTAGGCGCATTTGCAGCCTGGAACGCCTACCAGTTTTGGCAGCGTCGTCAAGCAGTGCAAGCTGCCGCACTGTTTGACGAAGTCGAACGAACGCTGAGCACGTCAGACGCAGCCAAGATTGAGCGTGTCTTCAATGATATGAAAGATGGTTTTGGTAAAACCATTTATGCCCAGCAAACGGGTCTCTTGGTGGCAAAAAAATTCGTCGACATGGACAAACCTGATGCGGCAAAATCCGCCTTGACCTGGGTTGCCGAAAAAGCCTCAGACGATGCCTACCAAGCCATTGCGCGACTGCGTTTGGCAGCGCTTTTGGTTGAGGGAAAAGAATTCGATGCTGCGTTAGCACAATTGGCTGCAACATTCCCTGCCAGTTTTAGTGCCTTGGTGGCTGATCGAACCGCTGATATTCTACTTTTGCAAGGCAAAAAGCCACAAGCCCAAGCAGAATACGAAAAAGCTTATCGATTATTGGATGCCACAACCGATTACCGTCGTTTGGTCGAAGTTAAGCTCAACGCCCTGGGTGTCGATGTGCAAGGGCTTGATCGCACCGTGCAAGCCAGTGGAAAGTAAAGCCTGATGAAAATGAACGCATCTCCCGTTATTTGGCAACGCTTTTTTGTCACTGTGTTGGTGGGTTTTCTCGCAGCCTGCGCCAGCGCTCCAGATAAACCCAAACCGACCGATCTGGGTATAAACCCTGCACTGATGGCCGTGCGCAATGTCTGGTCGGTGAATATTGGCGCTGTGGATTTCGCACTCAGCGTAAAAACCCACGCAAATCAGCTGGTTTTGGCCAGTACCGATGGGACTGTTCTGAGCTTGGATGCCAAATCTGGTGCCACTATTTGGCGTTCCAATATCGGACAGCCGATCTCGGCGGGTGTGGGAAGTGATGGTCAGTTGGTGTCGGTGGTTACTCGGAATAATGAACTGGTCACGCTTAAAGCAGGACAACCTGTTTGGCGAGTTCAGTTGCCAACCCAAGTTTTCACGGCGCCATTGCTGGCCGGTGGTCGGGTGTTTGTTTTGGGTGGTGATCGAAGCGTTGCTGCTTTTGATGCACAGACTGGCCAGCGTCTATGGCATTTCCAGCGCACCGGAGAGTCACTGGTGTTACGCCAATCGGGCGTATTGAGTGCTGTCGGGAATACGCTGATTGCGGGTCTGTCCGGACATTTGCTGGGATTGAACCCTCTCAACGGAACTGTTCAGTGGGATGCCGCCATTGCAACGCCACGTGGTACCAACGAAATTGAACGTTTGGTCGATTTGGTTGAGGGCATCAGTCGTGCTGGAAAGCAAGTTTGCGTACGCGCATTCCAGTCAAAAATTGGCTGTGTCGATACCAACAGTGGGCGCACTGAATGGACGCAAACCAGCATTGGTTACGTCGGCTTGAGCGGTGACGATCAGTGGGTCTATGGCGTTGAAAGCGATGCACAAGTGCGTGCTTACAAACGTAGCGATGGTGCGGCTGGCTGGCAATCGGATCGCTTGCGCTACCATGTGCTGACCCGTCCCCTGGTGATTGGTCGCTCGCTTGCCTTGGGTGACGATGCTGGTTGGGTGCACTTGATGTCACGAAGTGATGGTTCCTTGTTAACCCGAGTTGCCACCGATGGCTCAGCGCTTGTTGATGCGCCTGTGCAAGTTGCCAACACCCTAATTGCCGTGACACGTAAAGGTGGCGTTTTTGGTTTCCAACCGGAGTGAAGCAGAATTATCTGCTTCAATAGTGCGTATGAAACCAGTATTGGCCTTGGTCGGTCGTCCCAATGTTGGTAAATCAACACTCTTTAATCGCTTAACTAAATCGCGTGATGCCATCGTCGCCGACTTTGCGGGTTTGACGCGTGATCGTCACTATGGCAACGGCAAGCAGGGTAAACACGACTATATCGTGATTGATACCGGTGGCTTTGAGCCCGACGCAGCCAGCGGAATTTTTAAGGAAATGGCCAAGCAAACCTGTCAGGCCGTCTCTGAAGCCGATGTGGTGTTGTTTATAGTGGATGCGCGTGAAGGCGTGTCGGCGCAAGATCACGACATCGCCAACTACTTGCGTCGATTGGGTAAACTCTGTGTTTTGGTTGCCAACAAAGCCGAGGGCATGCTTGAGGGTGTGCAATTGGCTGAATTTTTCGAGCTTGGCCTCGGTCAAGTTCATGCGGTTTCGGCAGCGCATGGGCAGGGTATTAAGCCACTCCTCGACATCGCCTTGGCGCCATTAAATTTGCCATCCGATGAGGTGCTAGAAGACGCAGAATCAGGTGTTATCAAACTTGCCGTAGCCGGACGCCCGAATGTTGGAAAATCGACATTGATCAATGTCTGGCTCGGTGAAGAACGCTTGGTCGCATTTGATCTGCCCGGCACAACCCGTGATGCCATCTCCGTACCGTTCGAGCGCAATGGTCAAAAATTCGAGTTAATTGACACTGCGGGTCTGCGTCGACGGGGCAAAGTTTTTGAGGCGATCGAAAAATTCTCTGTCGTCAAAACACTGCAAGCCATTGAGTCAGCGCATGTGGTTTTATTGTTGATAGACGCAACCCAAGGCGTGACCGACCAGGATGCGCATATTGCTGGCTACATTTTAGAAAACGGTCGAGCCGTTGTGTTAGCTGTGAACAAATGGGATGCAGTTGACGAATACCAACGTGAACTGGTTAAACGTTCGATCGAAACGCGTCTGGCTTTTCTGAAATTTGCCAATCTGCATCTGATTTCTGCTGCGAAGCGCCAAGGTTTAGCGCCCTTGTGGGCCTCCATTGCGCAGGCTTACAAAGCGGCTACTTGCAAGATGACAACACCTGTTTTAACGCGTTTATTGCTTGAAGCCGTTCAGTTCCAGAGTCCTAAGCGCGCAGGCATGTATCGTCCCAAATTGCGCTACGCGCACCAAGGCGGCATGAACCCGCCGGTAATCGTGATTCATGGTAACTCCCTTGATCACGTAACTGATAGCTACAAGCGCTTTCTGGAAGGGCGTTTTCGCAAAGAATTTGACCTGGTAGGAACGCCCTTGCGTATCGAGTTAAAAACAGCCAGTAATCCGTTTACAGAAAAGACTTAATAAGCACCCCTTCAGCAAGGTTTCCAGCAAATTAATTGTGGATTTGTCGAGCTACACCCTGCAGAATGATTTCACTGTGGTATCTTCTGCGCTTCATAAATTTCAAAACACGGACCATATCGTGAATAACAAAGGCCAATTGCTACAAGATCCATTTCTCAACACGCTGCGTCGAGAACATGTTCCTGTTTCCATCTATCTCGTTAACGGGATCAAACTCCAAGGTCAGATTGAGTCCTTCGATCAATATGTGGTGTTGCTCCGCAATACCGTGACGCAAATGGTTTACAAACACGCCATTTCTACGATCGTTCCGGGTCGTGCGGTTAATTTCGCCGTTACCGAGGGTGGACAGCCTGCAAGCGATTAAGCCCGGTATTGCACCCACCTTACTGGTGGGTGTTGATTTTGGATTACCACACTTTGACGTTGAACTCGAAGAGCTGGGTCTGCTGGCTCAAACGGCGGGGTTGACACCCGTTGCGCGTGTTACGTGCAAGCGTAAAGCACCTGACGCAGCCTTGTTTATTGGCTCTGGCAAGGCCGATGAGATCAAACAATTGGCTTTGCAAATGGGTGTTCAAGAGATTTTGTTTGACCAAAATTTGAGTCCTGCTCAGCAGCGAAATTTAGAGCGTCACCTCGAGTTACCTGTTAACGACCGTACCTATCTGATTCTTGAAATATTTGCCCAGCGTGCGCGAAGTCACGAAGGTAAATTGCAAGTTGAGTTAGCTAGGTTGCAATACCTCAGCACACGTTTGGTGCGCCGTTGGTCACACTTGGAGCGCCAAAGTGGTGGCATTGGTCTGCGCGGGGGGCCGGGGGAATCTCAGATTGAACTCGATCGACGCATGATTGGCGACAGCATCAAACGCATCAAAGATCGTCTCATCAAGGTCAAACGGCAGCGTTCAACGCAGCGCCGCCAGCGAGATCGTCGTCAAACCTTCAACATTTCATTGGTTGGCTACACCAATGCGGGCAAATCAACCTTGTTTAATGCGTTGGTAAAAGCACGAACTTATGCGGCCGACCAATTGTTTGCCACGCTCGACACCACCACACGGCAGCTCTATTTGGGTGAATCTGTCAGCACCGTGTCTTTATCTGACACGGTGGGTTTCATTCGAGATTTGCCGCACGGTTTAATCGATGCCTTTCAGGCCACGCTACAAGAGGCAGTGGATGCAGACTTGTTGTTGCACGTGGTTGATTTCTCGAGCCCCAATTACCTTGAGCAAATGGCCGAAGTGCAACGTGTTCTGAAAGAAATCGATGCCGCAAACATCGCGCAAGTGCTAGTTTTCAATAAACTCGATGCCGTGCTTGCTGAGTGCCAGCCCAGCTTGCTGCGTGATATGTATGAAATTGATGCCTGCTTGATACCCCGTGTATTTATCAGTGCCCAATCGGGTAAAGGCATGGCTCAACTGCGTGAATTGCTGCTCGAAAAAGTGCAAGCAGTCCAAACCGGTCGTTCTGCGCAAAATTATTTCCCCGCAATCCGTGAGGATGCGCATGCCTTGGGCACAATCGCGGCTGATTTGACAAGAGTAACTTGATGAAACTGCAACGATCAACTTTCGAACCCGCCAATTGGCCACAGCGCCTTCGTGGCATGTTTAATTTAAACGATACCCGCTGGGGTCGTAGCGACGAAAAACCGCGCGACGCCGCTAAACCAGGTGCAGGCGAGACTACGCCTGAAAATTCACAAAATTCGCCGCCTGAGCCGCCACCGCACAACGAGCCTCGCTCGCCGCAGCGTGGTAGCAATCAAGGCCCCCCAGATCTTGACGAGTTGTGGCGCGATTTCAATCGCAAACTGGGTGGTTTGTTTGGCAATGGCAAAAATTCCCCACGCCCGCCCAAGGCACCTGGAGGTGGCATGGGTGGTGGTGGTTTTCATCCCGATAAAAAGAGCACCCAAATTGGTATTGGTTTAATAGCGGCTGTCGCTTTGCTGATATGGCTTGGAACTGGTTTCTTTATTGTGCAAGAAGGTCAGCAAGCGGTGATTACGCAGTTTGGCAAATACCATTCCACCGTGAGTGCGGGCTTCAATTGGCGCATGCCATATCCGGTGCAGCGCCATGAACTGATATTTGTCACGCAAATCCGCTCGGTTGATGTGGGGCGAGATATGGTGATCAAAGCGACCGGGTTGCGCGAATCCGCCATGCTGACTGAAGATGAAAACATCGTTGAAATCAAATTTGCCGTGCAATACCGTCTTAGCGATGCACGGGCATTTCTCTTTGAAAGTAAAAATCCTGCAGATGCTGTGGTTCAGGCAGCAGAAACAGCCGTTCGCGAAGTGATCGGCAAAATGCGCATGGACAGCGCCTTGTCGGATGAGCGCGATCAAATTGCACCTCGGGTTCGCGCGCTGATGCAGAAAATTCTCGATCGCTACAAAGTCGGCATCGAAGTTGTTGGTATCAATTTGCAGCAAGGTGGCGTGCGTCCACCCGAACAAGTGCAAGCCGCTTTTGATGATGTGCTGAAGGCCGGTCAAGAGCGCGAGCGTGCCAAAAATGAAGCACAAGCTTACGCCAACGATGTGATCCCACGTGCTGTTGGTGCAGCTTCGCGCCTGAAAGAAGAAGCTGATGCCTACAAATCGCGCATCGTTGCCCAAGCGCAGGGTGACGCCCAGCGCTTTAAATCTGTGCTCGCCGAATACCAAAAAGCACCCCAAGTCACACGTGACCGCATGTACATTGATGCCATGCAACAAATTTATAGCAGTGTTACCAAAGTCATGGTTGATTCCAAGCAAGGTTCCAACTTGTTGTATTTGCCTTTGGACAAACTCATTCAAATGACCGGACAAGTCGCGCAAGACACAGTTGCCGTGCAGGCGCCAGCGGGCGCTTTGCCAGCTGCAGCGTCGAGCACTGCAGCCACACCTGATGCGCGTTCTAGAGACAGTGCACGCGGTCGTACCCGCGAAACGCGATAGGAGTTAGCCATGAATCGTTTGGGTTTTATATTTTCAAGCCTCCTGTTTATTTTGGCTGCAGCCAGCTCCATGCTTTTTGTGGTCGATCAACGTCAATTTGGTGTCGTCTATGCTTTGGGTCAAATCAAGGATGTGATCACTGAGCCGGGGCTTAATTTCAAGTTACCACCGCCTTTTCAAAATGTCTCCTACATTGACAAGCGTTTGCTGACTTTGGAAAGCACGGACAACGAACCCATGTTGACGGCTGAAAAACAGCGCGTAGTGATTGACTGGTATGTGCGCTGGCGCATTTCTGAACCGACTGAATACATTCGCAATGTCGGAACCAATGAAGCGGCTGGTTCGAGTCAACTTAATCGCGTGGTGCGCAATGCTTTTCAGGAAGAAATCAACAAACGCACGGTCAAAGAATTGTTGTCTGTCAAGCGTGAAGCGTTGATGGACGATGTCAAACGTGAAGTGTTGCTGCAAGTGCGTGGCGCCAAGCCTTGGGGCGTGGATGTGATCGACGTGCGCATCACCCGGGTTGACTATGTTGATGCCATTACCGAGTCTGTCTATCGACGCATGGAGGCTGAGCGCAAACGTGTAGCCAACGAACTTCGTTCTACCGGCGCTGCCGAAGGCGAAAAAATCCGTGCTGATGCTGATCGACAACGCGAAGTCACGGTGGCCAATGCCTATCGTGATGCGCAAAAAATCAAGGGTGAGGGCGATGCCGAAGCATCGCGTTTGTACGCTGAATCGTTTGGTCGCGATGCCCAGTTTGCCCAGTTTTACCGGAGTCTTGACGCTTACAAGTCAAGCTTCAATAGTAAAACCGATGTGATGGTGCTCGACCCATCAAGCTCAGAGTTTTTCAAAGTCTTGCGCGGGGGTGGCCCAACCACAGCGGCGCCAGTCAAAAAATAACAACAGGTAAGAATGTGTTGGACAGCACCGCGTTCTGGTTGGCCGTTGCTTTGGTGCTGCTGATTGAAGGCTTTATGCCGTTCGTCTCGCCTGCTTCGTGGCGCAAAACGTTTCTTCAAATTTTGCAACTCAGCGACGGTCAATTGCGTTTTTTCGGTTTAGCCAGTTTGCTGCTTGGCGTTGCACTGATTTGGTTTTTGGTTTGATCCAATTTGAGGTTTTCGCCCGGTAAAATTCAGGTTTTAACAGCCTCTAAAAATACACATGTCCGCCTGGGTTCTGCCCGATCACATCGCCGATATTTTGCCGTCTGAAGCACGGCATATCGAAGAAATCCGCCGCGACTTGCTCGACACAGCGCGCAGTTATGGTTATGAGCTGGTCATGCCACCTTTGCTGGAGCACCTTGAGTCACTCTTAAGTGGTGCTGGCGAAGCGCTCGATCTGCAAACCTTTAAATTAGTTGATCAGCTCTCGGGGCGTATGCTCGGTTTGCGCGCCGATTGCACGCCCCAAGTTGCCCGCATTGATGCGCATTTGCTGAATCGTTCTGGGGTTACGCGATTATGTTATTGCGGTCCTGTCTTGCACACCCGATCAGGAGCACCGCATGCGTCGCGCGAACCCCTGCAACTGGGGGCTGAAATCTATGGCCACGCCGGTCTCGAAGCCGATATTGAAGTGCTGAAGCTGGCCTATGACTGTCTGAAAGCTGCCAATGTGGTTGCGCCAAGCGTCGATTTGGCCGATGCCCGGTTGCTTAAAGCCTTATTGCAGGATGCTTGCTCTAGCGTTACCCAGTTAGCCGCTGTGCATGCTGCGTTGGCTGCCAAAGACAGCGCAGAGCTACGTAGCTTGAGTCGCGATTTTCCTGAAACTCTGCGCCAAGGTCTACTGGCACTGATTCAGCTGTATGGCGATGAACATGTATTACAAGAGGCTGAAAAGGTCTTGCCACCCATACCAGCCGTGCATGAGGCACTACAAAATTTGAAGCAATTGGCTGCGCATTGGGAAGGCGCCAACGTCACGTTTGATTTGGCCGACCTGCGTGGCTATGCCTACTACACAGGTGCACGCTTTGCGATTTATGCCCCTGGTGCCAGCGATGCTTTGGTGCGAGGTGGCCGTTATGACGAAGTTGGTGCAATATTTGGGCGCAATCGACCCGCTGCCGGTTTTAGTCTAGATCTGAAGACGTTGGTTTCAGTGGTTGCACCACGCCCATTGCAAGCAGCAGTTCGTGCCAGTTGGCGTAACGATGCAAACCTGAGCGCCGCCATTGCCGCGTTGCGAGCTCAAGGCGAAATTGTGCTGTGCGTGCTGCCTGGGCACGAAAGTCAAGTTGATGAGTTCCACTGCGATCGCGAACTGATTGAAGTCGCTGGTCAGTGGGTTGTACAAGCTATTCACTAAATCAGAAAAGAAACGAAAAAATGACTTCTATCAAAGGACGCAATGTGGTTGTCGTTGGCACCCAGTGGGGTGACGAAGGCAAAGGCAAGCTGGTCGATTGGCTGACCGAAAGTGCTCAGGGTGTTGTGCGCTTTCAAGGCGGCCATAACGCTGGCCACACCTTGGTCATCAACGGCGTCAAGACAGCGTTACACCTGATTCCCAGTGGCATCATGCGTCCAGGCGTCAAATGCTATATCGGTAACGGTGTGGTGTTGTCGGCGGCCAAGCTGTTTGAAGAAATTGCTGGCTTGGAAAAAGTCGGCGTTGAATTGCGTTCACGCCTGCGCATCAGTGAGGCGTGCCCCTTGATACTGCCGTTTCATGCAGCGCTTGATGTGGCTCGTGAAGCGGCTCGCGAGCAAGGTGGTAGCGAAAAAATCGGCACCACCGGGCGTGGCATTGGCCCCTCTTACGAAGACAAAATTGCGCGCCGCGCCTTGCGCGTGCAAGACTTGAAATACCCCGAGCGTTTTGCCAGTAAATTACGTGAACTGCTCGATTTGCACAACCATGTGCTGACCACCTACCTGAACGCCAAGGCGTTTGATTTTGGTCCCACTCTGTCACCTTATATGAAGGATGGCGAAGTTTTGTTTGCGCCGGTTTATGAAGAAGCCATGCGCCACGCTGAGCTGCTCAAACCCATGATGGCAGATGTCTCGCGCGAGCTCAACGATGCCCATGCCAAAGGCGAAAACCTGCTCTTTGAAGGTGCCCAGGGCACTCTGCTTGACGTTGACCATGGCACTTACCCATTTGTTACGTCGAGCAACTGTGTGGCAGGCAATGCGTCCGCCGGAGCCGGTGTCGGCCCCGGTTTGCTGCACTATATTTTGGGCATCACCAAGGCCTATTGCACCCGCGTGGGCGGTGGACCGTTCCCGACCGAACTTGATTGGGAAGTCCAGGGAACACCGGGCTGGCATATGAGCACGGTGGGGGCTGAAAAGGGCGTCACGACGGGTCGCAGTCGGCGCTGCGGCTGGTTTGATGCTGCTTTGCTCAAACGTTCGGCTCAGGTGAATGGCTTAACTGGCTTGTGCATCACCAAGCTCGACGTGCTGGATGGGTTGAAAGAACTCAAACTCTGCACCGGTTACGAACTCGATGGCCAAATTACCGACATCTTGCCTATGGGCGCTGATGACATTGCGCGCTGCAAACCCATCTATGAAACCCTCGAAGGCTGGAGCGACTGCACCGTTGGTATGACCCAGTATGACAAACTGCCTACCGCAGCGCGCTTGTATTTGCAGCGCATTGAACAGGTCACGGGCGTGCCGATTCACGTCATTTCTACCAGCCCGGATCGTGATCACACGATCATGATGCACCACCCCTTTTTAGCTGATTAGTTTTTTATATACAAAATTAGCCTCTGAGGCTTGATAAGCATGCCTAAGAAGCTATTAATTCAGGAGTATTTTGATGTTGACTGAAGATGGTAAACACCTGTATGTGAGCTATGACGAGTACCATAACCTGATCGAAAAACTGGCCATCAAGGTGCACCAGTCGGGTTGGCAATTTGACACCATCTTGTGTTTGGCACGTGGCGGCATGCGTCCTGGCGACATTCTCTCGCGCGTGTTTGACAAACCGCTGGCCATCATGTCCACCAGTTCCTACCGATCCGAAGCGGGCACGGTTCAAGGTCAACTCGACATTGCGCACTACATCACCACGCCCAAAGGACAAATTGCTGGAAAGGTATTGTTGGTTGACGATTTGGCTGACTCCGGTCACACGTTAAATGCGGTAATTCAACAGCTCAAAAACAACTACAAGCCAATTATTGAGTTGCGTAGTGCGGTGATTTGGACGAAGGCAGTTTCGACGTTTAACGCCGATTACTGTGTTGACTATTTACCCACCAACCCTTGGATTCACCAGCCTTTTGAGGCTTATGACAGCATGCGCGCGGAGCAACTGATCAAAAAGTGGAGCGTTTGAAGCAACGCCATGACTGACAGCATCACGGCGCTTATTCACCATCCATACCAGGCACCCGCTGGTTTTGCAGCACCGCAACCTGGGATTTTCAAGGCTTCGACGGTATTCTTTCCAAATGTCGCAGCCATGCGCCATTTTGAATGGAAAGATAAATCGGCCTACACCTACGGGTTGCATGGAACGCCGAGCAGTTACATCCTTGAAGAGCGTTTGTGCGCGCTCGAAGGTGCACAGCAATGTTTATTGGTTCCAAGTGGACTGGCGGCCATCGCAACCGTAGCTTTGGCTTTATTGCACGTAGGTGATGAAGTGCTGATTCCAGACAATGCCTACGGCCCCAACAAAGCACTGGCCGAAGGTGAGTTAGCGCACTGGGGTATACGCCACCGTTTTTATGACCCCATGAATCCGGCTGATCTAGCGCTCAAAATATCCAGCCAAACTCGCTTGGTATGGCTTGAAGCCGCTGGTTCGGTGACACTCGAGTTCCCCAATTTGTACGAACAGGTTCGCCTTTGCAAAGCGGCTGGCGTTTCTTGTGCGCTCGACAACACGTGGGGCGCAGGCTTAGCTTTTCAGCCTTTTAACCTGACAGTTGGCGCAAACTCTCTGCCGCTTGCGGTGGATATTTCGGTGCATGCCCTCACAAAATACCCGAGCGGCGGTGGCGACGTGCTGATGGGCAGCATCACCACGGTCAATCCTGCCTTGCACATGCGGCTGAAGCTCTGCCACATGCGTTTGGGTCTGGGCGTAGCCGCTAACGATGTAGAGATGGTGTTGCGCAGTTTGCCCACTTTGGCCTTGCGTTATGCCGCACATGACGAATGCACACGTGCGTTGGCATTGTGGAGTTTAAAACGCGTTGAATTCGCGCAAGTGCTACACCCGGCCTTGCCCGAGTCACCTGGCCACTGCGATTGGCTCACTATGTCCCAGGGTCGACTGGGAACAGCAGCTGGCTTATTCAGTGTGATCTTCAAACCAGACTACAGCCAAGCTCAGGTGGATGCTTTTTGTGACGCACTGCAGCTTTTCAAAATTGGCTATAGCTGGGGCGGCCCCATCAGTTTGGTCATGCCCTACGAACTCAGTTCGATGCGCCAAAACTGGCCACAACATTTGCAAAACGGCACCTTGGTGCGCTTTTCAATTGGCTTGGAAACAGTTGCTGATTTGCAGGCCGATCTGGCGCAAGCGCTGGAAAAACTTAGCAGTTAAAATCGGCTTATTAACTTGAAAGTAAACCTTGGCAACACCTAACTACGGCTACGAAAAACGTCAGAAAGAACTGGCGAAAAAGAAGAAAAAAGAAGAAAAACTCAAAGAAAAAGCCCAGCGCAAGACCGGTGATGCTCACCCAGACACGCAGGATGACGAAACCACAGAAGCTTCTCAAGAAAGCAAAAGCTAAGCCGCGATGGCTATAGCAATAACTCAGCTTTTGATGGAGCCGGTCTGAAAATCAAGAATTAGTTGATTGACATCAGCAATCGGTAGTGGCTTGCCAAAGTAGTAACCCTGAAAATGGAAACAACCCAGCAGTTCTAGCTGCTGCTGCTGTTCGCTGGTTTCTACACCTTCGGCAATCACGTCAAGCCCCATGGCTGCACCCATCGACACAATGCTTTGCACGATGGCTTGATCATGGCTGCCGTGAATCAGCTCACGGACAAAAGATTGGTCGATTTTGAGTTGATCAAGCGGCAATTGTTTTAACTGAGAGAGCGACGAGTAGCCGGTACCAAAGTCATCCAGTGACAGCCGAACCCCCAGAGCTTTAATTTGGTGCATTTTTTCAATGGTTTGCACCGCGTCGCCAAACATCAAACCTTCGGTGAGTTCGAGTTTCAAGCGACTCGGGTCGATACCGCTGCAAGCCAGAGCCTGTTGAACCTCACTGACAAATGTTTCCTGCACAAATTGTTTGGCACTGACGTTGACCGACATGCGCAAATGCCGAGTGGCTGGATCGCATGACCAGTTTTTAATTTGTTGGCAGGCAGTTTGCAGCACCCAGTTGCCAATGGGCAAAATAAGGCCGGTGTCTTCGGCCAAGCCAATAAATTCGGCCGGGAACACCATGCCACGTTTTGGGTCATGCCATCGAATCAGCGCTTCCACCCCGTTGATCATTTGCGTGCGTGCATCAAACTGAATTTGGTAATAAAGCAAAAACTGCTGTTTGGCAATGGCCAGGCGCAACGCTGCACCCATTTTTACCCGAGACAAAAGTGCGGCCTGCATACGAGTGTCGAAGAAACGCACCACATTACGCCCGACTGATTTGGCTTGGTGCATGGCCATATCGGCGTGTTTGATCAAATCCGAGCCAGACTCTTGTTGACCTTTAAAGAGAAAAATACCAATACAAGCACTGGTGTGAAAACTGCTGTCGAGCAAGTTCAGCGGTTCTGTTAGGGCATCGGTGATTTTTTGTGCAACGACCTTGGCTTGCAACGCAGCTTCGTCTTCTTTGGAGCCGAGTGATTCAATCGCCACAACAAACTCATCGCTCCCGAGTCGAGCGACCGTGTCAAAGTCGCGCACGCAAGCCTTGATGCGCTGTGCCACCTCAGTTAAAACCATGTCACCCACCAAATGTCCCTGAGAGTCGTTGATCGAGGTGAACTGATCCAGATCAATATAGAGCACAGCACCCCAATAACCGTGGCGTTCGCTGCTGCGTTGTGCCTGCCCCAGGCGGTCGATCAACAGCCGACGATTAGCCAAGTGGGTCAGTGGGTCATAAAAGGCCAGGTTGTAGATTTCATCTTGTACCTGTTTTTGTTTGGTGATGTCGCTAAACGTGCCAACATAACTGTTCACCTTGCCGGACTTGTTGCTCACGGCGGCAATGCTCAAGTGCAAAGGGAAAATTTCTTCGTTTTTGCGCCGATTC
>CAIYYA010000359.1 GCA_903930255.1 uncultured beta proteobacterium
CGTTATGCAGCCGCACCACCAACTGGCTGTACAGCTCACGCGCATAGCTGGGTGGCGCGCCGGTGTCGAAAATGTCGCCTGCGATCAGCACCGCGTCCACCGCGTGCTCATCCACTTGAATCAGCAGCCAGTCGATCAAAGATTGATGCTCTGCCTGACGGCTCTTGCCCATGAAATGTTGGCCCAGATGCCAGTCGGAGGTGTGAAGGATTCGCATAGTTGGGCCGTCAGGTTAGGGATTGTCAGGAGACAGTCATTTTGAGGCTGGAATCAACCGTCGGATTTGCTTTGTGATTGGCTCTGTTTTTAATAGCTGCTTGCGCACATTCTGCAAGGACTACAGGCCGATTTGTCATCAAATCAGCGTAACTGCCTCACGCAGCAAATCCGCCGTCATTGGCAGGCCCCGTTTCTCAAATGCCGTGATGAGCTCTTGCGCTGGTCGCGCCGGGTTTGTCCAGCGGGCACGCATTTTTTTGATGGCTCTGAGCGCTGGTATTTCCTGCAACTGCAATTGGTTCATTAAGAATTCATCGGGGTGTTGCACTTCAATGCCATAGGGCTGCAGCACGGTCGCCGGAAAGTCCTTGGTGTTGAAGGTCACGATAGCGTCGGCATGACCAACAATGGCGGCGGCAACGACGTGGCGATCGTCAGGGTCTGGCAATTCGATGGTGCTGGCCAGTTTTTCATAATTTGTCACCAAACAATCGGGCACGCTGGCGTTCATGCGCTCGACGACCAGTGCTAGCTTGGCAGCAAGTTCTGGCCGGTCTTTGGCCAGATTACGCGTCCACTCCGCATGAATCGTGGCACTCCAGCGCGCATGGTATAGGCGCTCAACGGCCAGACTCAGCAAGGTGTCGCGGATCAATTGGGGATACAGGACATTGGCATCCAGAATTGCCGTGTAGCGCGCTGAGCCCGCCACTTAAAACTCCAGCCCCAGCTCTTCAGACAGTTGGGTCAGGTCTTGCAGGGCCTGTTCAGATTGCTGTTGCTGCGCGGTCTGGTAGCGGCGCAGTTCTTCAAATTCGATGCGACGGTGGCGGTTGACCTTGCGGCATTTGAGGCGGTTGGCCTCGATTTCCTTGATGACAAAGGGGCGCGATACGTTCAAAAAACTAGCTGCTTCTTGCGTGGTGAGTTCGTGCTTTTGCGGGATCAGCAACATGGGTTCTTGCTTGGCCATTTGCCGCAACACGTCGGCAAAAAAACGCAAGGCGCGGGGCGGCAGTTTGAGCACGGGTGTTTCGTTTTTTTCGTCACCGTGCGTGCCCACATCCAGAATGAGGTTGATGTGATCCGCATTGGAATGGTCCAGCGCAGTCACCAGGCACTGGTGGGCCACGGCGGCCATTTCGGCTTCGGCAGCGTTGGCGGGGTCTAGTACTTCTTGGTCTTTCATGGGGTGCTCCTTCGCGCAGCGGCCTTAGGGTCTGACCGTTCACAATAATTTGAATCGTAGCATTATTCGCAGTAAACGAAGCGTTCGCAGTTGGTGAATTTACATTTCTGGCACGGGAGCAGATGTTGCAACACTTGCGCAACTTTACGGCGTGCAAACGTGAGGAGCTGGAAGCGGTGTTGCGGGCCAAATTGCCCGATGTATTGAGCGATGCACAAAAGCGCAACCGGGTCAAAAACTTGCTGGCTGACTTGAGCCGCAGCAACCTCATTGCGCCGGAGCGCAAGGGGCCTGGCGCACGTTGGCGGCTGGTGCCTCAAAAATAGGATAACTCGGTGCGATTAGCCGTTGGCTAACTTTCTTTTTATGTAAGTATTCGGTCTTCCCGTACAGGCAAAAGTTGCTGGTGTTAAAAATTACTGGACACAAAATACAATTTCCGTTACCGTTGCGGACATGCCTGTTGCACAGTACACCCAAAC
>CAIYYA010000360.1 GCA_903930255.1 uncultured beta proteobacterium
GACAACGCTGACCAAGACGCTGGCATCAAGCTGGTGATGAAGGCCATCGAAGCGCCCCTGCGCGAAATCGTATACAACGCTGGTGGCGAAGCCTCTGTGGTGGTGGCTGCTGTGTTGGCAGGCTCTGGTAACTACGGCTTTAACGCCGCCAACGACACCTATGGCGACATGATCGAAATGGGTATCCTGGATCCCACCAAAGTGACCCGCACGGCACTGCAAAACGCAGCCTCTGTGGCTTCTCTGATGTTGACCACTGAGTGCATGATTGCCGAGTCTCCCAAAGCTGAGTCTGCAGGCGGCGGCGGCGGTGACATGGGTGGTATGGGCGGCATGGGTGGTATGGGCGGCATGGGCATGTAATTTGCCCCTGAAGTCTCTTCGCACGCAAGCCGTGCGATGCGCAAAATCAAAAGCCCTGCAGGTTGCGCCTGCAGGGCTTTTTTTGCGTCTTTCAGCTCAAGTGGTTGGCTCCATTCGATCACGCTCGGCCAGATTGGGAAAAAGTCGCAACCAAGCTGCAGCAACCAGCAAAGTGCCAAATCCGCCCAGCACCACTGAGCTTTCCGGGCCAAACAGTGCCGCTGTTGCCCCCGACTCAAATTCACCCAATTGGTTCGAAGCACCGATAAAAATCGAATTCACTGCAGAAACCCTTCCTCGCATCTCGTCTGGCGTTTCCATCTGCACCAGGGTTGATCGGGTCACCACACTGATGCAATCTGCCGCTCCCGTGACAGCCAAAGCCAGCAAAGACAAACCAAAGTGGGTTGACAAGCCAAATGCGATCGTTGCCAAACCAAACACTGCCACCGCTGCCAACAATTTATGCCCGACTTGCCGGCGCAACGGCCAGCGAATCAGCACAAAAGACATGGTCAAAGCACCCACTGCTGGTGCACTTCTGAGGATGCCCAACCCAACAGGGCCGGTTTGCAAAATATCACGTGCATAAATCGGTAGCAATGCCGTGGCACCACCGAGCAAAACAGCAAATAGATCGAGCGAAGTGGCACCCAAAACCACTTTGGAACGCCAGACAAAAACCACCCCTGCGAGCAAAGTATTCCAATTTGCCGCCAAAGTAGACGGACGATGCTGATACCGCACCAGCATCGTCAAAACACCCGATAACAGCAACAGGACGGCACAGCTAAGGTAGACCGTGATAGCGCCCGTGGTGTACAAAACACCACCCAGTGCAGGGCCACCGATAACAGCTGCTTCCATCCCTGTGGCACTCAAAGCGATGGCACGCTGTAATAGCTGGGTTGGCACCAGCAAAGGCAATAAAGCCTGCTGAGCTGGCATTTGGAAAGCCCGCGCTAAACCAAGCAGCACAGAAATGGCCAATATCAGCTCGCGAGAAGCAAAACCACCCTGGGTTGCCGTTACCAACAGCAAAGCCACCAGCGCCTGCACGAACATGCAAGATGCAAAAATTCGGCCACGATGCAAACGGTCAGCCAAGTGCCCTGCAGGTAACGTCATCAACAAGGCAGGAACAAACTGAAACAGTCCAACCAAGCCCAGATCCCACGCACTCGAAGTGATGTCGTACATATGCCAGGCAACTGCCACCATCAGCATTTGGTTAGCCGTGATCCCCCCCACGCGAGCGAACCAAAAGCGCATAAATGACTGCTGTGCAAACAAATGACGCAAGCTATCGTGTGGCATAGGTGATCCGTGCTATCAGAACTTTGTCATATTAGAACGACTAAGGATATTGAAATAGTTTCCAAGTTTGGTGCTTGAGTCAAACTACCTGCGCGATGGAAAAACCGAAACCAGAACTCATATAAATGCCACAAAGAAGAAAGGACTTAGTGTCTTTCGACGCTAAGTCCTTGATTCATATGGTGCGGCTGGCAGGAATTGAACCCACGACCCCTTGGTTCGTAGCCAAGTACTCTATCCAACTGAGCTACAGCCGCGAAGCCAAGATTGTAGCAGTAATTTTTTCGATTTATTGAACAGCTTGACGCAAAGAGGCATGATTCAAATTGAATGTGCCGGCACAAACAAACAACAAGTGTCGTGCGGTACGGCGTTTGACAGAGGTAAACATCACGACCCAGCATTGAGCTGTGATAAGTATCCTGGGTGCTGATGACGGTCACATGACATCGCAGAGCACTTCAGTGGGTTTAATGTTGATTTGCATCAACGCCTTTTGCCTTGTACACAACTGGTTTGATCTGTATCGCGCTGGGCGCCACGACGCGCAGTTCACACACATCAGCGGCTGGACGAAAGCAGCACACAAGAAACCCAGGCTCATGAGCTTTTGCAACCACTGACTGTCTTTACACATCGCTTTTGCGTCCGGGCACTCAGGCACTGCCAAACTTGGTGTCGAAGCGAATGCCAATTTTTTGCAGCAAAGGCGTGGGCAGCAGGCCACCGGCGCAGACGATCACAGCATGGTTGGCGTGTCGCTTCAAAATACCATCACAATCAATATCCACGGAATCGACCTGAATGCCCTGCACCTTGGAGTTGAGCATGACTTTGAGCCGGCCAGCATTTTGCTGCTGCTCCAGCAGGGTGCGATTTTTTTGCTTGACGCGCGAAAACGCGTTGCTGCGATAAGACAGAATTACCTCGGTACCGGGCTGCTCTGACAGCGCAATGGCAGCCTCCAGCGCACTGTCACCTCCGCCCACCACCAGCACCGCCTGACCTGCAAACTGGGCCGGGTCTGCCAGCCGGTACATCACCTTGGGTTGATCTTCACCCGGCACATCGAGCTTGCGCGGGGTGCCACGGCGTCCCATCGAGAGCAGTACCGTTTTGCTGGTGTAACTGGCATGCTGGGTTTTTACTAAAAAGTGCTCCCCCACCTTGTCAATCGATTCCATGCGCTCCCTGAAAGCAATTTTGAGCCCGGTCTTGCGCACCACATCCAGCCAAAATTCGAGCAATTTTTCTTTTTGCACTTCAGCAAACTTGACCTTACCAATGATGGCCAGATCAACCGGTGCCGTCATGGCAATTTTTTGCCGGGGATAGTGATAAACCGCGCCACCCAAAGAGTCTTCTTGCTCCAAAATTTTGTAGCGCAGCTTGTGCTCAATAGCCGACAAACCGGCTGAAATACCAGCCGGGCCACAGCCCACAATCACCACATCAAAATCAGTCTCGGCGCTTGCCCCTGCACGTTTGCGAATGGCATCGATGGCTTGACGACCTTGTTCGGCCGCTTTGCGAATCAAGCCCATGCCGCCCAACTCGCCAGCAATAAAAATACCCTTCACGTTGGTCTCGAATTCTGGACTGATGTTGGGGATTTCAATGCCACGCTTTTCGGTTCCAAAGACCAGCTTGATCGCCTCGGTTGGGCACGCCGCCAAGCAGGCACCATGACCAATGCAATGTGCCGCATTGATCAAAACGGCTTTGCCGTTGACCACACCCAAGGCTTTTTCAGGACACGACTTGGCACATGCACCCGAACCCATACAACGGGTTGGGTCAACCACTGGGTGCAGTGATGGCGGCTCGACCATGCCGGTCTGAATGGCTTCTTGCAATTGAGCCTGATGCGCACGATGGATGCGCTGATGCCGGCGCAAATAAAGCAGCATCACGATACCAATGATGACCAGATACAGGTAAGAGTAGTTCATTGACCGTTCACCCCGTGAGTTTCGCAAGGACTATTTGCCAGGGTTGGGACTGGTGCGTTGCGTTGCAACCGAAGATTGAATCGACGCACCTTTCAGATTTTTTTGATTGACTGCTGCCAGAGCCTCGGCGTAGTCAGCCAATAAAACTGGATCATTTCCCTGTAGTGCTATGGCCTTTTGATAGGCTTTAATCGCCTCTGGATGCTGACCCAACTCGACATAAGAGCGCGCCAAAAGTGCCCACCCTGCTGCATCATTGGGTGCCGTTTTAAGGCGCGCTGCCAGCTTGTCTGTCATCACTGAAAGATCTGACAGATTGTTGGTGTGGGGTGCTTGACCCGGAGCAGATGCCACGATGACAGGTGCTGTTACCGTGTTGATGGCTAGCTTAGGTAACGCACTGGGCGTGCGGCCGAACCACTGGTAACCAATAATTGCCACCACCGCCACGGCTACAGCGGCCAGAATGGTCATTTTTTGCATCGACATCGGATTGTCTACCGCAGTGACGACAACAGGCTCAGGGCTCACCGGTAACTCTTCAACCGAATCAGCCAAGGTCACAGCAGCGGGTGTCTCTTGCAAGGCCCAATCCAGCACACGACGCTCGAGCAAGCGGCGTGATTCGTCGTAGGC
>CAIYYA010000361.1 GCA_903930255.1 uncultured beta proteobacterium
ACAGTCGGACTTAACTAAACAGTCAAGGCTTATTCACCCAAAACCCGATGCCCTTGCCCAGCGTTTTACTGGCGGCGCTGAAGTCCAGGTAGTTCTTGCTGGTGATATACGCCGCTAGGCCATTGCTGGCCTCCAGACCCGGAGCATAAAAATACCAGCCAGCGGCCAGGTTGTCCCACGCCCACAGGCTTGTCAGATTGATGGGTATGGTGCCCGTTGTGGGTGGTGTGGCGCTCAGCGAGGCGTTGAAGGCTGACGGCGAAACGTCATTGCCCGTGGCCACCAGGTTCCAATTTTGGTGTAGATGCGAGACATTCAGGTTAAACGCCGTGCCTGTTTGGGCTGTGAGTGTTGCTGCTGCTTTGGCATTGACCCAATAGCCTTCGCCCGGGTTGATGACGCTGAGCACGCCATAGTTTTTGCTGTTGGCGTAGCTTTGCAAGGTGGCTGCGTCCATTGACGGGGCATAAAACTGCCAACCGGTATTGGCTGCGTCCCACTTCCAGACCGACTGCACCACGGCCGGGTCGCTCAGCGCCGGGGCTACGGGCAGCGGCTGCGTCAGGCTGTTGCCCAGCAGATTCCAGCCTTGGGCTAGTGCAAATGGCACGGTCAGGTTGTTGCTGGCAGCTTGGGTGGTGGTTGTGGTGCTTGTAACCGTGGTGGTGCTTGTGCTTGATGTCGATGACGAAGATGTGGTCGTCGGGCTGGTTGATGTCGTGGTGGTGGTACTTCCCACGTCAGGCGGTGTACTTACTAACGCCAGCAGGTTGCCCGCCGGGTCGTAGCTGTACTTCTGAGAGCCACCACTGGTGTAGGTAACCAAAGTGAGTCGGTTGAGCTTGTCGTATTCGTAGCTGTCGGCGCTGGCCCAGCCACACAGGCACAGAGCCAGCGCGGCACAAATGAATTTTTGCAATTTATTCATGTTTTATCTCCCAAAAAATAATCACTCAATAAGCCTTCAGTCCACAACCCGCCAAATACCGTTGCGCCTGATTTCCTTGTACATGGCACTTGGGGACAGATCAGCACCGTTAGGCCAAGTCACTGCACCATATTCCAGATAGGCCAAGGCGAAAAAGGCGGGGTCGCGCAGGGGTTCAAAAACACCAGCCGCAGCCCCATGAACCAAGTCAGAAAGTTCAACCAGACCCTGCAAGCCGTCGTTAAAAGTAACGGCCAGTTGCCAGCCAGCCAGCACACTCAGCGCGCGCACCCGCCACGGCGCCGCGGGTTTTACTCCAGTGGTTTGATCGGGTTGGGTAATTGTTTGGCTCGACATAATTTCCAGTCCTCTAATAATTCTGCACGGTGCTCGGCGGCCCACTCCAAAACCATGGCAAGCGCTCGGCGTGGCAGCTTGCCTTCAATAACTTCAAGCGTCTGTATGTTGATCTGTGCCTCATGCTCAGCATAGAGCGCATGAAAATGTGGTGGATTATGCTCACCACGAATGTACATGTGGATAAGGATACCGAAAAACTGGCTAATGGTTGGCATGGTGAATTCCGGTCAAGCTATATAAGAAATAAGCCTCTGGCGCTTGATGCGTGTGCGTGAGCAGCTATCAAAACAGTAGCCCTGAAGAAGCGAAGCGGATTCTGGGTTGGTGCGCCCAGGGTGACATCGGCGTGTTCGAATCGCGTTGGTGGAATTGGCGACGGTTTGCAGGTGCATGGGGTTAATTGGGTTGTGTGGGGTATCGGAGTCACGGGGTTCAGAGCTCAGGAATCCCGGAATCCGCTTCGCTTCTTCCGGGCTACGCTGGCTCAATTATTCCCCGTACCACAAGTCGAATGCATCCTGAACACCCTGCTCTTGATACTTAGACCACCGACCATACCAACTTCCGATCGTATTTGGAACATCTAGGATGCCTGGGCTCGCCTTAAACAGCAATTTACAAGAACTCCGGGTGTCCTCATCAGTGGCAGCTTCATACATAACTAAACCTAGATCTTTTCCATAGGACCCGAATTGAGATATATTTTTTGCTCCAGTAACCAAATTTTTCGATTTATTACCCAGACCAGAGAAACCCTTCAAGAAATATACTCCGGCATTTGGTGCGCGCTCAGCAATCTTAACTTCTGCCGTTCCAGAAAATAATTGGCCAACATCTATACCAATGCCGATACATCCTTGCATTGCATATGTGTCAGCGCGAGCGATTCTGTAGTCCTGATCAATGCCAGATGCTGAACGGGCACCAATTTCTCCAACGGCATTCAGAATTACATTTGTGCTTGACCCACCTAAAATACTTAGTTCGGCCAGGCTAAATATTCCGGCACTAAAGAAAAACTTATGTAATGGCCAATCTGCGTGCTCGCGCGCATTCCAAGCCTGCCTACTCTCGACCTCAGACCAAGTATCTGAATACAGCTTTTTCTGATCATTTGCTAAATTTTCACCATAATTTCCACTCGGATCCACCCCCATCACCGGATTCCCTGTCGCATACGCATACCGATTCAGCGTCTGCGCATCGTCGGCTTTGCCCATCAACGGGTCTAGCGACATAAACCTTGCCTGATCTGCTGAATACCAGCGGGCACGCATGTCGTAGAGCTGGGTGTTGTTGAAGTTGCGCACGCCGTACTGACCGACAAACTGAAACGGGTTGGTGCTGGTGTTGCCAGGCCCGCGAGTGGTAACTCCAAATGGGGTGTAGGCGTAGGTGTCACTCACCTGGCCGCTGGCGTTGGTGAGCGCGCGGGTGTTACCGCTGGGGTCAAAGTGATAGAAAAAAGCATTGCCTGCGGCGTCGATCTGCTCTACCAGGCCGTAAGGGCTGTGGATGTAATAGCGTAACGGCGTGTTGCTAGCGTTGGTTTCAATCAGCAGGTTGGGCAAGCTGGCATTGGTGTCAAACACCGCGCGAGTTGCCAC
This sequence comes from uncultured beta proteobacterium, assembly GCA_903930255.1. GTDB lineage: Bacteria > Pseudomonadota > Gammaproteobacteria > Burkholderiales > Burkholderiaceae_C > Rhodoferax. Next base: position 2,896 of record CAIYYA010000361.1, read on the forward strand.
GCCACCTGCTACCTCGGCGACACGCAGGCCGTCGGCGGTGTAGGTCTGTGCCTGGCCGTTAATGCTGCTGACTTGCTCGCGTTCGTTCCAGCCCAGGGTGTAAGCGCCGTTGTTGGTGACGCGCCCGGCGGCGTCGTGCACGATGCCGTCCTGGCGGTTGTCGGTGTCGTAGGTGCGTGTCAGCGTGCCTGCGGTCAGGCTGGGTTGCAGGGGCAGCACGTTGTCGTCGGTCTGGATGTTGCCATTGGCATCGCGCAGCGTGATGCTGTGTGATGCGATGACGCTGTTGTCGGGTTTGCGGTGCACCAAGCTGTTCAAGCGGCCTGCCGGGTCATAACCCATGGTGGTGCTGGTGCCGTTGCGCCGGCTGATGGCGGTGACGCGGTCACTCTTGTCCAGCTTGAAGGTGGTCGGCTGGAGCGGGTTCACCCAGTCCTTCACGCTGGTCATGCGCTCGGCGAGGTCGTAGCCGTAGATGACGTTCTTGCCGCCAGGGTACTTCAGGGTGACGATGTTGCTGCCAGGATCGTAGTCATAGCCCACGGTTTGGCCTCGCGGGTCGGTGACGCTGGTGACGCGGTCCATGCCGTCGTAGCTGATGGGGGCGGTGGTGCCGGTGCTGTCGGTCTTGCTTGTGATATTGCCGTTTTCATCGGGCACGTAGCTCACCGTACTGGTTGGTGTGCCAGGGGTGGTGGCCGTGGCGTTGATCGACCAGACGGTGCCGGTGCGGCGGTTTGCCTTGTCGTAGCTGTGTTTGGCCTTGTTGCCCATCGGGTCGAGCGTGAAGTCAATATTGCCTGCTACGTCGTAGGCGGTGGTCCAGACGCGGTTGCTGGGGGCGGGGCCAGTGATGCTGGTGCGCCTGCCCAGTGCGTCATAAGCGTAGGTGGTGACGTTGCCCCGCGGGTCGGTCACCGTATTGAGCAGACCGTTGGCGTAGTAGCTCATGCCGGTGGTGGTGGCGTCCGGCGTGCCAAATGCATTGGTGACGCGGTTGCGCCAACCCGTGTCGGGGTCGTAGCCAAAGGTGGTGACGATGCCGTTCTTGTCTGTCTGGCTGGTCACGCGCCCATCGGTGTCGTAACTGGTCAGGGTGAAGCCATCTGGTGTAGTGACTTTGGTTACGCGGCCCAGGGGATCGTAGTCATACTGGGTGACGCGACCCTCTGGGTCGGTTTGCTGTTTGAGACGGTTGTCGGCGTCGTACAGGTCGTAAGTTGTCTTGCGTGCCATAGCATCGCTGCGCCAGCTGAGGTTGCCTGCAGGGCCATAAGCCGTAGTGCTGGCGTGTTGGTTAGCGTTGGTGACCGAGTCAACGCGCCCCAGCTCATCGTAATGTGTGGTGGTGGTGGACGCGACGCCCTGGTTGGTGCGTGTGACGGTAGACACACGGTTTGCGTTGTCGTACACGGTGAGGGTTTTGCCAAGAAGCGGGTTATTGACTTGACGCGGATTGATCACTTCGGTCTGGTTGCCGTTTTCGTCATAACGGTACTGGGTAATCAGATTGAGCCCGGTCGGGTCGCGTCTCTCTTGTGTCAGATTGCCCGCCTCGTCGTACTCGTACAGGGTGACCAGCCCACCGGGGGCGGTTTTGCTGACAACACGACCCAAGGGATCGTAGATGTAACTGGTAACTTGCCCCAGCGCATTGCGCTCGCTCGCCACATTGAACAGCCCGTCGATGGTGTAGGTGTACTCTGTTCCATTTCCCAGTGGGTCTGCGGTTTTGGAAAGCAATTTGCTTGTAGGGTCGTAGGTGTTGACGCTCGGTGGCAAACTGCCCACGCTGGTGGTGGTGAGCTTGCAGGTCGCGTTGTAGTCCATCGTGCGTACTACGACCTGCGGGCTCTTGGTTTGAGTCAGTTTGTAGCAGTTGGGCGCGGTTGATGGCCCTGGCAACCAGGTGTTCTCGCGCTGGCCTGTGTCCGGGTTGGTTTGGAGTCGCAGGTTGCTGTCGGTGGTGTAGTCATACTGTGTCTTGTAGTTGTTGGCCACACCTTCGGCTGTCTGGCGCGATTGCACCAGGCCTGCCATGGCCCAGGTGCGAGGTGTCAAGTTAGCAGTCGGCCAGGGGTTGACCTTCAGCCGGTGGGCGAGTGCGTCGGTTTTACCCATGTAGCGCCCGGCCAGGTCAAAGTGGCTCTTGAAATTGGCTGAAACCAATGGGGCGGTGACTTTAGTCACAAAGCTGTCGGTGTTAGCCGGAGGGCTGGCGGCGCACACTTCGGTGATGGTGGTGTTTGAACAAAACTGAAATCCCCACGTGTTGAGCGATGCATCAACCAAGCTGGTGACGCCCCAGTTGCCATACGCGGCTTTGGCATGGGTGAGTTGCAGCACTTTCTTGCCACGTGCATCGTCAATGCTTGCCAAGAATACCCGTGGTTCGCTTGCGGAGTCGTTGGACCTGTAGTTGTAGGTGGTGGTTTTACCGCGCACATCAACCACTTGCCAGAGTCGATCTCTCGGATCGCCCGTGTTGGGAGCAGTGTCGCTCTCCCAGGTGTAGCTGACCGAGCGGCCGCTGGCATCCGTTACGCTTTTCAGATTGGTGGTGCCGGGGTGATAGCTGAAGGTGTGAACCCGGCCCACTGTGTCTGTTACCGTGGAAACCTTTCCATTGGCACCATACTCCAGCGTAAGCCTGAAATCGTCGTGGTCCGCAACGTATTGCAGCTTGCCGCCAAGGTCAGGGTTGTCAAACACGTAATTGCGCCCGTCGCGGGTTGTTAAGGTGAGGAGCCCGGCGCTGGGGGTTTCTGTTCGTAGCAGGCTCAGACCTCCCTGGTTGATGGCATACCAGTTGCCGTCTTTGTCTTTGTAAAAGCCTTCGCCGCTGCCGTCCTCACGATCGACAGAGAGTTGCAATTTGCCGGTGTTGGGCACGTATTGAACCGATAAGTCCCAATTGAAGCGCCACGGGTGGTAGTTGTCGACCGAGCCACGTGCGAGTTCGTAGGGCGAGTAGTACGAGTTGTAAGTGCGTGACACCGTAAACGGCAAGCCTTTGCCAGGCACGCTCAGGTCAGTGACCCGCAGGTGGTAATTGCCGTTCCACAGCGAGACACCTTGCACAGCAGGAATGCCGCGAGACGAGGGGTTGCCCAAGCGAGCCGGGTGGTCGATGGTGATGGGCACGGCACCGGTTGTGGCAGGTGCAGCCGAGGTGAACAAGGGTGTGCCGTTCGGCACGGTTTTGACAATGACGTTTTTGGCGCCAGGCAGGCGCGGTGTGCAGCTGAATTGGCGCTGGTTAGCGCTGGCCAGCCCACCGGCGGTTACTTCAGTCACGCCCTCGCAGTCTTCAATGGCAAAGCCCATGCCAGCGGTCAGGTTGGTGCCGGTGATGGTGAAGGTTTGCGGGATGTCCAGGCGGGCTGCAACGGGGGTGACGGCGGTGATGGCGGGTACTGTGACAACTGCCAAAGCATCAAAAGACTGTTCGCCGCGCACCAAGTGAGCAGAATAACTGTTGGTGCGGCCTAAGTAGTTGTTGTATCCGTAGTCGAAAGAGACCATCCAACCGAGGCTGGGATTATGGGCAGCAGGCGACCCTGACCAATACCCTTTACTTGCAAATGTAGGAAATATGGTGTTGTTAATGGTCGGCTGACTACGACACTCTTCAACTAGGCTGCGCAGCTCCTTGATATTGGGCAGGCGCCAATCTGTATACCCTGCAAAATTGCTGTTTCGCGAAAGTGTCAAGGCTTGCACCCAAGTTTGTGAGGTACCCACACCCGTGCAAGTGGAACCATCCCAGTTCTGCCCTTCGCTGCAGCGTTTCCAAATCAGTCCAGTGGGGTTATGCGTGACCGTTCCATTGGCATGCGGGGTGTAATCGGAATCCGGATTGGACGGTGCACTGCCAGTACAGGTAACTGCGTGGGCAACTGGTGCCAACAAGCACAGGCCAAGAAGCAATGCGCGTGCAAGAGATAAGCAATTCATGGCAAATTCACCTTACAAGACGAACAAAGTTCTTGGTGATACGGTCGCTATGGCTAGCTCCACCATAGTCAAAACTGACGTACCAAGCGTAAATGAGAGCACCGTAGTTGCGTGGCGTAGCAGTCCAATAAAGTGTGCTCTGTGTATTGGGAAAGTAAGTCGAATCGATCGCTGGATTAATCCGCCCCAAATCGGCGATGCCTTCGAGTTCCTTGACAGTGGGCATACGCCAGTCACCGGGACCGCACAGCCCGGCGGCGTTTACATCCTGCACAAACTTCTCGGTGTCACAGCGGCCTTTTACAAAGCAGGTGCCACCCGAAGCAGTGCCTACCACACCGCCATTGGTCGCTGGGTTGCTGTCTAACCAAGTGTAGGTGTGGTTCATGCTACGCAGTTCGCTGGTGGTTTTGACTTCCCAGGTCAGCCCGGTGACGTTGTCGCGGGTGCAGGCCCAATTGCTGGGACCGGTGCCCAGCAAAGCAGTCGCAGGCAATGGGCTGCCGTTGTTGGCAATTTTGGTGAAGTCAAAACCTGCGACTTTGACCGGTTTCCCTGCCGAAGCCTGCGCGTCGCGCCCGTAGCGTGCATCTTGGCGCGGGAAAGAGCCGCCATCAGCCCCAACGATGGCACAGTCGGCAGTGTTAGTGGTGGCATCGCCACAAAAAGTGATGCCGGTGTCGTTCAGCGCCCCAGCTGCAGCGCAGGTGAGGCTGCTGCACAGAAAAGCCGTGGCACACAATACAGTTGAAAAGGTAGTCATCTATGCAGACTCCAAAATAAAAAACCGCCTTTCGCTAAAGTGCAAGGGGCGGCAGACTGACGCGGGGTGACCGTTGGCGGGGTGGCGTTGTAGGTCTGCCGCACGATTTCGCGGCTGCCGCCGCTCCCACTGGGCATTGGTTTGGCTGGGTTGGCTTGACTTGGTTTATTGACACGATGATGATTTCCCCTTGCTGGTGTGTGGTTTATTGTTTTTTTTGCGAATCTTACCCACATAACAACGATGATCAGGGATGCTGATGAAAAAATTTTCAGCAATATGCAGCCAAAGGCGATTTTTATGCCGTGTTATTTACTTCAAATTTTATAGCTTATGATGCTTGTGCAGCGGGCACTACAGCTGATTTATATCGAAGACTAGAACAAAAATTCATCAATCGCGACCATCGCATTGCATCGCCCGAATGTCAACGGCGTTTAGCCTGGGTGCGTCGAGCACGAATTGACGCATGCGGTTGGCTGCCATATCCGTCATGTCCTGACGGTCACGCCACATGCCAAAAAGCGGATTTTCAGTAACATCCAATGGCATTTCATGCTCTTGCGGACTAACCGACTCTTGCTCAAGGCGCACCGTCACTTGGCTAGCACGCGCAAACGCTGCTTCGAATAATTTGGCACGCCAGAGCGCAGGTAATTCGCTGACTGGAACATGCTCAATGACCACTGCATTCATGTTTTCAACTCCTGCTGCGCAAAATGCGCCAACTGGGCAAGTATCGCAGCTTGGAATGGATGCAGTCAGATGTTCAGATGTTCAGATGTAATTTTTTCAGACCTGAGGTTTACTGCAAATTTTATAGCTGCTGACGCTTGCGCTGTGGGCGCTGCAGTCGCTTTATGTCAAGTCAATGCAACGCCGGTTTGCAGCATGGCGCTGCGCAAATCGTTGTCCAGTGTGGCCAATGTCATGCCCTCGCGCAGGGCCAGCTCAAAGTAACAAGCGTCGTATGCAGAAAGCTTGAAACGTCGCGCCAGTTGCAGGGTGTCGCCCACAAACCGCATCAGTCGCGACCCTCGTCCAGCATCGCCCGAATGTTTACCGCGTCCATCTTGGGTGCGTCCAAAACGAATTGGCGCATGCGGTTGGCTGCCATAGCCGTCATGTCCTGGCGGTCACGCCACATGCGAAAAAGCGGATTTTCGGTAACTTCCAATGGCATTTCTTGCTCTTGCGGACTCAACGACTCTTGCTCAAGGCGCACCGTCACTTGGCTGACCCGCGCAAACGCCTTTTCAAAAAAGAGCAAGGGCATAAAGCCAGGCAAGCCCTGCTTTTGTTACCCGAGGGTGTTGCCAAAGATATTGATCCGATCCACCGGTTGGGACTGAAAGCGATTGAAGATTTCCCGCAGCCTCTCCAGCAACGCCGTTCGCTTTTTGAACTTGGGCGTGTACTTTGGACGCCACTTACCTGCCAGGGAGCGAATCCGGCGAAAGTCAAACCCAAGAAAGCCAAAGCTCTCGCCTCGTGCCAGATCCACGGTTCTGCTCTTTTCTTCATTCACCTTCACCTGTAATTTGGCCAATTCCTGCCTCAGTCTCTTCGGAACCACCTCTTTCAACCACGCATGTCGCGGATGCGCGTCTACTAACACCACAATGTCATCGGCAACCCGTCGTGCTGGCGGCCGTTGCCTACTATGCCAGTGGCAAGGGCATTACGCCGCTCCTGAACAACAGGCATCATCTGGTCACACGTGTCAAGACCAATGCGGCTGCGTATCTGCCTGCGCCCAAGCTTGCCAAACCCGGTAAAGGCCGCCCCCGTATCTACCGCCAGACGGTTCGCCTCAAGGACATGGCCGCAGACGATAGCGCTTTTACCAGTGCGCCAAGTCCGGTCTACGGCAAGCGCGATGTCATGGTTCGCTTTCGTGTGCTCGATTTGCTATGGAAACCGGTGGGACGCATCGTGCGTTTTTGCATTGTTCACCATCCCAGCTCTATGGCTACCGCTTCAAGATCGAGTTGGGGTTCCGACAAGCCGTTCATATCCTGGTCGCTTATGCCTATCACTTCTGGATGCTTGGTATGAAGCCACTGCGCCGTGGCAGCGGAGATCAGTATTTGTATCGAACATCAGACCAGTACCGGGCAGCCCTACGCAGAAAGCTGCGTGCCTATCACCTGTATGCTCAGCTCAGCCGCATCGCACAAGGGCTACTTCAGCACTTGGCGAACAATCACACTGCGCAAGTTTGGCACTGCTTTCGCATGTAGAAAACATGGCGGCCTGACAGAAAACGGGAAAAATAGGCACGGTCCAGTTCTCTCTATAATCGCGCCCATTCCGAGGAGCGTTGCAGCTCTCGCAACAGGTTCAACCTGAAGCGCAGAGTGAGGCTCGGAACCCGCTGCGGTGCTAAGCAGCGTTCACAACGGCGCTCACCCACGGTTTTTGTGCGGTGAGACTTATCCCCCTTAGCGTCACCCTGCAAAGCCGTGGTTTTCAGATTTATTTTTGGATACGACCATGAGCAAAACTGCCGCCACCACGAAACAAGACTACATCATCGCCGACCTGGGCCTGGCCGCCTGGGGCCGCAAAGAGCTGAACATTGCCGAGACCGAAATGCCTGGTCTGATGGCCATCCGCGAAGAATTTGCCACGGCACAGCCGCTCAAAGGCGCTCGCATCACGGGCAGCCTGCACATGACGATCCAGACCGCTGTGCTGGTCGAAACCCTACAAGCGCTGGGCGCACAAGTGCGCTGGGCTTCATGCAACATCTTCTCAACGCAAGACCACGCCGCTGCCGCTTTGGTGGCACAAGGCACCCCGGTGTTTGCCTACAAGGGCGAGACCCTCACCGACTACTGGGACTACACCCATCGGATTTTTGAATTTGGTGGCAAAAAAGGCACAGCCGCTGAAGGCCCCAACATGATTTTGGACGACGGCGGCGACGCTACCCTGCTGATGCACCTGGGCACCCAGTGCTTGCAGCGTCTCGACGAGCACAGCGGTCTGGATCGTCATGTGCAGGCTGCCGGTGATGCGCGCACCTTTGAGGGGTTGCGCCTTGGCAAATTCAGCGCGAATCGCCATCAGGCCGGGCATTTCGGTCTCGGCAATACGGATTTCTTTACGGCCCCATTCAGCCAGCGACAGGTCGGCAATGGCGT
>CAIYYA010000362.1 GCA_903930255.1 uncultured beta proteobacterium
TCAAAGTCGAATGCCGCTTTCAATTGCTCATCCAGAGGTCCGAGCAACTGCCACAGGGTACGCCGGGCAAACACGGTTGGCTGGCAAATGAAGCAGCCTTCTGCAAACTGGGAGATAGGCGTCGATGGCTGCAAAGTAGGGTAGCTGTGCAGCGGCTTACCCAAACCATCCACATGCACACCATGCCCATAGACCATGAGCCACTTCGGGTTGGCTTGCAACGCGGTTACCGCCCGTTGAGTTGCACCGGGCGCATAGAGGTCATCAGAATTCAACCAACCGACCACAGTGCCTCGCACCAACTTCAACGCCGAATTGATCGCCTGCGCAGGCCCAGAGTCTTTGGCTGACGCCCAGCGCAAACGCGCGTCCGCCGACTGTCGGGTGGCAAGCAATTCAACCGTGCCATCGGTTGATCCACCATCTGCCACGATCAACTCCAGGTGTGGGTAGTCTTGCCCCAGAACGCTATCGATAGCCGCACCAACAAACGCCACTTGGTTCAGCGAAGGCATCACCACCGACACCAGCGGCCCGTTTTGCACTTTTAGGCCTGCCGGTATTTGTCTTGATTGGCCAGAAACCAGGCATATGTATTGCGCAGACCGTCTTCTAGCTGGGTTTGCGCTTGCCAGCCCAGCGCCTTTAGCCGTGACACATCCATTAACTTGCGCGGCGTGCCGTCGGGCTTGCTGGTGTCAAAAACCAACTTGCCTGCAAACCCGGTAACCCGCGCAAGCGACTCTGCCAGTTCACGAATGGTGCAGTCCACACCGGTTCCTACATTAATGTGAGACAGCATGGGTTTTGTATGCGCCGCGTAGTCCGATAGGGTCAGGTTCATCACATGCACACTGGCGGCTGCCATGTCGTCTACATGCAAAAATTCTCGCATGGGGGTGCCACTGCCCCACACCACCACTTCAGGCGCACCCGCCTGCACAGCTTCATGAAACCGGCGCATCATGGCCGGAATGACATGGCTGTTGTCGGGGTGAAAGTTGTCGCCAGTCCCGTATAAATTGGTAGGCATCACGCTGCGGTAGTCGCGGCCATATTGGCGGTTGTAGCTTTCACACAGTTTGATGCCCGCAATCTTGGCAATGGCATAGGGCTCGTTGGTGGCCTCCAACGTGCCTGTCAGTAAAGCATCTTCGGCCATTGGTTGGGGTGCGTTTTTGGGGTAAATGCAGCTTGACCCCAAAAACAGCAACTTTTTTACACCCGCGCTGTGCGCCGCGTGAATGATGTTGGCCTGGATCATCAGGTTTTGGTAGATGAACTCGGCAGGAAAAGTATTGTTGGCATGAATGCCCCCTACCTTGGCTGCAGCCAGATAAACCTGGTCAATAGCGTTGGCAGCAAAAAAGGCTTGCACTTTCGCCTGGTTCGTCAAGTCGAGAGTGTCACTACTGGCAGTCACCATGTTCGTGTGACCCAAAGTATTTAACCTGCGCACAATGGCGCTGCCCACCATGCCCCTGTGGCCTGCAACAAAGACGGTTTGATTTGCATCGATTGGGTTCATGGCGTGTGGATGGTGGGTTATTCAATTTGAAAGCCGCTCAAAGCATGCCTGCTATGCTGCCGTTTGGGCTGTTAACTTGGCTTTGCAGAAGCCATGAATGCGACCGCAGGGAGATCCCGGCGCAGGTAGCGAAGTGGGTGACCTCCCAGCCGCCTGCAACCAGCGCGAACCTACCTAATTCATTCTGTGATTCATCATGACTCGTTCACTTTGAGTAAAGCTGCGCTGATAAGACTGGTCGAGAGGTACGACCCGCTGGCAACAAGCTGATCAATCAGCGGTCGAGCTGCTGAAATAATTCCGCTTTTCTTTGCGCGGAGAATGATGCCTAAACTGCCAGTCAGTTGAATTTGAAGAGCTTTGGCCGCCGCGCGTGCAGCCCCGTCGTCGAGAATGGCTAATCCCCCAGACGACAGGCAGTGGGTTAAAACTTGTGACTCACCTGCTCCCACGTCCCAGCTTAGTATGGACGCGGGCACCTCCTGGTCTGGCACAACAAAACGTGTTGCCCAATCAATCGTCTTGCGAGTAGCTGTGTCGCAAACGCCGGCACCAATTTCTTGAATAACAGCAGACGGCACGATAAGCCTTGCAGAAAGTCTTTGAATGAGATCAAGCTGGTCAAGCTTGCCCATCAAAATCAAAGGCGACGCGTTTACAACCCAAACTTGATCAGTCATTGCCAAGTTCTGCATCAAGCTCAGCGCTGTCCAGCTGTATGGCGGGGACCTTGCGCCTGCGCAGTTCATCGATAAACGCGACACGGGTTTGTCCGGCTATTTCGGCAGCCTTTTCTTGTGAAATACGCTGCTCTGCATACCACTGAACAGCTGCTGCAACTCGCATTTCGCGCACAAACGCCACAGGCGACATGCGCAACGCTGAAAAGATATGGTCTGGCAGTTCAAGGGCAAGATGGGTCATGATGGGCCTTTCTGGCGTTCGAATGAATTGAGATCGTTGGCAGCAGCGTACCTTAATGTTCCGAACTCATGCTGACATCATGCCCATGCGCCTTCAACAGCGCATGCCGCTGGGCGTCCCGCAGGTCTGCGGCCACCATTTCGGCGCACATCTCTTGCACCGTAATCTCGGGCACCCAGCCCAGTTTGGTTTTGGCTTTGGTGGGGTCGCCTAACAGTGTTTCCACCTCGGTCGGGCGGAAGTAGCGCGGGTCTACCGACACCACCACATCCCCCACCTTCAAGGCGGGAGCTTCGTCACCATCTATAGACACCACCACCGCCTTTTCGTCCACCCCCGCACCATCAAAGCGCAAGATCACACCCAACTCTGCTGCAGACCATTGCACAAACTGGCGCACTGTGTATTGCTTGCCCGTGGCTATCACAAAGTCATCGGGCTGGTCTTGCTGCAGCATCATCCACTGCATGCGCACATAGTCTTTGGCGTGGCCCCAGTCGCGCAGGGCATCCA
>CAIYYA010000363.1 GCA_903930255.1 uncultured beta proteobacterium
CTGGCTGTCGCCCTGTTCTACGCCCTGACCTCGTGGGCCGTGCGCCGGATATTTGGCGAGGCCACCATTTTCTTTCTGGCCAGTGGCATCGCGCTGGCAGCAGTGCTGATTGGCGGGCAGCGCTATGCGGCGTCGGTTTTTTTGGGTGCCTTGCTGGCCAATATCGTCCTTGCCGAGGGGTGGCACTGGAGCGCCGCCGCCATGGCGTTGGGCAGCGCCCTGGCGGCCTGGCTTGGTGCGCGGCTGATCCAGCGTGACTCCGACTTTGACAACGGCTTGGTCTCGTTGCACAACCTGCTGCGACTGTTTCTCTCGGGCGCTCTGGTGGGCACGGCAGTCAGCGCCGCAGTCGGGGCAAGCAGCTTGCTGCTGGCCGGTTTTGTCAACGGCGAATATTACATTTTGACGCTGTTCAACTGGTGGATGGGCGACGCTTTGGGTGTGCTGCTGATCGCGCCCTTGATTTTGCTGTGGTGGCCAGCGCATGGCCGCCAACGTCCAACACCGGCCCAACTGGCTGAGCTGGGCATGATTCTGCTGTGTACCTTGCTGCTGGGTGGCATTAACTTTCTCGACTGGGGGCAAGGCAACTTGCACGCGTCAACTGCCGGCTGGCTGAAGTTGCTCGCGCATGGGCACTGGATGTTTTTGCTGCTGCCCTGGGCTGCCCTGCGCGTGGGCGAACGCGGCACCAGTCTGGTGCTGCTGCTGATTGCCGCGTTGGGCGTGATGGGGGTCTATCAGGGCACCGGCATTCATGCCCATGCCGACCTGCAAGTACGTCTGCTCAACTACTGGATTTATACCGCCATCCTGACGCTGGTCGGCATGGCGCTGGCCATTTATATTGATGCGGGCAAGCGCCAGACCCAGACGCTGAGCCTGCGTGAGGCAGCCCTGAACCACGAGCTCAAAGGGGTGTTGGCCGCGCTTGATGAGCACGCCATTGTGGCCACCACCGATGTGCAGGGGCGCATCCTGTCGGTGAACGATAAGTTTTGCCAGATCAGCGGCTACAGTCGTGACGAGTTAATTGGGCAAGACCACCAGATGCTCAACTCGGGCACGCATCCGACGGGGTTTTTCAAGGCCATGTACCGCACCATCGCCACGGGCGCCACTTGGGGCGCTGAAGTGTGCAACCGGGCCAAAGACGCACACCTGTATTGGGTGCGCACTACGGTGTCGCCCCTGATGGGCGTAGACGGCAAACCCAGCATGTACATCGCCATTCGGGCCGACATCACCGGGCGCAAGCAGTCCGAAATCAAGCTCGCCGAGCGTGAGCAAATTTACCGCAGCATCGTGACGCAAGCCAGCGACGGCATTTCGCTGATTGACCCCGAGACCCAGCATTTTGTTGAGTTCAACAACGCCTTGTGCGATGGCCTGGGCTACAGCCGCGAAGAGTTTGCCCTGCTGCGCGTGGCCGATATTCAGGGCGACTTTGATGAAGCCGCTACCGCCGAGCACCTGCGCGCTACGGTAGCGGACGGGCAGGCCAGCTTTGACACCTTGCACCGCCACAAAAACGGCAGTCTTCGCAATGTGCATGTGAACCGCCGGTTGATTACCATTGCTGAAAGACAGTACATTGTGTCGGTGGTGTCCGACAACACCGAGCGCATTCAGGCGCACCAGGCTGAAGTCGACGCGCGTGAATTTCTACAGCAAATTGTGGCCCAGGTACCCGGTTGCCTGTACCAGTTCAAGCTGGCGGCTGACGGGCGTTTTAGTGCCCCTTATGCCAGCGACGGCTTGCGTGAGCTCTATGGGCTGGCGCCCGAGGATGTGCGCCTTGATGCCACTGGCATCTTTGCCCCGATTCATCCCGACGATCAAGCGGCCTTTACCGAATCGATCATGCAGTCGGCCCGTGCTTTTACGCCATGGCGGCACGAATACCGTTTGCTGCTGCCCAGTGGTGCGCTGCGCTGGATTGCCGGCAATGCCGTGCCGCAGCGCGGCGAACAGGGCTCGGTGCTGTGGCACGGCTTTATTACCGACATTACTGAGCGCAAGACCGCAGACGCCGAACTCACGCGGTACCAGAACCATCTGGAAGAACTGGTCGCGCAAAAGACCGCTGAGGTCCAGGCCAGCCAGGAGCGCTTTCAGTTGGCCGTAGAAGGCGCCGAAGAAGGCATTTGGGACTGGAACCTGGCTACCAGCGAGCTCTACCACTCAGCGCGCATGTGGGAGATGCTGGGCTACAGCGCCGGTGAGCTGCCCAACGAACGCCAGGCCTGGGATGCCATCACCAACCCCGAGGACATTGTCACTTTCAAGGCCGAGATGGTGAAGCACTTTAAAGACCCGGCGCATGAGTTTGAGGTCGTCGTGCGCCTGCGCGCGCGCAATGGCGATTGGCGCTGGATTTTGAGCCGGGGCAAAGCCGGGCGCGACAAAAACGGACGCGCCACACGTTTTACCGGCACCCATACCGACATCACCGATCGGCGTCAGGCCGAAGAAGCCGCCCACGCCGCCAACCGCAGCAAGTCAGAGTTCTTGGCCAACATGAGCCACGAAATTCGCACGCCCATGAACGGTGTCATTGGCATGGTTGACATCTTGCAGCAAACCGCGCTTGCGCCCGCGCAGGCACGCATGCTCGACACTATTCATAACTCGTCGTTGGCGCTGCTGAGCATCTTGAATGACATCCTGGATTTCTCGAAAATTGAAGCCGGCAAGCTCGAGGTAGAAAGCATACCCACGCATCTGCGCGAGGTGGTCGAAGGCGTGGCGCAACTCATGTTCAATGTCGCCGGAAGCAAAGACGCGCAGATTTCGCTGTTTGTCGACCCAGCGCTGCCAACCTGGGTCATGTCTGACCCGACCCGCCTGCGTCAGGTGCTGTTTAACCTGCTGGGCAATGCGCTCAAGTTCATTCCCCAGCGCATCGGCCGGGCCATGCTGCATGTGCACCCGATGGTGCGCCCGGACGGTGTGGCGGTGGTGCAGTTCTCCATCATCGACAACGGCATTGGCATGAGC
>CAIYYA010000364.1 GCA_903930255.1 uncultured beta proteobacterium
CACTCAGATCGCGGCAGCCAGTATTGCAGCCATGAATTTCAAAATGAGCTCAAACGCTTCGAGATGAAATCATCCATGAGTCGCAAAGGCAATTGCTGGGATAACGCGCCCACTGAGAGCTTGTGGGGCAGATTGAAGGTTAGGTTGTACGGCAGAAGATTTGCCACTCGGCGCCAGGCCATGGATGAAGTCATCGATTGGTTAAACTTCTACAACCATAAGAGATTGCACTCAACGTTGGACTATGTCAGCCCAATGGCGTTTGAGCAACGCTGGTCAGCGGCCCAGCAGCAAGACAGGAAGTCCGCGTAATTGGTGGCTTATGGAGTCCGGAGAACAGGGGCAAGATCAGTCTTTTATCGCCCCCACCAAATCCCCGGCACCACTTAATCGGGTGTTTGCGTGGGGGTGTCGGGCTAATAGTTCGTTTTGGGTTTTGGGGTTTGATCGTGCCGATGATCGAAACTGGCGTGACACAAAGGGAAGCGGCTGGCGCGATAGTTTTAATCGGCGCGATGGGCTGAAACAGATTGGCAAGATCAGACAAAGTGCAGCGACTTTGATTTGACTGTCAGTTTGAGCACCCAAAGGCGGGGCTTGCCCTACGGCTGGGGTTGTTGCCAAACATCCCCAAAGAGTTGATGTTTTTCCGTTGCTGACATATTTCTTACAAAATGGGGACAGTTGGGGACAGTAAAAACACCCTAAAACCGCCAAATCAGATTCTGCAAAACGCACATTTGAAATGTTGGTCGTTTAGTGCTGTGCAACTGGGGACACTACGGGGACAGTAAAAAGGAACAGCTGGGGCCAACTTTGGGCATATTTGGGGACAATTTGGGGACAGTGGGGACAAAAAACACCCCAAAATGGGCAAAAAAAAGCCCCGTTTATATTCGGGGCTTTCTTCGTAAGTCGTTGATTTCATTGACTTTATTTGGCGGAGCGGACGGGACTCGAACCCGCGACCCCCGGCGTGACAGGCCGGTATTCTAACCAACTGAACTACCACTCCTGGTAGCTAACGTTTACTCTTGCGAGCCAAGTCATTTACTGCGAACAGCAAACCGTTAACGACTTGCGCCTCATCATCTTACGATAACTTGGCGACCCCACGGGGATTCGAACCCCGGTACTCACCGTGAAAGGGTGATGTCCTAGGCCTCTAGACGATGGGGTCATAACCTTTTGGACTTCCGTTTTTAACTATCTTTGGTGGAGGTAAGCGGGATCGAACCGCTGACCTCTTGCATGCCATGCAAGCGCTCTCCCAGCTGAGCTATACCCCCTTAACCACAAGACAGCTTTTACAAGCCGCTTGTCATTTCCAAGCCGCAGAGTATAGCGGCAAAATCAGGCCTGTTTTAGCCTGGCAATGACTTTTTCTCTCTCAAATAACGCGATGATGGCATCCAGCGAAGGGGTGTGTGCGCTGCCAGCCAACAAAACCCGCACGGGCATGGCCAACTGTGGCATTTTCAGTCCGCAAACAGCCAGCACTTCTTTGATGGCGACAGCAATACTGCTTTTGCTCCACTCACAAACTGCTAACTTGTCTACCAGCAGTGTGATCGCAGGCTTGACCACATCGGTAACATGTTGCTGCAAATCTTCTTCTGTTGAATGCACGTCGGCATAAAAAACGGCAGCCCAATCGGCCAGAGCCAACGTAGTGTCACACCGGTCTTTGAATAACGCGCAGATTGAACTCAACCGCGCATCAGTTTGCACACCACGTTTGTCCAAATGCGTCTGCACCAAAAGTGCCAACACGTCATCGGCAGTGCTCTTGATATGCTGGGCGTTGACCCAGCGCAGCTTGGCTTCATCGAACTGCGCAGCACTTTTGCCCAAGTGATCGAGGTTGAACCACTGCAAGAACTGCTCACGACTGAAAATTTCGTCGTCACCATGACTCCAGCCCAATCGCGCCAAATAGTTCACCATGGCATCGGGCAAATAGCCTTCTTCGCGGTATTGCGTTACCGGTTTTGCACCGTTGCGTTTGCTCATTTTTTCACCCAACTCATTCAGCACTGTGGGCAAATGGGCATAAACCGGCGCTTCTTTTCCCAGAGCTTTGAAAATATTGATCTGGCGTGGTGTGTTGTTGACATGGTCATCGCCTCGAATCACATGCGTAATCGCCATGTCGATGTCGTCCACCACCACACAAAAGTTATAAGTGGGAGTGCCGTCAGGGCGGGCGATCACCAGATCATCGAGTTCATCGTTGCTGATTTCGATGAACCCTTTGACCTTGTCAACCCATTTAACCGAGCCAGTTTGAGGATTCTTGAAACGCAGCACAGGCTGCACATCTGCTGGAATAGGTGGCAAGGTTTTGCCTAACTCGGGACGCCAGGTGCCGTCATAGCGTGGTTTTTCTTTGGCAGCAGTTTGACGTTCACGCAAGGCATCGAGCTCTGCCATGCTCATGTAACAGGGGTATACATGCCCTTGTGACTGCAACTTTGCCAACACAGCCTTGTAGCGATCGATGCGCTGCATTTGATAAAACGGACCTTCGTCGTAATTTAATCCCAGCCAGCTCATGCCCTCAATAATCACATCCACTGCAGCTTGAGTAGAACGATCCAGATCAGTATCTTCAATGCGCAAGATGAAATCACCACCCGTGCAGCGCGCAAAAGCCCACGGATAAAGTGCTGAGCGAATATTGCCCAAGTGAATAAAACCGGTAGGTGACGGCGCAAACCGAGTACGAGTATGAGTAGGTTCGTTCATAGGATCAAAGAGAGAAAAGGCCACGGTCCAGATCAGCTTGGATATCCGCGATGTGTTCAAGTCCAACTGCCACACGGATCAACCCCTGACTGACACCAGCGATTTCACGCTGGGCGGGTGTCAAACGACCGTGGGATGTGCTGGCCGGGTGTGCCAACAGGGTTTTGGTGTCACCCAAATTGGTGGACAACGAAAGCGTTTGCAGCGTGTCAAGCACATGAAATGCACGTTGCCGCGCTACATCTGCGTCGGCCGCCTTGACTTCAAACGACAGCACGGCACCGCCGCAGTTCGACTGCTGCGCCATGGCCAAAGCGTGCTGCGGATGACTCGGCAAACCAGGGTAATGGACCCGTGCCACTGCGGGATGCTCCTGCAACCACTGCGCCAGCGCCAGCGCCCGTGCTGACTGTGCCTGCATGCGGATATCCAGTGTTTCGAGGCCTTTGAGCACAACCCAGGCGTTAAACGGTGCGAGCGTCATGCCGGCACTCTTGAGCACGGGCAAAAAGGTTTGCGTCACTAAATCATGACTGGCACACAACGCACCAGCCATGACACGCCCTTGGCCGTCAAGATACTTGGTGCCTGAGTGCATCACAATGTCCGCACCCAAAGCCATTGGACGCTGCAATGCCGGCGTGGCGAAGCAGTTATCCACCGCCAACAACGCGCCCGATGCGTGCGCAATGTCTGCCAGCGCCCGGATATCGCAAACGTCAGTCATCGGATTGGTGGGGGTCTCAGCAAACAACAACTTCGTATTCGGTCTGATCGCTGCTTTCCAGGCCGTTGCGTCGGTCTGAGGCACAAAGCTTGACTGCACGCCAAACTTGGCAAGGTCTGAACCGATCAGCTTGATCGTCGAGCCAAACATCGAATGCGAGCAAATCACATGATCACCCGCCTTGAGCAAGCCCATGCACATCATCAAAATAGCCGACATACCCGAGGCAGTTGAAATGGCGGCCTCGGCACCTTCAAGTGCCGCCAGGCGTTGCTCAAAACTGGCTACAGTAGGGTTGCCATAGCGGCCATAGGTAAAACCGTCTTCATCACCGGCAAAACGGCGCGCACTGGCCTCGGCACTGGGCTGCACATAGCCACTGGTCAAAAAAAGTGCCTCGGAGTTCTCACCATATTGGCTGCGCTCAACGGCCTGGCGCACCGCCAGCGTATCGCGGTGCAACTTGTCAGTTATAAGCTTGGCAGTCATTATTGGTCTTCATGGTTGGGTAAAGCCAGACGCGAGGCGTCTTCCTGGTTTTCGTCGATCACAACACGGTTGGCGTTGAGGCGAATGATGTCATCCAGAGTGATGTCGCCGGTGACATAAACCCCGTCAAAGCACGAGGCGTCAAACCCTTGAACGGCTGGATTGAGGGAACCGATTGCTTTTTTCATAGCGTCGACATCCTGATAAATCAGCGCATCGCAGCCAATTAATTCACGAATTTCGTCCACCGTGCGGTTGTGCGCCACCAATTCTTGCGACGTTGGCATGTCAATGCCATACACATTGGGATAGCGCACGGGTGGTGCAGCGCTTGCCATATACACCTTGCGTGCACCGGCATCGCGCGCCATTTGCACGATCTCACGGCTGGTGGTGCCACGCACAATCGAGTCGTCCACCAACAACACATTGCGCCCCTTGAATTCACTGGCAATCACATTGAGCTTTTGCCGCACTGATTTTTTACGAACCGACTGCCCCGGCATGATGAAAGTGCGTCCGACGTAACGATTTTTGACAAACCCTTCCCGGTAGGGCAAGCCCAATAGCTGAGCCAACTGAGCAGCGCTTGGGCGGCTTGACTCAGGGATAGGAATCACCACATCAATCTCGTTCGGTGGCACGGTCGAAATGACCCGCTTTGCCAATGTTTCACCCAAATTCAAGCGTGCCTGATAGACCGAAATACCATCCATCACCGAATCTGGCCGAGCCAAATACACAAATTCAAAAATGCACGGTTTGAGCACAGGATTTACGGCGCATTGCTGAGCGTGCACCTGCCCTTGCAAATCGATAAAAATGGCTTCGCCCGGCGCAATGTTGCGCTCAAACTGGTGCGCAGTGCCTTCCAGCGCAACAGACTCGCTGGCTAGCAGCCAGGTGTCAGCGCTGCGGCCCAAACACAAAGGACGAATGCCAAATGGATCGCGAAAGGCTAGCACGCCGTGCCCAGCAATCATGGCGATCACCGCATAAGAACCTTTGATGCGACGATGCACTTTGCGCACGGCTTCAAATACATCGCTGGCCTTCAACGGCAGGCCGCGTGTGGTTTCGCCCAGTTCATGCGCCAATACGTTGAGCAACACCTCAGAATCGCTCTCGGTGTTGATGTGCCGATGGTCAGTGCTAAACAGCTCAGCTTTAAGTGCATGGGCATTGGTCAGATTGCCGTTGTGCACCAGCACAATACCAAAAGGCGCATTCACATAAAAAGGCTGGGCTTCTTCTTCGCTAAAAGCATTCCCAGCCGTGGGGTAACGCACCTGACCCAAACCACAGTTACCCGGAAGCGAGCGCATATTGCGTGTGCGAAATACATCGCGCACCATACCCTTGGCTTTTTGCATGAAGAATTTGCGCTCTTGCTGCGTAACAATGCCTGCCGCGTCTTGTCCGCGGTGCTGCAACAGCAGCAAAGCGTCGTAAATAAGCTGATTCACCGGGGCATTACTGACAACACCAACAATTCCACACATAGTTTTCCTATTGATTCATGAAGGATTCAAGCTGGCAAAAACCGCACCAGATCGCCAGGCAGCACGGGACGAATGGCGTGAATCAGCGCCAATGCCCCACGCACACCGACCGACTGCTGCCACTCAGTGCTTGATTTAAGCGCTGTATTGGCCGCCAGCACCACAGCCAACAGCAACAGCAGGCAGCCACGTAAAAGACCAAATAGCGAGCCTAGCGCCCGATCAACCGGACGCAAACCAACACTTGCCAGCACTTTTTTGAACAGAACTGCCAGCAAGCCACCCAACATCACCGTCGCGACAAACACCAAACCAAACCCTGCCGCATAGCGCAACCAGTCGCTGGCACTGGCCATGGGTAAATAACTGGCGACATCGTTGGCCAACCAAGGGGCCAAAATAAAAGCAGCCACCCAACTGAGCAGCGACAAAATCTCAAAAACCAAACCGCGCCAGGCACCCAGCAACATCGAAAACAACAACACACCGGAAAAAATCCAGTCCAGTACAGGCATGACTAAAGACAATGCGTTACAGAGTCAGCACCACAGCTGACAACTTGAGTTTTTTGATTTTTTCGGCAGACCTGTCGGCCTCAGCACGCTCCGCAAACGGGCCAACCCGCACCCGGGTGCGCTCACCATCTTTGGTTTGCGCCACATGGGTATACGTTTTCAACCCCGCCGCCTCGAGTTTTCGACGCACCTCTTTTGCGCGCCCAGCATCGGCAAAAGCGCCTACTTGAACCACAAAACGATCCACACTTGCCTCCGCACTGGCCGGGGTTGCAGGAGCAGATTGCGTCTTGGTTTCTGGTAATGGCTTAGCTTTTTCGGGAACCATTGGCTTGCTGGTGCTCTTGTTTACAGCCGGTGCACTGGCGCTTTTTATCCCACTTTTAAGCGTCTCAGTTGCTATTAATTGATGAGCTTCTGAAGCAATATGGACGGGCGCTGAAGCAATATTTTTATCAACAACCTGAAGCGATTTCTGCGGCGTTTCAGCGGTTTCAGTCATCAACACTGAGACGGGTGCCGATGCGGCCACAGGCGCTGGCGCAGACGCCGCATCCGAGACTGCCGGCACAGGCAAAGCCAACGGCGGAACTTTATTTTTGTCGGGAATTTCAATCGGTGTATCGACGGCAATGGGTCTGGCTTGCTGGTCAAACAACAGCGGGAAACCCACTACCCCTAGCAACACCAGCAGGGTTGCACCCACCAGCCGATATTTGGCGCGCTGACGCATGCGTTCGATGCTTTCGGGTTGCACCGGCGCAGCCGCTGGAGCATCGCTTTTGTTGCGAAATTTGAAAAATGCCATGCTGATCAATAACTGAAGAAACTCAGGATTTAGGCAGATGCGTTGCCTGAAGTTGCGGCACGCCGTCTTTCAGGATGCCACCCACGGTATAAAACGAACCAAACACGACCATTCTATCAGTGGGGTCTGCCGCCTTGAGTGCGGCCTCAAAGGCCAGTTCAGGACTAGAAAAAGTAGCAGCCAGCACATCTTTGCGCTTATTTTGTGCCTGCCAAGCCTGCAGTAACTCGCTCGCTGCAGCAGATCGGGGCGTGGGCAGATCAGTGAAATACCAGTTGTCAACCAGCGCATTCATCCGCGCAAGAATCAAACCAAAATCTTTGTCAGCCATCACACCAAAAACGGCATGTGTGGTCGGGAAAAACCCCATCGCATCCAGATTCGCAGCCAAAGCAGCCACCGCATGCGGGTTGTGCGCCACATCCAGTACCAGCGTAGGCTGGCCCGGCACAATCTGAAAACGCCCGGGCAGATCGACAAAAACCAGCCCGTTGCGCAGCGCCTGTGCGGTGATGGGCAACACATCGCGCAGCGCCGTCAGTGCTGCCAGCACGCCCGCCGCATTCACCAGCTGATTGGCGCCACGCAGCGCCGGGTAAGCCAGCCCACTGTAACGCCGACCGCGCCCGGCCCAGCTCCATTGCTGCTTGTCGCCCGTAACATTGAAGTCCACCCCCACGCGCCACAGATCGGCGCCGATCTCCAGCGCATGATCAAGCACACTTTGCGGCGGCAGCGGGTCGCTCACCACCACCGGCTTGCCGGTGCGCATGATGCCGGCTTTCTCAAAGCCGATAGCCTCGCGCGTTTCACCCAGCAACGCCATGTGATCCATGTCAATGCTGGTGATGATGGCGCAGTCAGGCTCAAAAATGTTCACCGCATCCAGACGGCCACCCAAACCCACTTCCAAAATCGCCACATCCAGCTCGGCGCGCGCCATCAGCAGCACGATCGCCAGCGTGGTGAACTCAAAATAGGTCAGCGAAACATCAACATCATTTTGGCCTCTGGCGCATTCCACATCAGCACAAGCAGCTACTAAATCTGCAGCATTTATCGACTCTCCCGACAAGCGCAAACGCTCTTCAAAATGCACCAGATGCGGCGAGGAATAGACCCCGGTTTTGTAGCCTGCCTGTAGCAAAACTGATTCGAGCATGGCGCAGGTGGAGCCCTTGCCGTTGGTGCCGGCCACCGTGATCACCGGGCATTTAAGCCGCAAACCCAAGCGCTGCGCCACCACCCGTACACGCTCCAGCCCGAGGTCGATACCCACCGGGTGCAGGCGTTCACAGTGCGCCAGCCAGTCGTCCAGCGATGAATGTGCGGTCAAGGGTTCCAGTAGAGAAGTTGTTGATTTGAAATAAGACATAGAGCGTGATTGTCGTGTTTTATCCCGACGTGTCCGCGTTCACAATGACTACAACTCTGCAGAGGATCCCTGCCATTCATCCTTGAGCAGCGCCAGCATGGCATCTGCCGTCATTTTTGCGGCCATGTCACTGCCTTCCAATAAACTGTCGGCCAAAGCGCGCTTGGTTTTGTGAAGCTCCACAATTTTTTCTTCAATGGTGTCTTGCGCCACCAACCGGTAAATGGTGACCGGGCGGATTTGTCCGATTCGATGAGCCCGATCACTGGCCTGGTCTTCAACGGCCGGATTCCACCAAGGATCCATGTGGATCACATAGTCGGCGGCAGTCAGGTTCAGTCCCGTGCCACCGGCTTTCAGGCTGATCAAAAACACGTCACCGTCTCCCGCCTGGAACGCATCCACACGCTGCTTGCGCACCTGCATGGGGGTGGCACCGTCCAGGTATTGGTAGCGCACCCCTCGCGTATCCAATTCGGCACGAATCAAACTCAGGTGGTCCACAAACTGGCTAAATACCAGCGCCTTGTGGCGGTTCGCCAGCAGTTCTTCGAGCAGTTCGCCAAAAGCCGCCAGCTTGCTGCTGGGCAAACCCAGCTCCGGGGCTACCAATTGTGGGTTGCAGCAGGCGCGGCGCAGCTTCATGATTTCAGACAGGATTTGAATGTAACGCTGACCATCGCCCGCATCAACCGAGCTGAGTCGCTCCAAAGCCTGCAGGCGCAAGGCTTCGTAGAGCGCTTTTTCTTCGCTGGTGAGCTCAACTTGGCGCAGAATTTCGGTGCGCGAGGGCAACTCGGTGAGCACCTGTGATTTGGTGCGCCGCAACAGAAACGGCCCAATCAGCTTGCGCAGCCGGTTGCGCGCCTCGGTGTTTTGCAGGCGCTCAATCGGTCCGGCATAGCGCTCGTTGAATTGCTCCAGCGAGCCCAGCAGGCCCGGGTTGATGAAACGAAACAGGTTCCATAGCTCACCCAGGTGATTTTCCAGCGGCGTGCCCGACAAAATCAGCCGAAAGTCAGCTTGCAGCGCCATGGCTGCCTGGGATCGCTTGGTAGCATGATTTTTGATGGCTTGCGCCTCGTCCAGCACCAGTGTGTGCCACGGCACTGCGGCAAAGCGCTCAGCTTCTTGCTGCAGCAGACCGTAGCTGGTCACCACCAGGTCGAAAGACTGGAGCTCGCTCAGAGTTTGCCCGCGGTCGCCACTGCCAAACAAAATAACGTTCAGGGTGGGCGCAAAGCGGGTTATCTCGCCCAGCCAATTCATACACACCGAGGTCGGAGCCACTACCAGCGCCGGACCATTCGCTGCGCGTGATAGCAACAGCGCCAGTGCTTGCAGGGTTTTTCCCAGGCCCATGTCGTCGGCCAGACAAGCACCCACGCCCCAGTGCGCCAAGCGGTTGAGCCATTCAAAGCCACTGAGCTGATAGTCACGCAAATCGGCTTGCAAGGTGACGGGCAGCACCGGCTGCAAGTGATCCAGCGCACTCAGTTTGGCCAAATGCTCTTTCCAGAACTTGTCGGCCTTGAGCTTACCGGCCTCATCTGCCAGGTCTTGCAAGGCCGCGGCGGCTAGCGGGTGGATGCGCAGGTCTTTGCTTCGCCGATCAGCATAGGCCCGCAGTTCGTCCAGACGGCGGCGAAATTCATCCGTCAATGCCAAAAACTGGTTATCACCCATATGGATAAAGCGGCCATGTCCAGCGGCAGTTAACTCCAGCAGGCGTTGCAAGTCGAGCACTTGTTTGTCATCCACCTGCAACTCACCAGTGACCGAAAACCAGTCTTGCTGACGCTTGATAGTCATGGAAAAATGGGCTCCGCCCAGCTCTCGGCTGACTTTGAACTTCTCGCCCTCAGGCCAGGCAATCAGCACTTTGTCGGCAAACGCCTGTAATTGCAGCAACAGCTCCAGGCAGTCTTGCGGGTCTTCAACGAGGCGCTCGCCGTGTTGTTCAATGGCATCGCGCCAGATCGGGCAGGAGACTTGCAGCGCTTGTGCCGCCGCGGTCTCAGCAGCCAAATGGCGGCGCGCTTGCAGCAGCTTGCCGGCGATTTCGGCGATCACACTCTCCGAGCCCGCGCCGGGCTGGTAATAGGGTCCGGCATTGGCAAACGGGCGCACCCGCAAGCTGGCTTTCAGACCTGCGCCCAGCGGCATCAGGTGAACATGCAGACGGCTGTCTGCCTCAATCTGTGGCACATTGGACGGCAGCACGTCGAGGTCAGACTGGATGGTGATGAGGCTGGAAATAGCGCGAATGGCGGCCAGCACTTGCTCTTTGGCGCGCGCCGGCACCGTCAGCGATTCGCCCAGAATGTTGCCAATACGCCGATGCTCTTCAGTGACTTCAATCACGCGCAAACGGGTTGGTGTCTCGCGCACCACCACCACGCTCTCGCTTTGGCTACCCAAGGCGGGCTGCAAGCGCAGGGTCAGACTGTTGGCATCAGTTTTTTTAATTTCAAGCTCGGGCTCGCCGCGCAAAACTTCAATGCGCACATCGGGCGATTCCTGCAAAAACACCAGCGGGTGATTGATCAGGTAAGGCATGGCCAGACGGCTGTTGAGTTCAAAGTCAGCACCACCGTAATAGCTGTAATTGTTTTTCTTGATGCAGGCACAAACTTGCAGGTCTTGCGGGGTCAGGTAGTCGAATTCATCGGGCGACTCGCTCAGGCGTTTGAGCGCCACGGCACGCCCACCGCTCCAGGCTGCTTTGCCTTTGCGCTTTTGCTCGCGCGGATACAACGTGATGTATTTGGGGCTGATATGAAGCTCCCAAATCAGCCGCGCCTGCGTGGAGCCACTTGCGCAGTCTTTGGCTGTCGCGCTTAGATGGGCCAGGGCAGCGAGCTGGCGCTGCCAAGGTTCCTGTTTTTCAAACCAGTCCGCTAAATTAACGCTGCCTTGCTGGCGCCGCAGTTGGTCAGCCCGTTGCAAAAACAGGGCGCTGTCGATGGGCGCCACCCGGGTTTTCTGGCGACCCAGCAATTCGGCAGTTTGGGCTGCGATGAAATGCTGCCCGCAGGCCTCGCTTTTCAGATGCAGCTCTTGCAACAGCAGAAATTTAAGCTCAGTCTGAGGTGCACCCAACCACTCGTCGATCAACAACAAAAATAGCTTGATCAGCGGAGCAGCATCGGAATCGAATTCACTGCCAACAATCGTTTGAGTCTGAGCGGCTTGCACCTGATGCAAGTGGCGCAATTGCTCAAACACGGCGTAATAACCATCGGGTCGGCGCATGGCGATGTCGATGTAAGTCAGAGCCTTTTTCTTGTGTTTTTCATCCGGGCTGCGCAGCAGAGCCAACACGTGCAAAAAGCCGCTTAAGCCGGTAAAAACACTGGTGCGCAGGGCGCTCGTGGAGCGAAAATTTTTAAGTGCTATCTCAAAACCAGGAATCACCTGTTTCAAGTCACCGCGCAGTAATTCCATCGCACAGTGCAAGGCGACGCAGCTGCCCTCGAGCCGATTGATCAGAACATCCTCGACCCGGTTGAATTGACCCGACAGCAACAAATACTCGGCATACATGGCAATAAAAGCACGCCGATGGGTGCCGGGCGCTTTGCTTTCGAACAACTGTTGCGCGTAAGCCGTCAGGGCTTGGGCTTTTTGCAGACTCAGCATGGTGTCCTGCAGCAGCGTTCCCAGCACCACTTCTTGCATTTCAGGGGACAGCAACGCCATGAAGCGCACGTTAAACGGTCTGTTGCAAATCGCCACAAAGGGATGCAGCTCGCTAAATTCAGAATGATTCGAACAAGCATTCAGGTACTTGTCCAAGCTGTTGCGGTCATACCCCCTGATCATTGCCAGCCGCAGCGTGCGGATGCCTTGCTGATAATCGGCAAAATAGACTTGGCTTCCATAGATTTTGACTTTCTCAATGCTCTCAATGGCCGCACACAGTGTGTCGAGTTGAGCGCTGGCGACGGCGCTGCTGATGGCGGTCTCGATCAGCGCTGGCGCGCATTGGTAGTCTGCGGCTTTGTTTTGTTCGATCAGACCCAGTTGCATCAGACTGGCCAGCGTGGCATCGATGCTACTGATGTTGTAGCCAATGTTTTGAGGGGATTTCAGATTGGCTTTGGCCAAATACACCATCAGTCGGCTGCGGCTCGCGACAGAGCCCATCAGTGCCAAGAGCGAGATCAGGGCTTTTTCAGTCGGGTGCAGCGCTGCAAAACGCTCGGTTAAAGCAAGTGGCTGCGTGGTCGAATTCATAAACCTTCCTCAGCCAGCAAAGCGGTCGGTGGCCTGCAACAAACGAGCCAGAATACCGGGCTCGTTATAGGCGTGCCCGGCATCGCTCACCAGCTGAAAGTCAGCTTGCGGCCAGGCTCGGTGCAAATCCCAGGCGGTGCGTGCCGGGGTAGCCACGTCGTAACGCCCTTGCACAATCACCCCCGGAATCTGCGCCAGTCGGTGCGAATCACGAACCAGCTGCCCTTCGTCAAGCCAGCCTGCGTGCACAAAATAGTGGTTTTCTATCCGAGCAAAAGCCAGCGCGTAGTCGTCTTGGGCGTGTTTGTCGGTATTGGCCTGGTCGGGCAGCAAGCGGATGGTTTGCCCCTCCCAAAGACTCCAGGCACGCGCGCAGCGCAATTGCTCTACCGGGTCGCTGCCAACCAAACGCTTGCGGTAGGCTGCCATCAGGTCAGCGCGCTCAGCCTGTGGAATCGGTGCCAAAAAATCATCCCACAAGTCAGGAAACAGCCACGAAGCACCCTCTTGGTAATACCACAGTAATTCAGCGCGACGCAGGGCAAAAATACCCCGCACAATCAATTCGGTAACGCGCTCCGGCTGGGTTTGCGCGTAAGCCAGCGCCAATGTGCTACCCCATGAACCGCCAAACACCAGCCAGCGCGCCACACCCAGTTGCGCGCGCAGACGCTCGATGTCAGCCACCAAGTGCCAGGTCGTGTTGTTATCCAGGCTGGCGTGTGGTTTGGAGCGCCCGCAACCCCGTTGGTCAAACAACAGCACACAGTAGCGACTGGGGTCAAACAAACGCCGATGATCCACCGAACAACCCGCCCCCGGCCCACCATGCAAAAAAACCGCCGGCTTGCCGTTTGGGTTGCCACACAGCTCCCAATAAATTTGGTGTCCATCGCCGGTATCAAGCAAGCCAGTTTGAAAGGGTTCGATGCTGGGGTACAACTGAGCCGTGTTCATGGTTGTTAATTTCACTATAAATAAAGAAGCTACTAGCGCTTATTCAGCAAGCTTGGGAGGGTATTTATACACTGCTTATTCAGGGCTGTGCCACAATCACGCCATGTATATTCTGTATGGTATCCCCAACTGTGACACCGTCAAAAAAGCCCGCACCTGGCTGACCGAGCAAGGTGTCGATTATCAATTCCACGATTTCAAAAAACAGGGCGTCACGGCTGAGCTGCTGACAGACTGGCTGCAAACGCTGGATTGGCAAACGCTGGTCAACCGCAAAGGCACGACTTGGCGCAAGCTTGATGAGGCCGTGCAAAAGGGCGTGATCGATAACGCCAGCGCTTGCGCGCTGATGCTGGCGCAACCCAGCGTGATCAAACGCCCGGTGCTGCAATGGGCCGATGGGCGCTTGAGCGTCGGGTTTTCTGCAGAGGCTTTTGCCTCGCACCTAAAATCCTAGCCTTTCATTGACCCACCTGCGATCAACCATGACAACCACCACTCTTAGCAACGTCAGCGTCAACACCCAAGCCAGCGTTTATTTCGACGGCAAATGTGTCAGCCACCAGCTCACCTTGGCCGATGGCACAAAAAAATCGGTCGGCGTCGTGCTGCCTGCCACCCTGACCTTCAACACCGGCGCGCCTGAAATCATGGAGTGTGTGGCTGGCGCTTGTGAATATTTGCTAGCTGGTACCGATACCTGGCTCAAATCCGGCCCGGGCGACAGGTTCAGCATTGCGGGCAATTCAAGTTTTCAGATTCGTGTGAGTGAGTCGTATCACTACATTTGTCACTTTGGCTAAAGCCTGACCGGCATCATAAGTGCTGCGAATTTTGTAGCCATTCACGCATATCCATCAAGCGCCAGAGGCATATTTCATGTCAAATACAATCCTTCAAAACATCCCCGTTAGCCAAAAAGTTGGCATTGCCTTCTCAGGAGGACTCGATACCAGCGCTGCCTTGCACTGGATGAAGCTCAAGGGTGCCCTGCCCTACGCCTACACCGCCAACTTGGGCCAGCCTGACGAGACCGATTACGACGAAATTCCGCGCAAGGCGATGGAATATGGTGCTGAAAAAGCCCGCCTGATCGACTGCCGTCAACAACTTGCCGCCGAAGGCATCGCAGCGCTGCAAAGTGGCGCATTTCACATCTCAACGGCCGGCGTGACCTATTTCAACACCACGCCACTGGGTCGTGCTGTGACGGGCACCATGCTGGTTGCCGCTATGAAACAGGACGACGTGAACATCTGGGGCGACGGCAGCACATTCAAGGGCAACGACATCGAACGCTTTTACCGTTATGGCCTGCTCACCAACCCGGCGCTCAAAATCTACAAACCCTGGCTCGATCAGGCGTTTATTGACGAGCTGGGTGGGCGCGCTGAAATGTCGGCCTTTATGACTGCGCACGGTTTTGGCTACAAGATGTCGGCCGAAAAAGCCTATTCGACCGACAGCAACATGCTGGGCGCCACGCACGAAGCCAAAGACCTGGAAAACCTCAACAGCGGCATCAAAATCGTCAACCCGATCATGGGTGTACCGTTCTGGCGCGACGACTGCGTGGTGAAAGCTGAAGAAGTCTCGGTGCGCTTTGAAGAAGGCCGTCCGGTGGCGTTGAATGGCGTGGAATATCCCGATCTGGTCAGCTTATTTTTAGAAGCCAACCGCATTGGCGGACGCCACGGCCTGGGCATGAGCGACCAAATCGAAAACCGCATCATTGAGGCCAAGAGTCGAGGCATTTACGAAGCACCTGGCCTTGCTTTGCTTTTTATAGCGTATGAGCGTTTGGTGACTGGCATCCACAACGAAGACACCATTGAACAATACCGCGACAACGGGCGCAAACTGGGGCGCCTGCTGTATCAGGGTCGCTGGTTTGACAGCCAGGCCATCATGCTGCGCGAAACTGCCCAACGCTGGGTGGCGCGCGCGGTGACTGGCACGGTCACGCTGGAGCTGCGTCGCGGTAACGACTATTCGTTGCTCAACACCGAAAGCGCCAACCTGACCTATGCGCCCGAGCGCCTGAGTATGGAAAAGGTTGAAGACGCGCCGTTTTCACCGCTGGATCGTATTGGTCAACTGACCATGCGCAACCTGGACATCACCGACACCCGCGCCAAGCTGGGCATTTATGCCCAAGCCGGGCTGTTGTCGCTGGGCTCAGGGGGGGATTTGCTGAGCCTGACCAGCGACGCAAAGCGCAGCTAAAACGATCCGTTAACGCCCCAAATAGCCCTGCGCAATCGGCACCAGAGCCGCTGGGGTGATACCCAGCACCTCCAGCCCAGAGTGCTTGAAGCTCGCCACGTTATCGACTTTCATCGAGTCCAGGTTATCTGTGCTCATCATGGGTGCACCAGGAGCGAGCCCCATGAGGGTAGCTTGCAAACGCCCAGCCCAATCAGGCAGCGAGATCACCGGTCGTCCATATCCATCGGCAATACCACTGAGTTGCGCCGATAACTGTGCCAATTGTTTGAGTGTGAACACCTTGGGGCCAAACGCTTCAATGATGCGTGGCGAAGACAAGGAATTGGCTACCCCATCCAGGCAACGCACCACAGCACTGGCGACATCCTCCACCCAAACAGGCTGAAAACGCACATGTGCGCCAGCCAGCGGTAATACCGGCAAGATGCGCTGTAACGATGCAAACAGGTTCAAAAACTTGTCCTGCTCACCAAAGATCACGCTGGGGCGCAGAATACTCAAATCAAACCCATCGTGCGCTGCCAAGTCGGCTCCTGCTCCCGTGGCTGCCTGTATCAGCACAGCTTCACCCTCGCCTTTGGTGCGTAAATACATTGACGGCGCCAACTCGGGTTGCAGGGCATCAGCCCCCAGTGCACTCACATGCACCAGCTGCTTAACGCCAGTCTTGACGCAGGCATGCGCCAGTTTTTTTGGCAAAGCTACATGTACACGTTCGAATTCAGCCTGCGTGCCATGCAAAATAGCCACCAGATTCACAACCGCATCGTGCCCGGCCAGTGCGCCTGCCAGCGCAACCTCGTCGTGCACATTGAGTTCAAGCACGGTAAGCCGGGGTAAATGCTGAATGGCCTGAGCATTCATGCGCCGACGCGTCACAACGGTGATTGCCCAGCCCTGACGAGCCAGTTTTTCACATACATGGGTACCAACAAAGCCGGTAGCACCTAAAACAAAGATTTTTTTCATGGGGCGGATCATGCACCTTATTCGATGCCAGAGTACTGGAAAGGGTGAATAATCACGTATTAATAATTCGAACTTTAGCGCATGTCAACCCATAAAAAACCCCTGTCGCTCTTTCAAATTCTGCTGTGCGGTGCTGGCGTTGTGACGCTGTCGATGGGCATTCGTCATGGTTTTGGCTTATGGTTGCAGCCACTGACCCAGGCGCAGAACTGGAGCCGTGAAACCTTTGCTTTTGCCTTGGCAGTGCAAAATCTCGCCTGGGGTCTGGCGGGAATTTTTGCTGGAATGCTGGCTGACCGCTTTGGTGCATTTCGGGTCATTCTGGGCGGTTCATTGCTGTACGCAATCGGCTTGCTGGGCATGGCCTATGCCAGTTCACCCTTGATGTTCACCCTGACAGCAGGGATCCTGATTGGTATGGCGCAGGCGGGCACCACTTTTGCCGTTGTTTATGGTGTGATTGGCCGCAATGTCGCTACCGACAGGCGCTCATGGGCCATGGGTGTTGCAGCTGCGGCTGGTTCGTTTGGGCAGTTCTTGATGGTGCCCAGTGAAGGTTTTTTGATCAATAGTCTAGGTTGGCAACAGGCACTGGTGGTGCTGGCGCTGGCTGCA
>CAIYYA010000365.1 GCA_903930255.1 uncultured beta proteobacterium
ATTTCACCTTTTGCCTATCTGGCGTTTGAAAAGTTGCCTGAAACCCTGATGGGACACAGCTACAGCGTGAGCTACAAGCCGGTGTTGTTTGGCGCTTTGCTCAAGCATCATGGGCAATTAGGCCCGGCAGAAATTCCAAGCAAACGGGATTGGACCTACCGTCAGGTGTTGTGGCTGGCGCGCCAGCAGGGCGTTGATTTGCAGATGCCAGCCGCGCATCCCTTTAACCCGTTGGCGCTGCTGCGTTTGGCACTGGCTTGTGGTAGCCAGGGGCTGGCCAATCGGCATGTCTGCGAAACGCTTTTTTGTCATGTTTGGCAAGGTGGGCAAGATGCCAACGATGGCCAGCGCTTGCAATTGCTCAGCGCGCAATTGGCACCTCAGAATCTGCCCGACGGCGATCTGGTCAAAACCTTGCTGAAGGCTAATACGGATGAAGCCATTGCGCAAGGCGTGTTTGGCGTGCCGGCCTTTGCCGTGGATGGCAAACTGTTTTGGGGGCTCGACGCGTTGCCCATGCTAAAAGCCTATCTGGACGGTGATGACTGGTTTGATACGCATTGGGATGCTGCCGCGCAAGTTAAAGCTGGAGCGCAGCGCAGCAAAGCTTAGCCTAGCCTAGCCGACAGTCTCCTAGAATCATTGCCCTCACCACCCAAGGGCTCCAGCTATGTCACAAGGAACCATCCGCATCCGCGGAGCGCGCCAGAACAATCTGAAAAATCTGGATCTGGACATTCGCACGGGTGAGCTGACCGTGGTTACCGGTCCGAGCGGTTCGGGCAAATCCAGCCTGGTGTTTGACACCCTGTTTGCCGAAGGGCAGCGCCGTTATGTGGAAACCTTTAGCGCCTATGCGCGACAGTTTCTCGACCGCATGGATAAACCCGCTGTGGACAAGGTCGAAGGTGTGCCACCAGCGATTGCCATCGACCAGACCAACCCGGTGCGTAGCAGCCGCTCCACTGTGGGCACGATGACCGAGTTGAACGACCATCTGAAGCTGCTTTTTGCCCGCACTGGCCAACTGTTTGACAAAGACACCGCGCAAGCTGTTTCGCACGACACACCCGAAACCATTTATGCCGACATGCTGGTGCGTGCTGGCCAGGCCGATCCACGGTTGGCCATCACTTTCTCGGTCGAATTGCCTGCCAGTGCCACACCAGAAGAAATTGAGCAATGGCTCAGTGTCAGCGGGTTTACCAAAATCCAGGCCGAGCGTGTGCAGGGTGTTGGCACGGCAAGCCCGCGCAAGGTGCTGGATGTGGTGGCTGACCGCTTTAGGCTGGGTAATGCCGAACGTGCCCGTGTGTTGGAGGCGATTGAAGTGGCGCTCAAGCATGGCAGCGGGCAGCTTCATGTGTATGTAGCAAAAGATCCTGTAGCGCCCGTGCAGCAAGCGCAAGCAGCTACTGATTTTGAAGCGGATAAAGGCCCTGAAATTTGGCGTTATTCAACGGGTCTGCATTGCCCCGAGAGCAATCAGCGCTACACCGATCCGTTTGCGTCGATGTTTTCTTTCAATTCTGCGGTGGGAGCGTGCGACAGTTGCCGGGGCTTTGGGCGCGTCATCGGGGTTGATTACGCGCTGGTGATCCCCAATGACAAGCTGACCCTGCGTGCTGGCGCCATCAAACCCATGCAAACCCCGGCCTGGCAAGAGGCGCAAGACGATTTGATGCGCCACGCCGAGGCTGAAGGTATCCCGCGCGACACACCCTGGAACAAACTCTCGCCAGAACAGCAGCATTGGGTGATCCACGGCTCGCCGCACTGGAAGGGTAAATGGAATCAGCACTGGTTTGGTGTCAAACGCTTTTTTGAATACCTGGAAACCAAGGCCTACAAAATGCACATTCGGGTGTTGCTGTCCAAGTACCGCAGCTATACCCAGTGCCCAAGTTGCAGCGGTGCGCGCCTGAAAACCGAGAGCTTGCTCTGGCGTGTCGGTTCTAAAGCGCAAGCCGATGCTGTGCTGGAGCCATCCCTGCGCTTCATGCCACAGGGTGTGCGCTGGTCGCGGGCGCAACTGGAGGCGCTGCCGGGGCTGTGTTTGCATGATTTGATGCTGTTGCCGATGCAACGCCTCAAGCAGTTTTTTGACCTCATGACCGTTGGCGCGGAACCTGATCAGAGCCCGGCTTCGACAAGCTCAGCCCGAACGGGGCAAGCGCAGGCGCTGAAACTGCTCTTTGACGAAATCAGCACCCGGCTGAAATACCTGTGCGAGGTTGGCATCGGCTACCTCACGCTGGACCGGCAAAGCCGCACCCTTTCGGGCGGCGAGGTGCAGCGCATCAACCTCACCACTGCTTTAGGCACGTCACTGGTGAACACCTTGTTTGTGCTGGACGAGCCGAGCATTGGCCTGCATCCGCGCGATATGCACCGCATCATTGTGGCGATGCAGCGCCTGCGCGATGCCGGTAACACGCTGGTGGTGGTGGAGCACGACCCGGCGGTGATGCTGGCGGCTGACCGCATGATCGACATGGGGCCGGGTCCGGGGCAGCTGGGTGGGCAAATTGTGTTTGATGGCTCGACGGCGGATCTGCGCCAGGCCGATACGCTTACCGGCGCCTATCTGGGTGGGCGCAAACAGGTCGGTATGGGTTTCAAACGACTGGTGGTGGCCCATACGCCGCGGTTGATTTTGCAGGGTGCACGTCAGAACAACCTGAAAAACATCAGCGTTGAACTGCCGCTGAACCGGCTGGTGTGCATCACCGGCATCAGTGGCTCGGGTAAATCGACGCTGATTCAGGACACCTTGGCACCGGCGCTGTTGCGTCACTTCGGCAAAGCATCTGAGGCACCCGGCGCGTTTGACAGTTTGCTGGGGGCTGAGCAACTGAGTGACGTGGTGTTTGTTGACCAGTCACCCATCGGCAAAACCGCGCGCTCGAATCCGGTCAGTTATGTGGGTGCCTGGGACACCTTGCGCGAGATTTTTGCCAATGCGCCTTTGTCGAAACAGCGGGGCTATACCGCCACCAAATTCAGCTTCAACAACGGCGATGGCCGCTGCCCCACCTGTGGTGGCTCGGGTTTTGAGCATGTTGAGATGCAGTTTTTGAGCGATGTCTATTTGCGCTGCCCCGACTGCGATGGCAAACGCTATCGCCCGGAGATTCTGGCGGTCACCATAGAGCGAATGGCATCCGTTCAAACGGTTTCACTCAATGTAGCCGACGTGCTGAACCTCACGGTCAGCGAGGCTGCTACGCTTTTCAAAGCAGATCGTGAAGTGATACGGGCGCTGCAGCCCATTTTGGATGTGGGGCTTGACTACGTCAAACTGGGTCAACCGGTGCCCACCTTAAGTGGTGGCGAAGCCCAGCGGCTGAAACTGGCCGGGTTTTTGGCCGATGCGGCCAAGAGCAGCAGTGCCAGTCGCCAGAGTTTGGCACGCAAGGGCACCTTGTTTATGTTTGACGAGCCCACCACCGGCTTGCACTTTGACGATATTGCCAAACTGATGCGTGCCCTGCGCAAATTGCAAGACGCCGGTCACTCGCTGCTGGTGATCGAGCACAACCTGGACGTGATGCGCGCCAGTGACTGGCTCATCGATTTAGGGTCAGAAGGCGGCGATGCCGGTGGCGCCGTGGTGGCCTATGGCACCCCCGAAGAGGTGATGTTGCACGCCACATCGCACACAGCACTGGCCTTGCGTGACTACGCGGCTCAGATGGGTGTGGTGCACGAGGTGCGGGATTTCAGCCAGGATTCACTATTAAATAAAGAGCTGCTTGCGCTTATCCATCAAGCGCCAGAGCCCAATAACAACATACAAATCATCAATGCCCGCGAGCACAATCTGAAGGGTTTGAGTGTGGACATTCCGCGCGGCAAATTCACGGTGGTGACGGGCGTCAGCGGCTCCGGCAAATCAACGCTGGCGTTTGATATTTTGTTCAACGAAGGGCAGCGCCGTTACCTCGAGTCGCTCAACGCCTATGCCCGCTCGATCGTGCAACCGGCAGGGCGCCCCGAGGTGGATGCGGTGTATGGCATACCGCCTACCGTGGCGATTGAGCAGCGCCTGAGCCGTGGCGGGCGTAAGTCCACCGTGGGCACCACCACCGAGGTGTGGCATTTTTTGCGACTGCTGTTTGTCAAACTTGGCACGCAGCACTGCATCCATGACGGCACGCCGGTGGCACCACAAACGCCCGAACGCATTGCTGCGGCGTTGCTGCGCGAGTTCAAAGGCCAACATATTGGCCTGCTGGCGCCTTTGGTGATGAACCGCAAGGGCGTTTATACCGAACTGGCCGACTGGGCTCGCCCGCGCGGCTTTACCCATCTGCGTGTGGATGGCCATTTTTTGCCCACGACAAATTTTCCGCGTCTGGATCGCTTTAAAGAACACACGATTGAGCTGCCGGTGTTCAGCCTGGATGTGTTGCCCGAGCACGAAGCTTTGCTGCGCGAGGCCTTGGCCAGTGCCCTGCAACATGGCAAAGGGGTGGTGCATGTGTTGTCTAAGCTGGACGGGTTGATTGAGGCCATGCAGGCGGGTGAGTCCACGGCGGGGATTGGTCGCTTGAGCGTGTTTTCTACCCTGCGTGCCTGCCCGGTGTGCAGTACCAGTTACGCCGAGCTCGACCCCCGGCTGTTCAGCTACAACAGCAAGCACGGCTGGTGCCCTGACTGCGTAGGTACGGGCGTGAAATTGTCCAAAGAGCAGCGCAAGGTGTTTGACGATTCGGTGCGCGATGACGATGCAGCCGGCCGTGAGCAAACTTTTGCCGAGCCCGATGTGGACGATTTGCTCGATACCGCTTGCCCGAGCTGCAATGGCACCCGGCTCAATGCCACGGCACGGGCGGTGCGTCTCAAATTGGGGTCGGATCCCAATTTGTCAAAATTGGGCTCTGACCCCAATTCCCTCAAAGGCGTCTCCATCACCGAACTGGCGCGTCTGAGCGTAACCGACATGCGCTTATGGGTGCAAACCTTGCAGCAACTGGGGCGCTTAAGTCCGCGTGAAAACGACATCGCACGCGACCTGATTCCGGAAATTCTGGGGCGCCTGACTTTTCTGGAGCAAGTGGGCCTGAACTATCTGACGCTGGACCGGGGTGCGCCCACCTTGAGCGGTGGCGAGGCGCAGCGTATCCGACTGGCGGCACAGCTCGGCAGCAATTTGCAGGGAGTGTGTTATGTGCTGGACGAGCCGACCATTGGCTTGCACGCGCGCGACAACCAGATATTGCTCGGCGCCCTGAAAACCCTGAGCGACCAAGGCAACACGCTGGTGGTGGTGGAACACGACGAAGACACCATGCGCCATGCGGATCACCTCATCGACATTGGGCCCAGTGCCGGCAAGCGTGGCGGCCGATTGGTAGCGCAGGGAACGGTGGACGACATTCAAGCCGCGCCAGAGTCACAAACCGGTCGCTACCTGCTGCACGCCATGCGCCACCCGCTGCAAGCAAGGCGCAAAGTGAATGGGATACAGGACAGCGCAGAGAAATTGGGGTCGGACTCCAATTTCTCAGCACCCTCGGCCAGCTCAAAGCCAAAACACCGCGAGAAATTGGAATCTGACCCCAATTTCACGCAACAGCACTGGCTAACTGTCACCGGTGCCAGCCTGCACAACCTGAAATCGATTTCCGTTCAGGTGCCACTCAAGCGCCTGGTTGCCGTCACCGGTGTCAGTGGCTCCGGCAAATCAACGCTGGCGCGTGATGTGCTACTGGTCAACGTGCAAACTGCCGTGCAAAAGCGCGCCACCCGCGCCGGGCGTGACGCGTTGTCAGCAGGCGAAACCATCCCCTGGAGTGGCTGCAGCGAAGTCACTGGCTATGAGTCAATTGACCGGGTGCTGGAAGTCGATCAAACCCCCATCGGCAAAACGCCGCGCAGTTGCCCGGCCACCTACATCGGTTTTTGGGACA
>CAIYYA010000366.1 GCA_903930255.1 uncultured beta proteobacterium
TCCTACTTTTGTAATCCTGCGCAAGCGATTTTTATTCAGGCAACTTCTCATGCAGCGTTTTCAATTAAAACCTCTTATTTTTGGCTTGCTGGTTCCTGGCCTGTTGGTTGTGGCTGGCTTGGGCTTGCCGGTTAGCCGCTGCAGCGCAGCCGATGCCAGCAAACCTGAAGCCAACGCAGCCAAACCGGCTTTGACGGTAACCTTGACGCAAGCCAAGTCCGCCATGGCACCGGTCAAGTTGGCGGCCAACGGCAATGTGGTGGCCTGGCAAGAGGCGCTGATTGGTGCCGAAGTCAACGGTCTGCGGGTGTTGGAACTCAAGGCTGATGTGGGCGACACGGTCAAAGCCGGGCAGTTGCTCGCCACGTTTTCGGCCGAAGCTGTGCTGGCTGATGTGGCGTTGGCGCGTGCTGCTTTGTCTGAGGCCACTGCCAATGCCGCAGAAGCAAGCGCCAATGCCGAGCGCGCACGTGCCGTGCAAGGAAGTGGTGCGCTCAGTACCCAGCAAATCGGGCAATATCTGACGCAAGAGCTCACCGGTCGCGCAAGGGTCGAGTCGGCCAAGGCGCAACTCGATGCGCAGTTGTTACGCCAGAAGCACACCCAGGTGCTGGCACCTGACAGCGGCATCATCTCTAACCGCAATGCCACGCTGGGTGCCGTGATGGGCGCGGGCACCGAGATGTTTCGCCTGATCCGCCAGGCTCGGCTCGAATGGCGCGCCGAGTTGACATCAGCCGAACTGGGCCGTGTCACGCCGGGAACCGGGGTGTTGGTGACATCCCCGAGTGGCGCACAGCTCAAAGGCCGGGTGCGCACAGTGGCGCCCACCGTGGATGCGTTGACCCGCAATGGCTTGGTCTATGTTGATTTGCTGGGGCCGCCAGCAGGGGCCAAGTCTGTCGCCGGTGCTTTCAAGCCGGGCATGTTTGCTCGGGGTGAGTTTGACCTGGGCAGCTCCAGCGCGCTCACCGTGGTGCAGAGTGCGGTGTTGGTGCGTGATGGCTTTAGCTACGTGATGCGCGTTGGTGCCGACAACCGGGTTAGCCAGCTCAAGGTGCAGACCGGTCGCACCCTGGGTGAGCAGGTTGAAATTTTGACCGGGCTTACCGCACAAGATCGGCTGGTGGCCAGTGGTGCCAGTTTTCTGAGCGAAGGCGATGTGGTGCGGGTGGTCGAGGCTTCCAAGCCAAATCGTGCTGTAGCGCCCGCCAGTCAAGCGCAAGCAGCTCCCAAATAAAGAGCATTCAAGATGAACGTCTCCGCCTGGTCGATCAGGAATCCTATTCCCGCAGTGATGCTGTTTGTGTTGCTGAGTTTTGCCGGCTTGCTGTCTTTCAAGTCCATGAAAGTGCAGCAGATGCCGGACCTGGACTTGCCCACTGTCACCATCTCGGCCTCGCTGCCCGGCGCGGCTCCTGCGCAGTTAGAGACCGAAGTGGCGCGCAAGCTAGAGAACGCCATTGCCTCGCTGCAAGGTCTGAAAAACATCTACACCAAGGTGCAAGACGGCGGGGTCACCATCACCGCCGAGTTCCGCCTGGAAAAGCCCACGCAAGAAGCCGTGGACGATGTGCGCTCGGCTATGCAGGGCGTGCGTAGCGACTTGCCCACCGACGTGCGCGACCCGGTGGTGCGCAAGATGGACTTGGCGGGCGCACCGATTCAGGCTTTTGCGGTGCGCATGCCCAGCCTGGACGACGAGGCTTTGAGCTGGTTTGTTGATAACACGCTGACCCGGCGCTTGCTCTCGGTCAAGGGTGTGGGAGCCATCAGCCGGGTTGGGGGTGTGACGCGCCAAGTCGAGGTGGCGCTGGATCCTTTCAAGTTGCAGGCCTTGGGGGCTACGGCGGTTGATATTTCACGCCAATTGCGCCAGGTGCAAACCGAGAGTGCGGGTGGTCGCGCCGATGTGGGGGGCAGCGAGCAACCCATGCGCACCCTGGCTACCGTCAAAACAGTGGCCGAGCTGGCTCAACTAGAACTGGCCTTGAGCGATGGCCGCCGGGTGCGTCTCGATCAAGTGGCCAGCGTGAAAGACAGTGTGGCCGAGCCACGTGCGCTGGCTTTGCTCAACGGCGTGCCGGTGGTCGGCTTTGAAGTGACACGCAGCAAAGGAGCCAGCGACGTAGAGGTGGGCGCGGCCGTCAAACTGGTGCTGCAGGAGCTCAAAGCCCAGCACCCCGATATGGAGCTGACCGAGGCGTTTGACTTTGTGACCCCAGTGTCGGAGGAGTTTGATGCCTCGATGTTGCTGCTCTACGAGGGCGCAATTTTGGCCGTCATTGTGGTGTGGTTGTTTTTGCGTAACTGGCGCTCCACCCTGGTGTCGGCGGTGGCGCTGCCACTGTCGGTGGTGCCGGCCTTTATCGGCATGGCCTACCTGGGGTTTTCGGTCAATGTCATCACGCTGTTGGCGCTCTCGCTGGTGATCGGTGTGCTGGTGGACGACGCGATTGTGGAGGTGGAAAACATCGAGCGCCATCTGAACATGGGCAAAACCCCGTACCAGGCCGCCATGGAAGCCGCCGACGAAATTGGTCTGGCGGTGATTGCCACCACCTTCACGCTGATTGCAGTGTTTTTGCCCACCGCATTTATGGCCGGTATTGCCGGCAAATTCTTTAAACAATTTGGCTGGACTGCTGCGCTGGCGGTGTTTACCTCCTTGGTGGTGGCGCGGGCGCTCACCCCCATGATGGCCGCATATATCATGCAGCGCAGTCCGCGTGCGCAGCAAGAGCCGTGGTGGATGGCGCGTTATCTGGTCTGGAGCGCTTGGGCTTTGCAACACCGCTGGATCACCATGGCCGCAGCAGGTGCTTTTTTTGTGGGCTCGCTGATGCTGATTCCGCTATTGCCTCAGGGCTTTATTCCGCCGGACGACAACTCACAAACTCAGGTCAACCTGGAGTTGCCACCCGGTGCCACGCTGGCGCAAACCCGTGCTGCGGCTGAAGCCGCGCGCCAGTTGCTGACCCAGGTGCCTCATGTGCAAAGCGTTTACACCACCGTGGGAGGCGGGGCGGCAGGCTCAGACCCGTTTGCGCCACAGGGGGCGGCTGAAGTTCGCAAGGCCACCCTGACGGTGCTGCTGTCAGAGCGGGGCAAACGCCCGCGCAAACAAGTCATTGAGAATGAGATTCGCGCCACCATGTCCGAGTTGCCCGGTGTGCGCAGCAAGGTGGGGTTGGGTGGCTCGGGTGAAAAATTTGTGCTGGTGCTCACCGGTGAAGACCCACAGGCCCTGGCCACGGCGGCACTTGCGGTTGAAAAAGACCTGCGCACCATTCCCGGCCTGGGTCAAATTGCATCGAGTGCCAGCCTGATCCGCTCAGAAATCGCCGTGCGCCCCGACTTTGCCCGTGCGGCTGACCTGGGTGTGACCAGCAGCGCGATTGGCGACACCTTGCGCATTGCCACTGTGGGTGACTACGACGCGGCGCTGCCCAAGCTCAACCTGAGCCAGCGGCAAGTGCCGATTGTGGTCAAACTGGCAGACGTGGCGCGGCAAGACCTTGAGCTGCTGGGTCGCCTGGCCGTGCCCGGCACACGCGGCCCAGTTATGCTGAGCCAGGTCGCCACACTGGAGATGACCGGTGGCCCGGCGGTAATTGACCGGCTGAATCGATCCCGCAACATCAGTTTTGAGATCGAGCTGTCGGGGGCGCCGCTGGGCGACGTGACGGCGGCGGTGGACAAACTGCCGTCGATCCAATCGCTGCCCGCAGGGGTGAAACAACTCGCGCTGGGCGATGCTGAAATCATGGGCGAGCTATTTGCCAGCTTTGCCTTGGCCATGCTGACGGGTATTTTGTGCATTTACATCGTGCTGGTGTTGCTGTTCAAAAACTTTTTACACCCGTTCACCATTCTCACCGCTCTGCCGCTGTCGCTGGGCGGCGCCTTTGTCGGCTTGTTGCTGGCCGATAAAAGCTTTTCAATGCCCTCGCTCATCGGCCTGATCATGCTGATGGGAATTGCCACGAAAAACTCGATTTTGTTGGTGGAATACGCCATCGTGGCGCAGCGTGGGCATGATGGAAGCGACGGCCGACCAGCCGTCGCGGGTCTGA
This sequence comes from uncultured beta proteobacterium, assembly GCA_903930255.1. Classification (GTDB taxonomy): domain Bacteria; phylum Pseudomonadota; class Gammaproteobacteria; order Burkholderiales; family Burkholderiaceae_C; genus Rhodoferax. The sequence continues at coordinate 4,077 of CAIYYA010000366.1, forward strand.
GCCGCATCGACGCGCTGCTCGATGCCTGCCACAAACGCGCTCGCCCGATTGTCATGACCACCCTGGCCATGGGCGCGGGCATGTTGCCCATTGCAGCGGGCTGGGGCAGTGCCGATGCGAGTTTCAGAAGCCCGATGGCCGTGGCGGTGATTGGCGGGCTGATGACCTCCACCGTGCTGAGCCTGTTGGTGATTCCGTCGGTGTTTACCGTGGTGGACGATTTTGGACAGTGGGTGAAGCGGTTTTTTAGATAGAAAAAATTATGGCTGACTACGCTGAGTCGAATGCATGCGCAAAATTTGAAAATACGCTTCGTTGTTCTTTCTGGCTCGTTCGACAGCGTTGCTGCCCAGTCCAATTTTTAATTGGGTGTCATAACGGTCATCGTCATGCACAACAAAAAGACGACCATCACCCAACAAAGCCAAACCTTCTGCTTTGCTAGAAAATTTGAATGGCTTGCCTTTTGAGTCTTGAACCAGCGTCAATTCGGTGCCATAAGTGCCGTTAACGACAGGCAAGGTCCATAAATAGGCTCCAACACGCTCAGAACTTTGATCTTCAAACGAGGTCAGCACATACAGAATTTGCTTCTGCGGGTCGTACTCCAGACTCGACACGCCAACGGTATGACCCAATGAACCCAATGAATCCAATCCATCCGAAAAATCACGGATAACGGCCAGTTCTACTGCCTCATCAAGCTCAATGCCTGACTGGGTCAGCTTGTAGCGCCCCTCAAGAAGGGCCACTTTGTAACCAAAGCTGCTAAAACTTTGCCCGATTTCACGCAGACCAAACACTATTTTTGAACCGGGCAAGAGCGCCAGACCTTCCACCTTGAAATACTGCGCTTGTGCGCCATAGTGTTTTTTAACAGTCATCTCCAGCTTGGAACGAAGCGCCATAGAACTCACAACAGCGTTGCGCTGACTGCGTGAAAGCACTTCGGTTTTTTCTGTTGCATTGGCTGGCCAAGCCAGAAGCACATTAAATTTGTCCTGATTCTCGTCGTCGTCGCGGTAGCGGTCAAAAGCACTCATGGCGACTACTTGCTGGCCATCAGGAGCTACTGACATAGCTTCAAATTTATTCACTGAAGTGAAGACCGGCTGATTAAAAAAGGTCTTGGGGCCAGAAGAATTGAACTCTCCGCCAGCAAACGGGATTGAGAAAATGCTGGATTCCTGCGGTGATTTTGGTGATTTGTCGTTGACGAAAATTAAATTGCCACCGTGTGGGGATTTGACCCAGACAACGCCAGACAACTCGCAATTGACGCTGACTTGTGAAGAGCATTCGATGGAACCTGACTGCTCAACATGCGCTGTGTACTCAATACCCACCCGCTTCATTGCACAGCCTGCCAGGAGCGTGATGGCACACAACAAGAACAATCGAATCAATTTCATGGTGGTAACTCCAATAAATATCAAGAGCGTGCCCCATGTGTTCAAGCGGGCTTGGATGTCAGCGGCAGGGTTTCATTCTAAGCATTATTTTGGAAAATTATTCCAGCTGAGCTGTCCATGCTTCAGTAGAGTGCTGTTGGCTGCACCGAGGCCTGCTTGTCAAATTGAAGGGCTGCCAGGCGTACCGCATCGATGAGTGCCGGTCGCAGCGGGTGCGGTGCTGCCATTTCGGGCAGTAGCAGACTGACCTTGAAGGCAATTGCCACACTCAAGGGCTTGACGATCAATTCTGCTCCAGCCATGGCCTGTGCGGTGAGCGGGTTGACGATGGCAATGCCCAGCCCCTGGCGCACCATGGCGCATACGGACACGGCGCTGGCGGTTTCCAACCAGGTCTGTCGGTTCACTTGAGCGCTGGCAAACATTTGGTCAATCTGCATTCGGTAGCTGTCGCCTGCGGCCAGACTGATAAAGCGCTCGCCCTCAAAGTCTTGCGGCTGCAGCACAGCCTTTCGGCACAGGCTATGACCTGCGGGCAACACAGCTACCTCGTTTACCTGCAGAATGGTTTGCAGCGAGACACCGCTGGGTGCCGCAGCAGTTTCGCTCAAGCCAAGGTCAAAGCGTTGCTCGCTCATGGCCTGTTCCAGCCAGGGTGACTCTTGTGGATAGACGCTGACACTGGCCTGTGGCAGGGTCTTGGCAAACTGAAGCAGTGCTTGCGGCACCAGTGCATGTGCCAGCGCGGGCAGGCATGCCAGCCGCAGTCGTCCGCCGGCCTGCAGTCGCAGTTCCTGGGCACGTATGGCAATTTGCTCCAACCCGATGAAGGAACGCTCGACTTCTTGCAGCAGTGCCAACGCCCGCACCGTGGGGCGCAAGCGTCCCCGAATACGATCAAACAAGTCAAAACCCAGCAGTTGCTCTAGCCGGGACAGCTCGCGGCTCAGGGTGGGCTGGCTCGACATCGTCAGCTCTGCTGCGCGACTCAGGTTACCATGCAGCATGATGGCGCGGAACATGGCGAGTTGTCGGTGCGTGAGCAGCGGGGCGCTGGGGGAGCGCGTGTTAGCCACGAAATACGCTCCAGAAAGAGCGCAAACGGCCCGTGATTCCCATTTTTTCGTCGGATAAATCTTCTAAAAAATCTGATAAACGTTTAGAGCGTGAGACCGCAAACACCACCAACGCAATAAATACACCGGTGGCCAGCACGCCATGCAATACGCGCTCTGGTAGCGGCGCATCGCCAAAGGGGATGACGTTCATGCCAAAGTAACCGGTGGTCATGGTGGCAATCAGTCCCAAGATGGTGATCACGGTCAGGCGAACCACGGTGTTGGATTGGCGGCGCTGCGAATCGCTATCGAGGTAATGACTCATTTCACCAATCTCGTCGCGCACCTCGTCATACAGCGCATCGTTGCGCAAGTGGTTCGAGCACATGCGAAAAGTTGCTTGCACATGCGGGCGTTCGGAGAGCTCGTGAAACCAGTAGCGGTGCGTGAAGCGCAAAAAGGTCTCAAAATTTGCACGAATGCGGCGTTTAAAAAGCTTCACTGATTCGTCGTCGCTGATGTTGAGTGCGTTCACCGCACCCACCAGCACATCTGAGAAAACCAGCAGTGCAGCGCGGTGCAAATGGGCAATCAGAAAAACCAGAAAAAACTGGTGCCGAAACTGCGCCAGCACACCGCGCTCGGGGTTCGAGAAAAATGGCAAGGCCGCGTCGCCCACCACGGTCAGCGCGTTGCCGGTGCACATAAATCGGGTGTTGGGCCCTGCGGGCGTGCCGCTCCAGTAGCGATCGAGACAGTAGCGCTGCTTGAACTCGATCACGCTGGGGTCGTTGACAGGCACGTTTTCGTCGGGGTGCAAGATCGAGGCCATGCCAATGCGCACCCAGTCGTCAGGGCTAAGCGAGCAGGGGTCGTCGAGCGCTAAAAAAGCCATGACCGGCATGCGGTGGTACTCGATCAGGCGGTAGCGCAGCTCGCCGGGTTCGTCTGAGTGTGCCAGCACCAGTGGGCGCAACAGGCTGGCCCAGTGTTCTGAAATGCAGGGGCTGCGGTGCTGGCAGACAAAGCCCAGGTATTTTTCGCGGTGCTCGGTGTCAGAGCGAGCCATGACCTGACCTTCGGCGTTGAGCCATTCAGCCAGGTGCACGCTGTGCAGCCCATCGCCGTCTTCTTCCCAGCCGGATGGGTACGAGCGTCCCATACGAAACAAAATGTCGCGAACGGTTTTAAGAGGCAGATCGCTGGCGCACACTTCGACGTTGAGTTGTGCCAAATCAAGGTCGTCAAAAAAATACAAATCGACGTGAACGAGGTGCAGAACGATGGGTGCCTGGCCTTCGTGCAGCGTAAGGCGCAACGCGGTGATGTCTTTGCGCCGAAATACATGCATCGGTGATTTTCCCGCTTTGGCTTTGGCTGCTGCATTGGCGTTGCGCCCTTCACCATACAAAAAACGCTGAACATAGGGCAGAAAAGAGACAAATTCGCGGTAATGACGCTCATGAAAGTTGCTCGGGTCGTCGGTGAATTCATCGTCGATGCGATGCCACGGATGCATCGACTCTTTGCGCTCAAAAGCCTCCCAGTGACGTCCTTTGATTTCTTCAACGTCGAGCGGTTCAAGCTGCAGCGGCCAGATCAAACTGGCGTGAAACAGGGCAACGTTTTTGTCGGTGCTGGGTGTGGGGAGTGACGAAAACATCGGTTCTCCAAGTGGTGTGAAGCCCATTTTTTTGAAGAGCAATCAGGTCAATAGTGGCTTTGCCATATCAATTATGAATCAACCGCAAAAATAATTGCTATTGCATGCATGGATAAAAACGGACATGATCAGCCCATGAACCCTTTTACCTCCCACACCCTGGCCTCACTGGCCCAAACCCACGGCACCCCTTTGTGGGTCTATGACGCCAGCACGATCGAATGCCAAGTGGCGGCACTGCGCTCTTTTGACGTCATTCGCTTTGCCCAAAAGGCCAATTCCAACACCCACATTCTCAAGCTGATGAAGCGCCTGGGCGTTCAGGTGGACTCTGTTTCTTTAGGTGAAATTGAACGCGCGCTGGCTGCTGGCTTCAAACCTGGCTTGCACAACGGCCATGCCGAGATTGTGTTCACCGCCGATTTGCTTGACCGCAGCACGTTGCCACGCGTGGCCGAGCTGGGCATTCCGGTGAACTGTGGCTCGATCGATATGCTCGACCAATTGGCTGCGGCAAGCCCTGGCCACCCGGTATGGTTGCGCATCAACCCCGGCTTTGGCCACGGCCACAGCAACAAGACCAACACCGGCGGCGAGCACAGCAAGCACGGCATTTGGCACACCGATTTGCCGCTGGCACTGGAGCGGGTGCGCGCCAAGGGGCTGACGCTGATCGGGCTGCATATGCACATTGGCTCGGGGGTGGATTACGCCCACTTGCAGGAAGTTTGTGGCGCGATGGTGGCTTTGGTGCAAACCGTGAAGGCACAGGGCATGGATGTGCAGGCTATTTCAGCCGGTGGCGGTTTGTCGATTCCTTACCGTGCAGGGGATGTGCCGATTGACCCTGCGCATTATTTTTCGCTGTGGGACGCCGCTCGTGCCCAGATCGCAAGCTTACTAGCGCATCCGGTCACGCTCGAGATCGAGCCTGGGCGCTACCTGGTGGCTGAGTCGGGCGTGTTGGTGTCCGAGGTGCGTGCCACCAAACAGATGGGGGCTAATCCGTTTGTGCTGGTCGATGCAGGTTTTAGCGACCTGATGCGCCCCAGCATGTATGGCAGTTTTCATGGCATGGAGCTGATCCATGCCGATGGCACATCGGCCACCGGTGCGTTGCAAGACACCGTGGTGGGTGGCCCATTGTGTGAATCGGGTGACGTATTCACACAAGGTGAAGGCGGTGTGGTGCAAAAGCGCCCTTTGCCGGTGGCGCAAGTAGGTGATTTACTGGTGTTGCATGATGCCGGTGCTTATGGCGCGTCGATGTCATCGAACTACAACACCCGGCCGCTGATACCAGAGGTGCTGCTTGAAGGCGGCCTGCCGCGCTTGATCCGGCGCAAGCAAACGGTGGCCGAGTTGCTGGCGCTGGAAAGCATTGACGATTGAACCGGCCTGATGCTGTAGTTCCGTTCGGGCTGAGCCTGTCGAAGCCCAACGACCCTTCGACCCCTTCGACCCCTTCGACAAGCTCAGGACAGGCCAAGCTCAGGGCGAGTGGTTCAAGCCAATCAATTGGGTTAGCCCTGAGCCACCGGCCGGCTCGGGTCGCTGCACCACTCGCTCCAACTGCCGGCGTACAAGGCGGTTTTGCCTAATCCGGCGATTTCCATGGCGATCAGGTTGGGCACGGCGCTGACACCGCTGCCGCAATGGTGCACCACTGTGGCCGGGTCGCGCCCAGCCAACAGAGTTTGAAATTCAGACTTCAACAGTTCAGGGCTTTTGAAGAAGCCCTGGGCATCCAGATTTTGCGCAAAAGGGCGATTCAGCGCACCGGGGATATGCCCAGCCACTGGGTCAAGTGGCTCGACTTCACCACGAAAGCGCGGGGCTGCGCGCGCATCGATCAGGGTTTGGGCCGGTCGCCCCAGTTGTTTTACTATTGTTTCAGTAGCTGCTAGCGCATAGCCAACGGGCCCTAGAGGGTAATTTGATGCTGCATCTTGTGGGGTGTGAATGGTCCCCTTGGAGTCACTTTCAACGGCACCCCCGGCGGCTTGCCATGCTTGCCAGCCACCATCAAGCACGGCCACTGCGTCGTGTCCCAGCCATTTCAGCATCCACCACAGGCGGCCGCAGTAATTGACGCCTTGGCGGTCATAAACCACGGCTTGTTTGTCGGGCGTTAAACCCACGCTGCCCAGCCAGGCGGAAAAATTTTCACGTGAGGGCAGGGGGTGGCGGCCAGCACTGGCTGCGTCAGGCGCACCTTTTGCGCTGAGATGCCGATCCAGGTCAGCGCGTATGGCACCAGCGATGTGACTTTCGGCATATCGCAAATCGCCCGCGCTAGGCTGTATCAACTCGAAACTGCAATCAAAAACCATCACCGAATGCGGGGTTTTTTGCAGGGTTTGCAGTTGGGCAACAGAGATCAGGGTGGTGTACATGCGGTTTTCTCCTCAGTGTTCTTCGGCAGGGGCGTTGGGAATGGTTCGGGTGCGCAGCACGGTGGCAGCCAGTCCGCTTGCCACGATCAGTGCCATGCCAGCCCAGCCGAGCCACGCAATTTGATCACCAAACAACAGCAAGCTGTAGATGGCTGCAAACACAATGCCAGCGTATTGCAAATTAGCCACCAGCAAAGTGGAGCCACGGCTATAGGCACGTGTCATGCACCATTGACCGAGCGATGCCAGCACCCCAATCGGAATCAACCAGGCAGCGGCTTGCCAGCTGACCGCTGACCAGGGCGTGAAGCCAGCGTAGGCAACGCCTGCCAGGCCAACCAGCGTGGTGCCGGCCGAGAAATAAAACACGGTGCGCCCTTCCGGTTCGCCCACTTTACCCAGTGCGGTGACCTGCAGGTAGGCCAGTGAGGCACCCATGCCCGAGAGCAGTCCGATCAGCCCGGCAAACAGCTGGTTTTGCTCGAGCGTGGGGCGAAGCATCAGCACCACCCCGGCAAAGCCAATCAGCACGGTGAGCAAGAGAGCCCCCTGTTTTTGCGCCTGACCATACAAGATGCCGCCGCCCACAATAAATGCGGCGACCCAGATACCGCTCATGTAGTTCAGCGTCATGGCCGTGGCAAGTGGCAAATGGGCAATGGCATAAAACCAGGTCGAGAGGGAAAATACGCCAATTACCGTGCGCCAGGCGTGCATCCAGGGCACGCTTGTTGCCACCGGCGTGCCGCGCGCGCGCAAGATCAGCCAAATGAAGACGACGCTCACCGCGCCCCGATAAAACACCAGTTCAAAGGTATTAAATTGACTCGACGCCACTTTGATGCCAACTGCCATGCTGGCAAAAAAGAACGACCCCAATAACATCCAGAGTGCTTGCATGCTTATATGAAAAATACGGCGTTAGAGCAAGTGTAGCAAGCGCAAGCAGCTATGAATAGCATAGTATTTTCAAAGCCCCATCTGCTGGCGGTACCAAACATGAAAATGCGCCATGCCATCTTCCATAGGGCTTTGGTAAGGCCCCACCTCATTCTCGCCACGCGCCAAAAGCGCTTTGCGCCCGGCGTCCATGCGTTCGCCAATTTCGTCGTCTTCGAGGCAGGTTTCCATGTAGGCGGCCTGCTGCGCCTCGACAAATTCGCGCTCAAAGGCGTGGATTTCTTCGGGGTAATAAAACTCGACTTTATTCAGTGTTTTGTCCACACCCAGCGGGTGCAGGGTTGACACGGTGAGCACATGCGGATACCACTCGACCATGATGTGCGGGTAGTAGGTGAGCCAGATTGCGCCGCGCTCAGGTAGAGCGCCACCGCGATATTTCAGCAGTGCATCGTGCCAGCGCCGGTAAACCGGTGACCCGGGCTGACCAAAGACCTTGGAGACCCCCACGGTTTGCACCGAATAATGCTCGCCAAACTGCCAGCGCAGGTCGTCACAGGTGACAAAGTGCCCCAAGCCTGGGTGAAAGGGGCCAACGTGGTAGTCCTCTAGATACACCTCGATGAAGGTTTTCCAGTTGTAGTTGCATTCGTGCAGCTCAACTTTGTCGAGCACAAAACCCGAAAAATCAAGCTCCGCGCGGCACGTCATGCCCGCCAGATCTGCGGCAATATCGCGCCCATTGTCTTCAAATAGCATGCCGTCGAATTCGCGCAGCGGGTAATTGCGCAAGTTCAGACAGGGATCGCTGGCAAAGTGCGGTGCCCCCAAAAGTTGGCCGGCAGGGCTTTGCCCCGTGAGGTCGTTGGCACTGTAAGTCCAGCGATGGATGGGGCAGACGATATTGCCCGCAGCACCTGTTGGCTGTTTGAGTGAACCCCGTCCCTTGAGCATCAGTGCCTGGCGGTGCCGGCACACATTGGATACCAACTCGATGCCGCTGAGTGTATGAATCAGTGCGCGCCCGTCAGCTTCATGTGCCAGACAGGCATAGTCACCAACGTTGGGCACGCTCAAAGTGTGACCCACATAGCGCGGACCGTTCTGGAAGATGCTTTGTAATTCGCGTTGATAAAGCGCGGGGTCAAAATAATTGGCCACGCAAAGCGGCGCGGGGCTATGCGCAACTTGACTCACAGGTGGTGTGGAAAATGGTTTTGTATTGCACATGGTTTGCACAACTCGGTCCTTTGGAAAAACAAAAAACCCCTCGCAGAGGGGCTAGAAGGGCAGTTACCTCGAGAGCTGCCGGGTCTGGATTGTATGCCCCGTTCTGGCGCATCCGTGATTGGATTTGTGAATGGATGCACACTTACAGTGAAAAGGGTATTATTTGGCGCGCACTTAGCACCTAAAATCTGCCTCTTTCATCTTCGGATTCCTGCTTCAAATGGTTTCAGCCGCTAAACATGGAACATCCAAACCTGCCAATTACGAGGCAGCCCTGCTCGAGCTTGAGCAATTGGTGGCGCGTCTGGAGTCAGGCGACATGCCGCTGGAGCAGCTTTTGACGAACTATCAGCGCGGCGCCGAATTGCTTCATTTTTGTCGTGATCGGCTGGAGTCGATCGAGGCACAAATCAAAGTGCTTGATCAAGGCGTGCTGCAACCATGGACAGCGCAATTGGCATGAGCACTACGTTTGATTTTGATAGTTGGGTCAATCAGCAACTCGCTCGAGTTGAAAGCGCTTTGCAGGACTGGGTTAGCGATGAAGCCGTGGCTGACTCCGAGCACCATGCCCCTGCTGAGCTGATTGCAGCCATGCGTTATGCCGTACTCGATGGAGGCAAGCGCTTGCGCCCGCTGTTGGTTCTGGCAACTTTTGATGCCGTGTGTGGCGGCTTGTGTGAAGACTATCTGTCACATGAAGAAAACGCGGATGAGGCTGCGCGCCGTGGCGCACCAGACGGGGTGGCCCGTAGCGAAAAACCCTCCATAGCAGCTTTGCGCGCGGCCTGTGCGGTGGAGCTGATTCATGCCTATTCACTGGTTCACGACGACATGCCGTGCATGGACAACGATGTGTTGCGCCGAGGCAAGCCTACCGTGCATGTGCAGTTTGGCGAAGCGCAAGCCTTACTGGCTGGCGATGCCTTGCAAGCCCTGGCATTCGAGCTATTGACACCCGACGACGCCAGCGTGGGTGCCGGTCGGCAAGCGCGGCTGTGCCGGTTGCTGGCGCGCTCGGCAGGCTGTGCCGGCATGGCAGGCGGGCAGGCGATTGATCTGGCCAGCGTTGGGCAATATTTGACAGAATCGCAACTGCGCGAAATGCACAAGCTTAAAACCGGGGCTTTATTGCAAGCCAGTGTCATGATGGGAGCAGCCTGCGGCGAAACAACGCAGCATGCCAAGCAAGCCTTGCTGCGTTTTGGGGCGGCTATTGGGCTGGCGTTTCAGGTGGTAGACGATATTCTTGACGTTACCGCAGATCTCGCCACACTGGGCAAAACACCGGGTAAAGATGCCCAGCACGACAAGCCAACCTATGTTTCATTGATGGGGCTTGCAGCGGCTACCGCCTATGCCCAACAACTCAAGGCTCAGGCGCTGGAGTCACTTGCAGGCTCTGGTCTTGTCAATACGCAGGCTTTGCAGGGTTTAACTCATATGGTGGTTGATCGCTGCTGCTAATGAATGCTAATTTTGATTCAAAGAATTTGCTCTTGACGCCCGCAGAATAAGCGTGAACAGCTATATAAAATAGAGCATATGTTAGTTAATATCACCACCTATCCTTTGCTGGAATCGATTCACGATCCGGCTGATTTGCGGCGTTTGCCACGACCTCAGTTATCGGTTTTGGCGCGTGAGTTGCGCGCCTACCTGTTGCACAGTGTGGCCAAAACTGGCGGTCACTTAAGCTCCAACCTGGGCACAGTCGAGCTCACGGTGGCATTGCACTATGTGTTTAAAACCCCGCATGACCGTGTGGTGTGGGATGTGGGGCATCAAACCTATCCGCACAAAATTTTGACCGGTCGGCGCGAGCGCATGCACTCGCTGCGCCAGTTGGGTGGTTTGAGCGGCTTTCCGCAGCGCGGCGAGAGCGAATTCGATGCGTTTGGCACGGCGCACTCGAGCACCTCAATTTCTGCAGCCTTGGGTATGGCGCAGGCCAGCCGCATCAAGGGAGAAGAGCGCCACGCCATCGCCGTCATTGGCGATGGCGCCATGACCGCTGGCATGGCTTTTGAGGCCATGAACAACGCCGGTGTGACCGATTGCAAGCTGCTGGTCATTCTGAACGACAACGACATGTCGATCAGTCCGCCCGTGGGCGCTCTGAACCGCTATCTGGCCAAACTGATGAGCGGGCAGTTTTATGCCACGGCCAAAAATGCCAGCAAAAATGTGCTCAAAGGCGCGCCGCCGCTGTTTGAACTGGCCCGGCGCTTTGAAGAGTCGGCCAAAGGCATGGTCAAACCCATCACTTTGTTCGAAAAATTTGGCTTCAACTATGTCGGCCCGATTGACGGACACGATGTGGATACCCTGGTGACCGTGCTGGAGAACATCAAGCACCTCAAGGGCCCGCAGTTTTTGCATGTTGTGACTAAAAAAGGTCAGGGCTACAAGTTGGCTGAGGCAGACCCTGTTGCTTACCATGGGCCGGGCAAGTTTGACCCGGTGGTGGGTTTGCAAAGTGCCAGTGCATCTAGCAAGCCGACCTTTACCCAAGTGTTTGGCCAGTGGTTGTGCGATATGGCCGCTGCTGATAAGCGTTTGGTTGGCATCACGCCGGCCATGCGTGAAGGCTCCGGCATGGTCGAGTTTGAAGAGCGTTTTCCGGACCGTTATTTCGATGTGGGTATTGCCGAACAGCACGCCGTGACGTTTGCGGCCGGCTTGGCTTGCGAAGGCTTAAAGCCCGTGGTAGCGATTTACTCCACCTTTTTGCAGCGAGCTTACGACCAGCTGATTCACGACGTGGCCATCCAAAACCTGCCCGTGGTGTTTGCGTTGGATCGTTCGGGTCTGGTCGGTGCTGATGGCGCCACCCACGCTGGCGCCTACGATATACCTTACCTGCGCTGCATTCCGAATATCAGCATCGCTTGCCCGGCAGACGAAAACGAGTGCCGTCAGTTGCTTTGCACGGCCTATGCGCAAAACTCAGCGGTAGCGGTGCGCTATCCGCGTGGCGCGGGCGCCGGTGTGCCGGTGCAGCGCAGTCTGGAGCCCTTGCCCTTTGGCAAAGGCGAGTTACGGCGCCAAGGGCAGGGTGTGGCGCTGCTGGTTTTTGGCACTTTGCTTTACCCAGCTTTGCAGGCGGCCGAAAAGCTCAATGCCACCGTAGTGAATATGCGCTGGGCTAAACCGCTGGATGTCGAATTGCTACTGCAGGTTGCTGCCACGCACACTGCACTGGTCAGCCTCGAAGAGGGTGCCGTGATGGGCGGCGCTGGCAGTGCCGTGCTCGAAGCGCTGGCGGCGGCTGGCTTGGCCAAGCCCTTTTTGCAACTGGGTTTGCGTGATGAATTCATCGAACATGGCGACCCGGCCAAGCTGCTGGCCTTGCAAGGCCTCGATGCCATTGGCATTGAAAATGCCGTGCGTGCGCGCTTTGAAAATATTTTGATCAACGCATGAAAGATATGTAGTCAATTCCAAGGGAAAACCCGAGGTTATTGGTGCAGGCACACTTTCTAGAATGCGTGTTGACTCTTATCAGTCGTCATTGTGCTTATCCGCATCGTGAGCTACTCAATTTATAACCCCAGGAGTAAAACAAATGGATCGTCGTTCCGTCATTAAAAACGCTGGCATTGCTGGCGTTTTGGCCGCAGGTGCCGCACCCGTGGTGCACGCTCAGGCTGCCAGCATTCGCTGGCGCCTTGCATCCAGTTTTCCTAAGTCACTTGACACCATTTTTGGTGCTGCCGATACCTTCGCGAAAAAAGTTGGTGAATTGTCGGGTGGCAAGTTCGTAGTCAGCACCCATGCCGGTGGCGAGTTGATGCCTCCGTTTGGTGTGGTTGACGGTGTGCAAAACGGCACAGTTGAAATGGCACACACAGCACCTTACTATTTCCATGGCAAGGATGAGACTTTTGCATTGGGTTGCGCGGTTCCTTTCGGTCTGAACAGCCGTCAAATGACTGCCTGGATGTACCAAGGTAACGGCGGCAAACTGATGCGCGAGTTTTACGCCAAGTACAACATCGTCAACTTCCCAATGGGCAATACCGGTGCACAAATGGGTGGTTTTTATCGCAAAGAGATCAAGTCTGTTAAAGACATCAAGGGCATGAAGTTCCGCGTGGGTGGCTTTGCTGGCCGTGTGTTTGAGCGCATGGGTGGCGTGCCACAAAACATTCCTGGTGGCGAGATTTACACCGCGCTGGAAAAAGGCACCATTGACGCTGCTGAGTGGGTGGGTCCTTATGACGATCAAAAGCTGGGCCTGAACAAAGTGGCTCCGTTTTACTATTACCCAGGCTGGTGGGAAGGCGGTCCACAGCTGGACCTGTTTGTCAACGACAAGGCCTATGCTAGTTTGTCAGCAGAGAACAAGGCCATTGTGGAGTGCGCAGCAGCGTTTGCCCACACCGAGATGCAAGCCAAATACGATGCCAAAAACCCAGCAGCCTTGAAGCAACTGGTGGGCGCGAAAACCAAGGTTCTGCCATTTCCCAAAGATGTGCTCGACTTGGCTTTCAAAGAGTCAATGGCTTTGTATGATGAGATCACCAAGAAGAACGAAAACTTCAAAAAGGTCTATGACGATTATTCAGCCTTCCGACGTGATCAAAACCTGTGGTTCCGCTTCACTGAAGCGCGTTTCGACACCTTCATGCAGGCTCAAAAGCTGTAAGCAGTTTCAGCTCTGACCCATTTAAAAGCCGTCTTAGGACGGCTTTTTTGCGACTGAAGACGACTTCAAAAGTTGGGTTGAATGCGTATCAAGATCGAATTGAATGAACGTTGGCATTGCAAGGGTCAGCAAAAAAAAAGCCGGGTTGTCCCCGGCTTTTAAGTTTCGGAGTTGCATCAGCACAACGCAACTCGAATTGGTAGCGCTCTATTTTTTCTCTTTGTCCATGGAGTCTTGCATGGTTTTCATGGGGTCATCATCACTGTGTGCCGGACCAGCGGGGATGGTTCCGTCAGCTGCTGCGGAGGCAGCTTCGGCAGGTGGCTCTGCCTGCACTTCGAGAACAATCTTATCCAGGTCAATCTTCTCGGTTTTGTCCAGACCGCTCGAAACAATGCCCGGGAACGCAATGATCAAACCGACCATGATGATTTGAATAAACACATAGGGAACTGCACCCCAGTAAATCTGCATGGTGGTAACCGGTGGAATCAGCTTCTTGGTGACCTTGTCGGTGTATTCCTTTGCGGGAGCAACGCTACGCAGGAAGAACAAGGCAAAACCGA
>CAIYYA010000367.1 GCA_903930255.1 uncultured beta proteobacterium
CAGGGGGAGAAGCTGCAACCGGTTGAAATCAAGTCAGGCCAGACCTTTCATGCTGATTTTCTGAGCGGGTTGGCCAAGTGGACGCGCTATGCTGGCGATGCCGCCCTGCCAGCCCATTTGGTTTACGGTGGCGACGATGCCATGCTGCGCAGCGGTGTGCAGGTGCATTCCTGGCGAGATTTAAAGGGTCTTTTTGGCCTCTAAATCAAGCAGAAACAGTGTGATGCAAATTAGCCCGACAGTTTGAAGTTTCACGGGAGGCCATTCGTTGTTAGCCGCAGATCATCGCCAATCATGTCAGATTTAATAGCTGCTAACGCTTATTCAGCAAGCCCTGAAGGCGTATTTTCTCTAAATAACTATCCCTGTCGAGCCACTAGATTTGCCGCCATCAGCGGGTTCATCACTTCAACCCCATCGCGCATCGGAAAAGCATTTTCAACTGAGGCCACCAGCAGTTTGCGCGTCGCTTGCACATCGGCTGCTGCAATGTAGAAGCCTTTGGACAAGCTTGGCGCAGACGAGCGTTTGATCTCAATGACCCAAATTTCACCACTTTTAAACGCCAGCACCAAGTCCACCTCAGCACCATGACTGGTGCGATAAAACCTAGCCTGCGCTTGCGGTGCTGCTGCCAGCAACTGCTCAATCACAAAACCTTCCCAACTTGCACCGGCGACTGGATGCCCCAACACGGAATCCAGATTTTGCAAGCCCAGCAAAGCGTGAACAAGGCCACTGTCGCGCACATACACCTTGGGTGCACGCACCAGACGTTTGCCAACGTTGCCGCTCCAGGCAGGCAAGCGACGCACCAGCATCAGGTCGCACAGCAAATCGATGTAGCGCCCCACGGTTTGCCCGCTGATACCCAAGGCCCCGGCAAGTTTGGACTGATCCAACAGTTCACCTTGGCTATGGGCCAGCATGGTCCATAGGCGGCGCAATGTGGTGGCAGGAATCCGCGGCCCCAATGCCGGAATGTCTTTCTCCAGATAGGTGGTGATGAATGCATCGCGCCAGATCAAGCTGCGCGCATCACTGTCAGCCAACCACGATAAAGGAAAGCCACCACGCAGCCAAAGCGAATGCAGATCTGCCGCTGTGGCGTTGCTTGGCAACACCTCGCGTGCTTGAAACGGGGTCAGCTCGAGCTGCGCAACCCGACCGGCCAAGCTCTCGCTGCTTTGTTGCAGCAGCTCACCGGAAGCAGAGCCGAGCAAGAGAAATTGCCCACTGACTTCGCCGTTGCGCCGACGTTGGTCGATCACACCACGCAGCACGGCAAACAAATTTGGCATGCGCTGCACTTCATCCAAAATCACCAGCTGATTCTGATGCGCAAGAAAATAGGCTTCTGGGTCATCCAGCTGCCGTTGTGCGCTGGGCAGCTCCAGATCGAGATACACGGCGCTGTTGTGCGCCTCTTTTTCAGCAAAAGCCAGCGTTGTTTTGCCAACCTGCCTGGGTCCAAGCAATACAACAGCAGGGAATTGTTCGAGCAATTCAGCAAGGATACTTTTGGCTAAACGGGTATTCATCCGTGCAATTTATCCATGTGGTGGAGGAATTGCACGGTTTATGTTTTAAAAATGGTGCGGGACTACAGCACACATCCATCTTTTATTTAAAGTAAATAGATGCTTTTTTAACCGGTGCAGCCATATCACTAAAGGTTAACCAACGCAGTTTCGCGATGGTCAGCAAGTGCAAAAAGCCGAAGCGCTGATAAAAAATCTGCAGCCAAGGCATCCTTCGCGTCAACCACCACAACCAGCAGCGATTTGCAGAGTCATAAAATTTTATGTTAACCATTTTAGATAAAAACAATATTTTTTGCCTAAAATGATAAACATCATGCCCAGCAAACCCCCTGTCATATTTCCGCAAGAACAGCGCTTGCTCAGCAGCATGGGTGAGCGTTTGCGCTTGGCCAGATTGCGCCGCAAACTCAGCACCAGCACAGTGGCACTGCGTGCGGGGATTTCACGCACCACGCTGTTCAATGCCGAACGGGGAGATGCGCGAGCCACTTTGGGCACTTACTTTCGCATCATGAGTGCGCTGGGTCTGGAGCAGGACTTCAATGCACTGGCCGCCGACGATGTGGTTGGACGCCAATTGCAAGACCTGGGACTGACACCCGCGCCACGGGTGCGCAAGAGTTCAGCATGAGCGCCCGGCTGGAGGTGTGGCTCGACTGTGATTTGATGACGTCCTGCTGCATTGGCACACTGGCGCATGACCGGGGCCAGGTGCGCTTTACTTATGACGACACCTGGCTGAAAAATCCCCGGGCTTTTGCTGTTGACCCCGATCTGTCGCTGGGGCGCCAGCCTTACTTTCCCAAACCCGAACTTGGCCAGTTCGGTATTTTTTTGGACTCGTCGCCAGACCGCTGGGGCCAAACCCTGATGAAGCGCCGCGAAGCCCTGCAAGCCAAAGATGAACTGCGTCCGGCACGCGTGCTGTATGCCTGGGACTACTTGCTGGGGGTGCAAGATGTCACGCGCCAAGGTGCCTTGCGCTTCAAGTTTCCAGGCACGGATGATTTTTTGGGGGCCGACCCCCTGGCTGCCCCGCCAGTCACCAGCCTGCCTGAACTGGAGCAAGTGGCGATGCAGCTCAGTTCCCGGCGTATTGACGACCTGGACGCCTTGCGCCGCTGGCTGGCGGTGCTGGTGGCACCCGGTGCTTCGTTGGGTGGAGCCCGCCCCAAAGCCAATTTTTGCGAGTCCGACGGCAACTTGTGGATCGGCAAGTTCCCTGCACGCGATGACGACCGCGACGTGGGAGCATGGGAATATGTGACGCACACCCTGGCGCAACGCGCCGGCATTGACGTGCCCAAGGCGCGCTTAGCGCAACTCAACAACCCGCTGCGTACTTTTTGTGTGCAGCGCTTTGACCGCAGTGAGAAGGGGCGACGTTTTTATGCCAGCGCCATGACACTGCTGCGCAAAGAACACAGCGAGGGCAGCAGTTACCTGGAGCTGGCGCAGTTTTTGCGCGCGGTGGGGGATGCAAAGCAAGTCAAGGACGATTTGAAACAGCTCTTTCGTCGGGTGGCGTTCAACGTGGCTACTGGCAACCGAGATGACCATCTGCGTAATCATGGCTTCATCCTGGGCCAGAACGGCTGGCGACTGGCTCCGGCCTTTGATGTCAACCCCAACATCGATCGGACCGACCATGTGCTGGCCATTGACGACACCGACAATCGCCCCAGTCTGCAGACCGTGGCCACAACGGCGGCGTTTTATGGATTGTCGGACCCTGAAGCTGCCAGCATCATCGGTGAAGTGTGTGCCGTGGTGGCAGGCTGGCGAGAGTTGGCTCGGCAAAACGGCATTGCCCGCGCCGACATAGAAATCACCGCAGCGGCTTTTGCGGCTGCTGGCCGACAGGGTTAAAGGCATGAAGCCGAAATGCTGGTAAAAATCTGCTTCGATAAATGGGTGTAAATGGGTGTAGTATTGGTTTTATGCTTCGCACGGACTCCCTCCACATCACACCTGAAATTCTAAGTCTGATCGCTCGGATCGACGAGTTCAAAGGCGCTTGGCGTGCCTTAGGTTCGCTTGCACCTGAGCGTCTTTCGGCCTTGCGCAGGGTGGCCACCATCGAAAGCATTGGTTCGTCCACCCGTATCGAGGGCAGCAAGCTGACCGATCGGGAAGTTGAGAAACTGCTTTCAAACCTGGCGATCCAGTCTTTCGAGACCCGCGATGAGCAGGAGGTGGCTGGTTACGCTGCTGTGATGGACTTGGTGTTCAGCTCCTGGCGAGACATCCCATTCAATGAAAATCATGTCAAGCAACTTCACCAGATACTGTTACGCCATAGCGAAAAAGACGCACGGCACCGGGGGCAGTACAAGACCAACTCCAATAGTGTGGCCGCGTTTGACGAAAACGGTGTACAGATTGGCATCGTTTTCGAAACGGCAAGTCCATTCGACACCCCCGGCCTCATGACCGAACTGGTGGCATGGGTCAATGATGAGAGGGATAAAGCGCATTTGCACCCCCTGCTGATCATTGCCATCTTCGTGGTGGTGTTCCTGGAAATACACCCATTCCAGGATGGCAACGGCCGACTCAGCCGGGTTCTGACGACATTGCTATTGATCCAGACGGGCTATGTCTATGTGCCGTACAGCTCACTGGAAAGCGTGATCGAGCTCAACAAAGAAGCCTACTACTTGGCCTTGCGGCAGACGCAGGGCTCCATCCGATCGGATGCTCCTAACTGGCAACCCTGGCTGATTTTCTTCCTTCGCTCACTGGCTGAGCAGGTCCGGCGCCTGGAAAAGAAGGTCGATCGCGAAAGAATAGTACTGGCCGCTTTGCCCAACCTGTCGTTGCAGATCGTCGAATTTGCCCACGAGCATGGCCGCATCACGATTGGGGATGCCATCAAATTGACGGGCGCCAGCCGAAATACGCTTAAGCTTCACTTGCGCAACTTGGTCGAACATGGCCATTTAAATCAGCAAGGCGGTGGGCGCGGTGTTTGGTACCAACTCAAATGATCTCAGCCGAGGCACGCTATGCACGACTTTGCACCTAACACCGTTGTGAACTTGGATGTATAGCGGCATCCGGCCATGACGCTTGTCTATCAAGCGTCAACTGCTCTTAAATTTGTAGCTTTTTGATATCGCAACCCGTATCACACTTTCGACGCCTTTGACCTGTCGCGCCACGATCCAAACGGATAAACTCAAAGCTCCTGTATCCAAATGACCTCATTTCCCATGAATTTGGCCGCACCAAGCACCTCGCACCTGAACGTGCCATTCGGTGATGACGGCCTATTTCAATTGACTCGCTAGCGGAGATTTCATGACCACACTCGGCACACCCCTGTCCCCCCACGCCACCAAAGTCATGCTGCTGGGCAGTGGCGAACTGGGCAAAGAAGTCCTGATTGCGCTGCAACGCCTGGGGGTCGAGACGATCGCTGTGGATCGCTACGACCACGCCCCGGGCCAACAGGTGGCACACCATACGCGCACCATCAGCATGAGCGACCCGGCCCAGCTCAAAGCACTGATCGAGGCCGAGAAACCCGACCTGGTGGTGCCCGAAATTGAAGCCATTGCCACCGCCATGCTGGAACAGCTCGAAGCCGCTAGCACGGTGCGCGTGGTTCCCACGGCTCGCGCAGCTCGGTTGACCATGGACCGCGAGGGCATTCGCCGGCTGGCCGCGCAAACCCTGGGTCTGCCCACGAGTCCTTTTCAGTTTTGTGATTCGCTGGCTGAACTGAAGAGCGCCATCGACGGCACCCAGGCTCAGGCCGGCATTGGCTACCCATGCATCGTCAAGCCGGTAATGAGCTCCAGCGGCAAGGGGCAAAGCAAAATTGACAACCCCACCGAGGTGGAAAAAGCCTGGGATCACGCCATGGCCGGCGGGCGTGTCAGCCACGGCCGCGTGATTGTTGAAGGCTTCATTGATTTTGACTACGAAATCACTTTATTGACTGTGCGTGCCAGGGGCGCCGATGGCCTGATCGAAACCCATTTTTGCGAGCCTGTAGGGCACATCCAGGTCAGCGGCGATTATGTTGAAAGCTGGCAACCCCACCCCATGAGTGCAGCGGCGCTCGAATCTGCCCGGCAGATCGCCAAAACCGTCACCGACAACCTGGGGTTAGGACGCGACGGCGAGCCTTCTGGTTTGGGTCTATTTGGTGTGGAGCTGTTCGTCAAAGGCGATCAGGTATGGTTCAGCGAAGTCTCGCCGCGTCCGCACGACACCGGGCTGGTCACACTCACCACCCAATGGCAAAGCGAATTCGAACTGCATGCCCGTGCCATTTTGGGTTTGCCAGTGAACACCACGCTGCGTAACCCCGGCGCCAGTGCCGTGATTTATGGCGGTGTGGACGCACACGGCATTGTTTTTGATGGTGTGGACGAAGCCCTGCGCGTGCCGGGAACCGACTTGCGCCTGTTTGGCAAGCCCGAGAGTTTTGTCAAACGGCGCATGGGTGTAGCGCTGGCATTTGCTGCTGATGTGCAAACGGCACGCGACAACGCCAAGCTGGCCGCATCCAAAGTCTTGCCACGGGCGGTCAAGCCGTAGCGCTGCAACCGTGCATTTTATCCATGTGGTGGAGGAATTGCACGCTTCTGACACCTGCATACATGGTTTCGCCATCTTTATGGCTGCGACAATCAAACCCTATGAACCCTGTTTACATCCTCACCCTGTCTTGCCCTGACCGTCTGGGTCTGGTGCACGCCGTCTCCGGTTTTTTGCTGGAACGCAGCGGCAACATCGAAGAAGCCGCCCAGTTCAACGACCCCGGCACCGGTCTATTTTTTATGCGCGTGCAGTTTGCCTGTGCCCAGCATGGCTTTGACGAACTCAAAACTCAGCTAGCCAGTTTTGCTGAGCCGTTTGCCATGCAATGGCAACTGCACGCCCAGGCGCAACCGATGCGCACCGTCATCATGGTCAGCAAAGAGGGCCATTGCTTGAACGACCTGCTGTTTCGCTGGAAAAGCGGTCTGCTGCCACTGGACATTCGCGCCATCATCAGTAACCACCGCGAGTTTTACCAACTGGCAGCCAGCTACAACGTGCCGTTTCACCATTTGCCGGTGACTGCGGCCACGAAAGCGCAGGTCGAAGCCAAGCAACTTGAAATCATTCAGTCCGAAGAAGCTGAGCTGGTGGTGCTGGCGCGCTACATGCAAATTCTCAGCAACGATTTATGCCGCAGCCTGTCGGGGCGTGCCATCAATATTCACCACTCGTTTTTACCCAGCTTCAAGGGTGCCAAGCCTTATTACCAGGCGCACGACCGGGGTGTCAAACTCATCGGTGCCACCGCCCACTATGTGACGGCCGATCTGGACGAAGGCCCGATCATTGAGCAAGACGTAGCGCGGGTTGACCACAGCAAAACCGTAGAAGATTTAACAGCGCTGGGGCGCGACACCGAAAGCCAGGTGCTGGCGCGTGCCGTTAAATGGCACAGCGAACACCGCGTGCTGCAAAACGGACACAAGACGGTGATTTTTAAATAGCGGTTGACGCATGGTGTCAGCGTCCTTGGGGTGTGGATCAGATTAGTGTGACTTACAGATTACAATATGGCGTAAGCATCCTATATTTGTGATTTACAGATTACAAAATGAAATTCCCGCCTGCTCGTGCAACCGAGCCCCTTCTCGACCCGCTGGTCGCTATCGTGCTGACCCGGCGCAAAGAATTGCGCTGGAGCCAGGCCAAGCTGGCTGAGGCAGCCGGTATCAGCAGGCGTGCGCTGATCATGCTTGAAAAAGGTGGCGACTGCAATTTAAGCACCCTGCGCCGACTGCACATGTGCCTCGACATTTCCCTGCAGGTATGCATCCCCAAAAAACCAACGCTTGACGACATGAACGCACAAAATGCGCTGGAGCGATTTGGATCCATGCCGTGAAACTCGATGTTTATATCAACCAATCTCGGGTAGGCACGCTGGAGCAAGTGGATGTCAGCCGCTACGTGTTTGCCTACCAGGAGGGCATTGCAGCGAGTCAGATGGTCTCGCTGCTGATGCCGGTGCGCACCGAAAGCTGGGTACATAGCGCACTGCACCCGGTCTTTCAGGTGAGCCTGCCCGAAGGGGCACTGCGTCAGTTGTTGACAAAAAAATTTGCCAAGCATTTTGCTTATTTTGGCGATCTGGAACTGCTCGCTCTCGTAGGCTCGCATTTGGTTGGCCGTCTCCAACTGGCACCGCAGGGTTCGGCTTTGTCGATGAGCAGCCCCAGCGAAGACTTGCAAACTTTGCTCAAAAGCAGCTCGCAGGAAATCGTGGGGCATTTTTTGGATGAGCACGCCCATTTTTCAGGCGTATCAGGCGGGTTTCCCAAGTTTCTTGCTAAAAGCCCAGCATCTACAGCCGACACAGCACGCAAGAACACCCTTGTTTTTGACCAATGGATCATCAAGTCCAACGACGATCAGCACCCTCACCTGATCTTGAACGAATATTTTGGCTTGCGTATTGCACAGCAAATGGGGCTTGAGGTGCCTGAGTTTCATCTCTCTGACGACACCAACCGGCTGGTTTTGCGCCGCTTCGACGTGACCGAAAACTCAAGCGCCAATCTGGCTTTTGAGGATATGTGTTCGATGCTGGCGCTTAATGCCGGCGATAAGTTTTCCGGCTCAGTCGAGAAGATTATCAAAAAAATCTCAGAATTTTGCCCCATGGCGCATCGCAAAACCTCACTCGAACAGTTTTATGCGCAATACCTGCTGTGCATGGCGATCAGAAATGGCGATGCGCATCTGAAAAATTTTGGTCTTGTTTACACCCGTACGGATGATGTCCGTTTGGCACCGGTTTTTGACATGCTGTCGATGTCGGTTTATGCACCACGCGCTCAAAATGGCGATGCGCTTGATGAGCCTGCATTGAGTTTTGGCGGTGTCAAGCGTTGGTTTGTAGAAAAAAATCTGCACGAGTTGGCCGAACGCTGTTTCGTGACGCGTCGTTTTGAGGAAACTACAAGCCATCGACTGGTCGAATCCATGCTTATAGTTGCCGCAGAAGTTGTTGCAAAAGCATGCCAACAGGCCGACTTTGGCGCTAGCGCGCAACGTATGCTGGAGCTTTGGGCTTTTGGCATTCACATCCACAGCTCGCAGGCTTCAGCCAAACTAAGCAGCATGGCGCAATCGCTTACGCGCTAAGGGACACTCGCCATCAGCTCACCCAACCGAATCGGCTTGGCCGCAGCCCACGCCGGGTTGAAAACCAGCGGACCCTTAGGGAACAACAAAACAACGGTAGAGCCGAGTAAAAAACGCCCCATCTCGTCACCTTGTTTTAACTCAATGCTCTGATCTTCATAGTGCCAATCGCATAGCTGGCCTGCTCTGGGGTTGTTAATCTCTCCATGCCACACGGTGGCCATGCTGCCCACAATGGTGGCGCCTACCAGCACCAGCACAAACTGGCCCTGAGTGTTGGGGCGTTCAAATACGCACACCACCCGTTCGTTGCGCGCAAACAAGCCCGGCACACCGCGTGCCGTGGTCGGGTTGACCGAAAACAAATCACCCGGCACATAAATCATGCGCAGCAAACGCCCCTCACACGGCATGTGGATGCGGTGGTAGTCACGCGGACTTAAATACAGCGTGGCAAAGTGACCATTGTCGAACTGCGCCGCCAGTGCTGCGTCGCCCCCGACCAGCGCAGTGCAACTGTACTGGTGCCCTTTGGCCTGAAAAATCTGCTGTCCTTCAATCGAGCCAAACTGGCTAATGGCGCCATCCACCGGGCAAATCAACTCAGCCTGCGCCAGTGGACGTGCGCCGGGCTTGAGAGGTCGGGTAAAAAAATCGTTAAAGCTGGCATAGCTTGCCACGTCCGGATTCAGCGCCTCGGCCATGTTGACTTGGTAACGTTGCACAAACCAGGCAATCAACCGGGTAGTTAGCGCACCCCCCTGGGCGCGCGCAATGCGCCCAGCCAGCAGGGTCAGCGCCTGTTTCGGAATCAGGTACTGCGGTAATACGGCAAGGCGGTCAGACATGGGGTGCTACCTGGGTTATTGGGTGGTGGGCAGGGATTCTACTCAGGGGGTTGCTGTGCCACGGGTGCCACAATGCCATCCATGTCTGCAGCCCGTATTCCCCCCATTCAATGCCTGTTAACGTTTGAAGCGCTGGCGCGTTTGCGCAGCGTCACGCAAACATCCGATGAACTGTGCGTAACACCCAGTGCCGTCAGCCACCGGGTCAAGCAGCTCGAGCAAATCATTGGCACCAAATTGTTCGGCAGAGCCGATTTTTCGCTCACCATCGAGGGCAGTGCCTATTTGGCGCATGTGCGCGAAGGTCTGGCCATGCTGCAAAAATTTCCCAGCTCGGCAGCAGCACCGGGCAAGCGCAAGCTGCGTCTGGCAGTAACGCCAACTTTTGCGCGAGCCATCTTGATTCCACGCTTGCGTCAGTTCACCGAGGCCTATCCCGAAATTGAGCTGACCCTGCAAATTTCGATTCCACTGTTGGACGTGGTGGCTGAAGATGCCGATTTGCTGATTCGCTTTGGCGCCGGTCGCTACGCAGACCTTGAACACGTCTGCCTGCTCAAAGACGAAGTAGCACCACTGGCATCACCCGGCTTTGTGCGCGAGCACGGCCCATTTGAGTTGGCACAAGACCTTGAAGGCGAAACGCTGCTGCGCAGCCCGCTAGAGCCTTGGCGTACCTGGTTTGCCGCCAAAGGGCTGGACTGGCCCGAGCCAGTGGATGGCTCACAGTTCAATGACGTAGGGCTGATGTGCGATGGCGCGGCAGCCGGCATGGGCATTGGGCTGGTGCGACTGAAATTGGCTTTGCCCTGGCTGGAGAACGGCTCTTTGGTGCGCTTGGGAACCAGCGAGGTTTTTGCCAGCAAGGTACCCAGTCCGCACGCCCACCACCTGTGCTGGCGCACCGGCATGATGGAGCGCTGGGAATGCGTCGCTTTTGCCGACTGGCTCAAACAAAGCGTGGTCTGAATTCAAACAGGTGTGCAAGTTTCTTCACACCATGCAGCGCCAATTTCGCATAGAGTTCACCCTTAAGCCTTTTGCATCAGGAACCCCATCCCATGAACGCTAGCGCATCCGCTCCAGAACTTACAAAGCTACAAAAATCAGAGCTTCAGAAGCAAGTGGTTCAAGCACTGGAGGCACATTTGCCCAGCCATTCTTTGCTCTGGAACAACGAAGACACCACGCCCTATGAGTGTGATGGTCTGACAGCTTACCGCCAGCGCCCGCTGGTGGTGGCTCTGCCTGAAACCGAAGCCCAGGTGCAAGCTGTGTTGCGCACGTGTTACAGCTTGAACGTGCCCGTAGTAGCGCGCGGTGCCGGCACGGGTTTGTCGGGCGGCGCCATGCCACACGCCATGGGCGTTACCCTTTCGCTGGCCAAATTCAACAAAATCCTCAAGCTTGACTTGCTTTCGCGCACAGCTTTGGTGCAATGCGGGGTGCGCAACCTGGCCATCAGCGAAGCGGCAGCACCGCTGGGCTTGTATTACGCGCCCGATCCGAGCAGCCAGATAGCCTGCACCATTGGCGGTAATGTGGCGGAAAACTCGGGCGGCGTGCATTGCCTGAAATATGGTCTGACGCTGCACAATATTTTGAAGGTGCGCGGCTTCACCATGGCAGGTGAGGCCATCGAATTTGGCTCGGATGCACTCGATGCGCCAGGCTACGACCTGCTCAGCGTGGTGATTGGCTCCGAAGGTATGTTGGCCGTGGTGACCGAAGTCACGGTCAAATTGATTCCCAAGCCACAACTGGCGCGCTGCATCATGGCCAGCTTTGACGACATCCGTAAAGCTGGTGAGGCAGTGGCGGCAGTGATCGCAGCCGGCATCATCCCAGCCGGGCTGGAGATGATGGA
>CAIYYA010000368.1 GCA_903930255.1 uncultured beta proteobacterium
CGTGCACTATGCCTGCCGTTTGCTGCGCAAGGCAGTGCGCCAAGGTGCTCAATTGATGGTGACAGGTTCGAGCGAAACCTTAGAACAGCTTGACCATGCGCTTTGGAATTTGTCTGCCACAGAATTTTTACCCCACTGTGACACCCATGCTGAAAAGCGGGTTTTAGACAAATCACCCATTGTTTTGAGCACGCAAGCCCAAGCCATACCAAACAAGCCCATTCTGCTGAATTTGGGAGATGATGTACCCACTAGTTTCACCCAGTTTGAACGCATTATCGAAATCGTCAGCACCGACGAAAACGACAAAAAATTAGCCCGCCAACGCTGGAAACACTATGTCGGCCTTGGCTACACGCCGCAACAGCACGACCTTAATGCAGGTAATCCAGCATGACTTCACTGCCTCAGCCATTACCAAGATTTATTCCAACACTGACACAGATCGTTGACAACCCGAATCGGTTGGCGCATCAACCCGAAACCGATCCTGCGGCTCTATTTAGCTCGATTTGGCTGCAAATTGAACCGATTCTGAAACGCAGGATAGCAGAAGAAGTGACGAAAATGATCCGCACAGCACTCACTGAAAAAGGCGCTGAAATTGAAAATTTGCTGCACGATGAGATGCGTTTATTTGCCCAGCAAGCGGTGCTTGATGCTATGCCGAAAAAGGGCAACGAGTAGAGCGCGTATCCCAACACACAGCCAAGGTTTTTGTGCGGTCATGGTAACTACCCTAACACCCCTTGGTAAAATTTCGGTTATCGTAAGCGGGTGTAATTTTTCTGGATACACTTTCCTTTTTTTTCATGGAGTCTTTATGCAACTTAGAGTTACTAGCACCCTAACCTTGGTCGCCGCCGCAGTTTTGCTGGTGGCTTGTGGTAAAAAAGAAGAGGCAGCACCTGCGCCAGCTGCTGCACCTGCGCCCGCACCCGCTGCGGCAAACGTCATCAAAATCGGCCACGTTGGCCCCACCAGCGGCGCGATTGCCCATTTGGGCAAAGACAACGAAAACGGCGCTCGTTTGGCCGTAGAAGAACTCAACGCTGCTGGCGTGATGATCGACGGTAAAAAATTCACGATCGAATTGCTGGCTGAAGACGATGCTGCCGATCCCAAGCAGGGCACTGCAGTTGCACAAAAGCTGGTTGACGCTAAAGTTGCTGGTGTTGTTGGCCACCTGAATTCGGGTACCACCATCCCTGCATCGAAAATTTACAGCGATGCTGGCCTGCCTCAGATCTCTCCATCGGCAACCAACCCCAAGTACACCCGTCAAGGCTTCAAAACCACCTTCCGCATGGTGGCTGACGACACCCAACTCGGCGGCACTTTGGGTAAATATGCTGTTGCAACACTCAAAGGCAAATCGATTGCTGTGATCGACGACCGCACGGCTTATGGCCAAGGTGTGGCTGAAGAGTTCAGCAAGGCTGTTGAAGCGGCAGGCGGAAAAGTCGTTGCCAAAGAGTTCACCACCGACAAAGCAACTGATTTCACCTCGATCCTGACCACCATCAAGGCCAAAAAACCCGATGTAGTGTTCTTTGGCGGAATGGACGCAGTGGCAGGCCCGATGCTCAAGCAAATGAAATCTTTGGCGATTAAAGCCAAGTTCATGGGCGGCGACGGCATTTGCTCCACAGAGCTGGTCAAACTCGGTGGCGATGCTATTGCTGACGACCAAGTGTTCTGCGCTGAAGCCGGTGGTGTTGAAGGCGAAGCCAAAGCAGGCATGGAAGAGTTCAAAACCAAATTCAAAGCCAAGTACAACGCCGACGTGCAAGTCTATGCTCCCTACGTGTATGACGCTGTGAAGATCATGGTGGCTTCGATGGTGAAGGCTAATTCATCTGACCCCGCTAAATATCTGCCTGTTTTGGCTGCCACAGCCGACTACAAAGGTGTTACCGGTCCAGTGTCATTTGACGAAAAAGGCGACATCAAAAACGGTGCTTTGACTTTGAAAACCGTGCGCGGTGGCCAGCTGACAACTTTGGCTGTGATTCGCTAAGTTTGACGCTTGCAAAGCTAGCTCGCTTAGGTGAGCTAGTCAACATCAGAGAGCCTTTTGGCTCTCTTTTTTTTCATCCATAGATTTATATTGCATTAATTTCAATAGCAGGTCACGCTTGTCTGATGCGCTTCAGAGGCTCATTTGGCTTATAAAAGATCGCGCAAACGGTGGTATAACGTTGCCAATACCAAACTGGGCATACGTAACTGTGCCCCCCCTGGAAAAGACCGATGCTGCAACCTGGCAAACACATCAAAACGTTCAGCTTGTCCGGCCAACGCTTGCGCCACCAATTGCCCGGCCAAGCCTGCAAGGGCGACACCATGACCACTAAAACCTTGAAGATAATATAAATTTGCAGCCAATCGACCAAAATCAGGGGCACGGTTCATACTGATATCGACAAAACCGCCCCAAACAAAATCGACTGGGACGTTTTGCAGTTGTGGAAAAACCTGGCCCATTCGGC
>CAIYYA010000369.1 GCA_903930255.1 uncultured beta proteobacterium
ACATCCGACAAAGTGTTGAGGACAGAGCTGGCTCGCTTCGCGTAGCTGCGGTCTGTCCCGCAATGTCTCAGAAATCTCCGCTGCCGCCGTGTGCCAAGGACTCAAATTTGGTGATTTTGTTTAGGAAAGCTAGCTTGACAACACCGGTTGGGCCGTTACGCTGCTTGGCAATAATGACCTCCGCCACACCGGGCTCTTTGCAAGCATCTTTGGTGTAGTACTCATCACGGTAAATGAACATGATGATGTCTGCATCTTGCTCGATAGCACCCGACTCACGCAAATCGCTCATCATCGGGCGCTTATCTGGGCGCTGCTCGACACTGCGGTTGAGCTGTGAGAGTGCGATGACTGGACATTTAAGCTCTTTGGCCAACATTTTCAAGCCGCGTGAGATTTCACCGAGTTCAGTCGCCCGATTTTCTCCCTCACTACCATTTGAGCCACTCATCAGCTGCAAATAGTCGACCACAATCAGACCCAATTGGCCACACTGGCGAGCCAATCGCCGCGCATTGGCACGCAATTCGCTGGATGTCAAACCTGCAGTTTCATCAATGTGCAGAGAAATGGTGCGCAATTTTTCAATCGTTTCTGTCAATCGAGGCCATTCATCATCCGAAAGCTTCCCCGTGCGCAAATGACCCTGATCAATGCGACCTATAGAACCCACAATCCGCACAGCCAACTGCGCTGCTCCCATTTCCATCGAAAACACAGCAACGGGCAATCCTTCGTGCAACGCAACATGCTCAGCGATATTGATCGCCAATGCTGTCTTTCCCATCGAAGGGCGTGCTGCCAAAACAACCAAGTCACCCGCTTGCAAGCCTGCTGTCATTCGATCAAGGTCATAAAAGCCGGTTGGAACACCCGTCACATCATTGGGGTTGTCTGCCATCTCCTGCACGCGATCCAGTAAATCGACCACCAAAGTGTCCATGGTCTGAAAACCTTGCTTGGTACGCGCGCCTTCTTCACCAATGTTAAATATTTTTTGTTCAGCTTCATCCAGGATAGAAGCCACTGGGCGACCTTTTGGATTAAAGGCATTCGCCGAAATTTCTTCGCTGGTGCTGACCAATTTACGCAAAATGGAGCGGTCGCGCACAATTTCAGCGTAGCGACGAATGTTGCCAGTGCTTGGCACGAATTGAGCCAACCCATTCAGATAGCTTAAGCCACCAGTTTCTTCGGCCTTGCCCGAACTTTGCAACTGCTCGTATACCGTGATAACGTCAGCAGGTTTGGATGCATTGATGAGCCCGCTCATTGCGGCGAAAATCACACGATGCTCAAAACGATAAAAATCGTTTTCAGTCAGCACATCGCTAACCCGATCCCAGGCTGCATTGTCGAGCAACAAGCCCCCCAATACACTGGACTCGGCCTCTATGGAGTGAGGAGGAATACGCAATTGGGCCACCTGACGATCTTGCCCCATCGCATCGCCCTGCGTGGAATACTCAGCAGACACGGTATGCCCTTCCGGAATTTTTTTGTAGGCAGAAAATAACAAACGCGAAAAAACAAAAAGCCTGATCATTGATCAGGCTTTTAAATAGATTGGTGGGATGTGCGGGGATCGAACCCACGACAAACGGATTAAAAGTCCGCTGCTCTACCAGCTGAGCTAACATCCCGATTGAGCGCAGACGCTTCATATCTGCCAGCCCAAAATTATAAACCGAATTCATCGAATTTTAGTCTGACGTAAAACCAATTGATTCAAAATAGTCCCTGCTGCACAGTGGCCAAAAGTTGCAGTTACGCTCACCAAAGAACCAAAACCGTGGCAATTTAAAGACCCATCGTTCTGACTGGCACACGAGGCATCGGGCTGCATAACGTTTTCCCGGCTATAAACACAAGTAATGGACATTTTTTTAGCTTCACGTGGCGCAGCATGCTCTTTACGCAACTGGTAGCGAACTTTAGCCAACAATGGGTCATGCGTGACATCGGCCAAATCTGCTATGTTGACGAAGTGTGCGTGGCGTTTACCACCAGCAGCACCCACACTGACAAAAGTACAAGCTGAGTTTTGACGCGCCCACGCAGCCAGCATGACTTTTGCACTAATCTGATCACATGCATCAATCACCGCAGACACATCGGGTGGCAAAATCATGGGCCAATTGTTGGTCTCAACAAAATGCTCAAAAACGTGCACCTGGCATTCCGGATAAAAAGAATGAACCCGGTCACGCATGGCAACCACCTTAGCTTGCCCAATAGAAGATTCAATGGCATGAAGCTGACGGTTGATATTTGACTCAGCCACCTGATCAAAGTCGATCAGGGTCAATTGAGCAACTCCGCTACGTGCCAAAGACTCTACAGCCCAAGAGCCAACACCACCCACACCCACAACAGCAACGTGCGCACGCTTGATGCACTCAGCCCCAGCAGAACCAAAAAGCCGATCAATGCCAGAAAATCGACGATCTACCTGCATAAAAAGTGCACTATTTCAGAGCTGAAAGACGCTCTTTCGCAGCAACGCTGGCTTCTGACTGCGGATATGCTCCGATCAGATCAGTCAATGTTTTACGGGCACTGCGAACATCTTTGAGCTCCAACTGACAATTGGCAATCGACAAAAGGGACTCTGCTGCACGCATATGCTCTGGTGTGCGCGCGATCAGCGCACGAAAGTTGATGATGGCCTCTTTGTAGTCACGAGTGGCGTATTGGGCATTACCTAACCAAAAAAGTGCCGGTGTTGCATAGCCACTCAATGGATAACGGCCTATAAATCCGACAAAAAGATTTTGTGATGCAGCAAAGTCACCCCCTCTAAACACCTTCAGCGCGGACTCGAATTCCTTTTTTTCACCAGGCTCAGCTTGAAAATCAACACCATCAAGATTGACACGAACTGGTTCGAGTTTGCTGAGGCGCTCGAGCAAAACCTGCAATTGATCTTTTTGCAATCGCTGTAAATCTGTCAGCTCTTTTGCAAGCTGTTCATTTGCCCCGCGTAATGTAGCAACTTCGCTTCGCATGAGTTCAAGTTTTCTTTGCAATTCGAGTAAATTTTTACCCGAATTGGCATTTTCCACTGCTATTTCAGCAGCGCTGGATGCAGCGCTGGCCGCTGCAGTCAGCTTGTATTGCTCGGCTTCAAGCCGCAGCGCTTCTACTCGCTGGCGTAGTTCCAAAATTGCCTTGCGCGCTTCTTCGTCCTCAAAAAATGCCCCGTTCGCACATGTAGCGGCTAAGCCGCAAACCAGCACCAAGAGGACTTTGCGCCAATACTTTGTTTGCATTAAAACCAGACTCATTGGTACCGCATCTCAACCCGGCGGTTTTTCGCATACGCCGCTTCGTTCGACCCTGACACAGCTGGTTTTTCTTTGCCGAAACTCACCGCTTCCATTTGTCGTTGGGGTATCCCCAAAATCGACAATGACTCACGCACGGCCTCAGCCCGCTTTTGCCCCAAAGCCAAGTTGTATTCGCGGCCACCTGAATCATCTGTATGACCTTCAAGTGCCAATTTCAGATCTGGATTGGCTTTTGCAAAACGTGCGTTGATTGACAAGATCGACTGAAACTCTGGTTTGATAACATAACTATCGTAATCAAAATAGACCACCCGAGCACTAGCCTGAACCACATCTTGGTTTGTTTTATTCCCCAAGTCAACTGGCACTATTTTTTTTGCGTTGATGTCTGCGACAGCGGAGCCTACAACAGCTTGATCTTTAAGAACTTCTTTGGTTTTTGCGGTTTCAACCGGAACATCACTCAACGGCACACTGGTGCCACAAGCAGCAAGCAAGGCTGAAAAACCCAAGATAAAGAACCAATTTCTCATTGTCATACTCCTAAAAAATCATTGTTTGGAAAACGGACTCCAGTCCGGTTCTCGAATATCACCATTTTGCCCATTCAGCTTGGCTTTGACCTTACCATCCACTGTAGAAGTCAAAAGTGCCTCCCGACCATTTTGCTGTGTTGCATAAATAATTTGCTTGCCATTAGGTGCAAATTTTGGACTTTCGTCAGCTGTAGTATCTGTGATTGAACGCACCGTTTTGCTGTCAAGCTCCATCACATGCAATTTAAATGCGCCAGCAATTCGAGAAATATAAGCCATCCATCGACCATCTGGACTTATCGAGGGCGAAATGTTGTATGAGCCTGAAAAAGTAATTCTTTCCAAACCCATACCAGAGACTGATGTACGGTAAATTTGAGGTGACCCACCTCGATCACTGACAAAATAAATGCTCTGACCATCTGGCGCATAGGCTGGCTCAGTATCAATGCTATTGGACTGCAACAAACGGCGCGGTTCACCTCCATTCACAGGCAATACATAGAGCTGAGACCCACCTTCTCGGCTAAGTGTCAGCGCCAGACTGCTGCTGTCTGGCGACCAGGCAGGCGCACTGTTGGATCCCTTGAAATTGGCTACCAAACGGCGCTTGCCCGTGCTCACGTTGTGAACGTAAACCACTGGCTTACGCGACTCAAACGAAACATAGGCCAGTTGACTGCCATCTGGCGACCAAGCTGGCGAAATAATAGGCTCTGGACTGGCCAAAGCAGACTGCGCACTTTCACCATCAGCATCGGCAACCCAAAGCTGAAATCGCTGGGCATTTTTGGTGACGTAGGCGATACGAGTCGAAAACACACCTCTGTCGCCAGTTAGCTTTTCATACACAATGTCGGCGATGCGATGTGCCGCCAAGCGCAATTCCGTCGCCGAAACTGCGAAGCTTTGCCCACCAAGATCTTGTCCTTTGACCACATCCCATAGTCGAAAACGCACGTCAAAACGGCCATCAGCCAATTTAGACACACTGCCTGCTAACAATGCGTCAGAACCAGCTTGACGAAATGCAGCAAAATCCGGCCGCGTCAGTTCATCCATTGGCTGAGCATTCGACACAACGGCTCTGAATTGACCACTTCGCTCCAAATCAGCCAGCACAACATCTGCCGGTTTTAATGGCGTTATTTCTTGCCCACGAAACGCAACCACTGCAATCGGCAACTGCGTCAAACCAACTCCGGAGACTTCAACTCGAAATTGGGCATGCGCACTCATACCGAACACGCCCATTAGCCAGAGAAAATTAAAAAATTGACGAAGCATCACAAAATTCCAAAAAAGTAGACCTCAGTTTAGCAATGTCACATGCACATCCTGCATGCCATTTGCCTCAAGAAGGCCTTGACTGGCCTTAACTAGATTGGATTTCATGCGCTCCAACACGCGTTGATAATTGGCGCTTTCGTTACCACGACTGTTTAACTGATGCCAAAGATGGTAGACCTCGGTGCATAAGTAGCCGTTTTTTCGAATAAGACCTGAATTGTGCAGTCTTAAAACCAAATCGGCATCCTCATGTCCCCATCCTTCAAAAGTTTCATCAAAGCCATTCACCAATACATAGTCACTTTTCCAAACTGCAAAATTGCAGCTGCGAATTTTTTTCCAATAAAACTTTTTCTGATTTCGCCCAGGTGCATCCGGCCAATACAACAAATGAGCTAGTTTATTGACCGCGCCTTGAAACCGCCAATGCACCCAGTCCATGATCGTTGCAGACACCAGGTTGACCTGCTGAGTCAAAATATGTTGTGTAAACCCCTGACTGCACAAAACCCGATTCCCGTTGACAAAGTAACCAGCCTCGGCTAACGCAGTATGCGCTGCTACAAAATGCCTATTCGGTACACAATCCCCATCCAAAAAAATCAAATACCTCCCCTCGCTATTGCAGACTCCGAGGTTTCGCGCACGCGAGGCGGTAAATCCGCGATCAGGATGCCATACATGGCGCACAGGGCAATTGAAAAATGGCATCTCCGATTTGAGGGTTTGAACCGATGCCGCGTTGGAACCATCATCTGCAATCAGTATCTCGTGACCTTTGCCGCATTGAGTAGCGAGCGCACGCAATACCACCAGCAATGCGTCTGGCCGGTTATAGGTCAGCACGATGAAGGAGATATCAACATCTTCCGTCATGCTGGTTGTCCTGTTGTTTTTTGTTCATCAACCAACACTTGGCATATCGGTAATACGTGCCTTCGGCATTGGATATCGCCAATGCCAAACCCAGCTGCCCATCCAAAAACCCCCTGCGCAGCACATAGGTTCTGAAAAACGCCCACATTCCGTGGGCTATCGCAGCCATCAAACTTGTTTTTTTTCCTTGCATCAGCATCGTTTGAGCGCCTGCACTGGAGTATCGATTGGCTTTATCCAGTACCGACTCAAAATCGGGAAAGCTCAAGTGCAAAAGAGGCGAAAAAATGCTCCCTGACTTCTCACTAAAGAGAAGCTTTTCATGCACCAAACTGTCTGAGAAAATGGCTTTATCACGCCGAAAAAGTCGCGTCACCCAATCCGGCGACCACCCAGAATACGACATAAATTGCCCACAATAACGCGAGCGCCTAGGAAAACGATACACGCTAGTTTGAGTGTTTAAAGAAATCACATTTTCAATTTCTGTTCGTAATGCGGTAGAAACTCGCTCATCCGCATCGATCGACAAAACCCAGTCACCCTTGGCCAATGCCAGAGCGCGATTCTTTTGAAGCCCAAAACCTGGCCAGTCCA
Organism: uncultured beta proteobacterium; assembly: GCA_903930255.1. GTDB lineage: Bacteria > Pseudomonadota > Gammaproteobacteria > Burkholderiales > Burkholderiaceae_C > Rhodoferax. The sequence goes on from CAIYYA010000369.1 coordinate 6,590, forward strand.
ACGACACATGCACGGTTGCCCCCATAGAACGAGCTATTTCAACCGTTTGATCGATGCTGGCGAAATCCAAAACAATGATCTCATCCGCAAAATCGAGCGTTTTCAGACATTCTTCAATGTTAGCTTGCTCATTGCGAGTGATGATGATGACGGAAAGACGCATGTAAAAAACGAGAACTAGAAAAAGAGTTGCAGCAGGGCTCAATCATAGATGAGCCTGAGCGACGACCATGCCTCGCCATTCGGTTAAAGTCACGGCGTTTTATCCTTATTGGTATGCCTCCAATTTCAAGCATGATCTTACGTCTTCGGCTCTTCATTATTTGCTTTGTAGCAGTGTCTGTCAGCTTGCCGATGGCTTGGATCAGTCTGGCAAAGTTACCGCTGTTTTTGTTTTGTTTAATCTCATTCAGTAGTTATCTTGTGCGAGGTCGATCTGACCAGCAACTTGAAAAAACAGGGCTAGTACGCTTGATACTTGCCATTCTTGGCCTGTTTGCGCTTAGTCTGCTGTGGACCGAAGCAGATTCAAGCACCGGTTTGATGGCCTTTTTTAAACATGGCAAACTGCTAGAGATTGTGTTACTCATCAGCTTGATTCATTCACGTCGGGAAGCTTTGCTCGCGCTAGGCGTTTTTTTAGCGGGTCAAGCTTTTTTTGTGCTCAGCTCATGGCTCATGATTGCCGGCTACCGGGTTCCTTGGGCGACCAGTCTGGTCGTACCGCACTATCAACATGTGGTTTACTCTTCCTACCTTGACCAAACCCTGATATTTTCTGCCAGTGCTGCCATTTTTTGGCATTTACGCAGCTACTGGCCCAAGCTGACTTGGCTCAGCAGCACGCTGGCGCTACTTGCTGTTGTGAATATTTTATTTTTTCAGGACGGAAAAACAGGCTATGTCGCCGCTTTAGCGGTGTTAACGCTCGCTGTGATGTGGCAAATACCCACTAAATGGCGCATGCTCTCCGTGCTGATTGCACCTCTGGCACTTGGGTTGATCGCTTACGCTGGTTCGGCCAAAGTTCAATACAAAGTCGCTCAGGTCATGAACGATAGTCAGAACTACAGTCAACTCGGCAACAACGAAAGTTCCTCAGGCTTTCGGTTGCACGCCTGGAAACGATCTTTGCAAGCCATAGCCGAGCAACCACTGATAGGTCATGGTGTCGGAAGTTGGACTCAAGTTATCAAGCGCATTGAAGGTAAAAATGCAGACAAAATTTTTGGCACTGATGGTGCCAGTAACCCTCATCAAGAGTATCTGTTATGGGGCGTAGAACTCGGCCTGATCGGTATATTGCTCATGCTGACCTGGTTAGTTTTGATGGTCCGTCAGGCGCTCCAATTTGATATGCCAGCCAAACAAGCAACCGTGTCTGTTGTAGCAGTGATGCTTATTGCCTGTTTATTCAATTCATCACTTTACGATGCCTTGATTGGGGACTTCTTTTGTGTGGCTCTGGGACTGCTGCTTGCCATGGGTCTGCGTGATGAGGTAACTGCCACGCCATCAGCAGCACCGACAGCAACATCAAATTGACGACCGTGTGACTAACGATTCATCTCCCCCCCAACGCAATCTGAAGCGGCGGCTACTAGCCATTTGGCCTTACTTCAGCAAGTTACCAGGCACTTGGGCTCTGATCGCTGTGGCAGCTATCGTGAGTGCAGCCACCGAGCCCATGATTCCAGCGCTGCTCAAACCTTTGCTTGACCGTGGTTTTCAGCAGGGTGCTCTGGCCATCTGGACCGTACCCGCCTCGCTGTTACTTTTATTTGGTGTGCGAGGTTTGGCGGGTTATCTCGCACAGATCGGCTTAACAAAAATCACTCACCATGGTTTGCAAATTTTGCGACGCGCCATGTTTGACAAGATATTGACAGCAAACCTTCAACTGTTTTCGGAGCAAAACGCCAGTGCCCTGTCCAATACCGTTGTTTTCGAGGCTCAAAATGGCGCTGTGATGCTGGTCAGTGCAGTGTTGAGCCTGACACGTAATAGTCTGACACTGCTTGCTCTGACCTCCTATTTGTTTTATCTCAACTGGAAACTCACCATGATTGTTGCCATGGTGTTTCCATCAGTGGCTTGGGTTATGAAAGTATTAACACGGCGAGTGCACAAACTCACCCAAGCAAGCCAAGATGCAACAGACAAATTGGCATACGTAGTCGAAGAAAACGTGCTGGCGCATCGTGATGTACGGCTGTATGGCGCGCAAGCCAAGCAGGCAGAGCGTTTCAGTGACTTAAGTGAATCGCTGCGCCATCTGGCCATGAAATCGACCGTTGCCGGAGCCGCAATGACACCCATGACACAGATGCTCGCCGCCATGGCTTTGTCTGCGGTAATCTCGGTAGCGCTAGTGCAAAGCGCCAGCAGTGGCACTTCAGTGGGGGGGTTCGTGGCTTTTGTGACCGCCATGCTAATGATCATTGCGCCGATTCGTCAGTTGTCCGAAATCTCCAGCCCAATCACTCGAGGTCTGGTCTCAATAGAGCGCGCCCTGACACTCATCGAGCACACGAAGAATGAATCAAGTGGTACCTATACCTGCACACAGGCTACTGGTTTGCTCACTTTTTCTGAGCTACTTGTGCAATACCCATCAGCACAAGAGCCTGCTTTATACATTCAAAATCTAAGCATTCAAGCCGGCGAAACCGTTGCCCTGGTCGGCTCATCCGGTTCAGGTAAAACCACGCTTGTCAATGTGCTAACGCGCTTTGTCGATCGGCAGTCTGGCACGGTGTGTCTGGATGGGCATGACCTGCTGGACTGGCAAATCAGCGCTCTTCGTGCTCAATTCTCACTGGTCAGTCAGCAGGTGGTGATGCTTAATACCAGTGTGGCGGAGAATGTCGCGCTGGGCTTACCCCTTGATTCAGAGAGAGTCTTGCAGTGCCTGATTTCAGCAAATCTATCGTCGTTTGTGCAAGGGCTGCCACAAGGCATTGAAACGTTGGTCGGCCACAACGCCACGCAGCTCTCGGGTGGCCAACGGCAACGCCTGGCGATTGCCCGGGCGCTTTACAAAGATGCACCCATTCTGATTTTGGATGAAGCCACTTCGGCACTCGACACTGAGTCAGAGCGCAGCGTACAAGACGCGCTTGATCGTTTGATGAAAAACCGCACCACGCTGGTCATTGCACACCGCTTGTCCACCGTCCACCACGCCGACCGGATCGTGGTGCTTGAGCATGGCCGCATTGCTGAGGTGGGCAACCATGCCTCACTGCTGCAATTAGATGGACTCTACGCCCGCTTATATCGACTGGGTCTGCACAGCAATTAAAAAAGATAGCTACTTACGCAGACGCAGCATGCCTCGGGGATGTTTTTAATGATCTGTTATTGCAGCTATTCGCTGGTAGCAGAGCCCTTGCTGCCGTGCAATCGTTCCCCACAGATGTTCACTCGCAAAGTTCAAGGCGGCCAATTCAAAACGAGCAAAAGTTACAGACTCATGGCATAGGTGCAGCAAAGCTGCGCTCAATTCATTCTCGTCCATTGGATCTACTAACACCAGCGCATGAACTCCATGCTGCAGCAAGCCCGCAATGCCGCAATATTTTTCGCCACTCACCACCACGGGTAAACCGTGAGACATGGCCTCAAGCACCACCATGGCAAAAGTATCTTCATGAGTTGGGTGGGCTAAGCAATCTGCCGCTTGGTAAGCTGACCCTACGTCCGCCAGTTGACCCAGAAATACCACTCGCTCAGTGACGCCGCATGCCATTGCCTGGGCTGCAAATTGTGGTTTTTGCGCCAAATTGCCGACCACGGCAACGTAACAATGCGTGGGCAATTGAGACAGTGCCTTGATCAGGGTAGCCAGACCTTTTTTACCAAAATCATTGCCCACAAAAAGAATACAAAAGCCATCTTTAGACAATCCCAGAGCCAGCCGAGACGCGGATTTTTCCTGCTCAGTGGCCACGCCATAGACACGTTCAACCCCCGGAGTCAGCACCTCGATCGCGTCTTTGCATGCCGGGTAAGCCTCAAGCACTTGTGGCACCAAAGTGGCTGATGTCACCACAATGGTTCGCCCTGACTTGACCGAAAAACGGCTTCGCTCCAGCGCCAGATATGCCAGCAAGCGCGGACTCGTCATCACCTTGACCCAGCGCAGCAGCCACGCCAAGCCCTGGCGCCCATGAAAGAGGTTGTATTTCACCGGCAACACATGCACCGTTTGTATCTGGCCGTGCCAAGTATTCTCGTGCGAATGCACCACATCAAAACCCCGCCGGGTCGCCCACCAGGTGGCTGTGGCGTACCACAGCTGATTCAGCCAGCGTGGCCGGGCAAATGGTTGCGCTACCCGGTGATACGTCACATCTGGCCACTGGTGATCAACATGTTGGGCAAACACATGCATTTCATGGCGTGCTGCAAGATTTTCTACCAAAGCCATGGAATAGCGCTCTGCACCACCCCCTTTGGCAGAAAAATGCCGATTCAGCACAGCGATGCGCAGTCGGGGCTGCTCAGGCAAAGTGGACGGGTTCATCGGTTGCTGCGCCGATCCTCGTAGCGTGTCGCCAGTTTCATCCAAAGCATCAGCAGGGTGGTCGAGCGCACCACTGGTACACGCGGCAACTGTAAAAAATCATGCCCTGCCAGGCAGCGACTTCGCTGGGTGGTGGTCGCCGTGAAAAAACCAGCATTTCGAACTGCTGGCACATGCGCGGGTAAATACTCGCCATAGGGATAACAAAAATGCTGCACTGGTCGCCCAATAGCGCGCTCAAGTTCCACCTTGCCAGCTTTAATTTCAAGCGCTGAATCAATATCCGACAAACGTGGCAGATGCACATGATGCCGCGTGTGCGCACCCACCTCCTGCCCACCTGCGACCCAAGCCCTTAACTGTGCGGCATCCATCAAGGGCGCAGGCGCGATGCCCGAGCCTTTGTCCCAGTCATTGAATTGCCCCAACCGCTGGCTCACGACATAACAAGTTGATGAAAAGTCAAATCGCTGCAACACCGGCAGTGCTTGTGTCAGGTTGTTCAAAAAGCCATCATCGAAAGTAATGCCAACGACTTTGCCGGTTTTTTCACCCATCAAATACGGCAACAGCGCCGACATCGACAAACCACGATAACCCAAAATTTTGAGTAACTGCAGCTGTCTGGAAAAAGCATCCGGGCTGACATACAAACTGCGAAAGGCAGCCCCCCTGGGGGGTGCCAGCGCAATCTGGTGATAGACCAGAACGGGTATCGGCTTAACTGTGGCGCAAGAAGTCAACAGCATCGAAACGGCTCATTACAGCAAAACAATATCGTACTGCTCTTGCCCCATGGAACTTTCGCTTTGCAGAGATACTGGCTTACCTATAAATTCGCTTAAACCTGCCAAGTGCTGACTTTCTTCGTCTAAAAACAGCTCGATGACCTTGGGCGAAGCCACCACGCGGAACTCTTTGGGGTTGAATTGACGTGCTTCCCGGAGAATTTCACGAAAAATATCGTAAGCCACGCTGCGCGCAGTTTTAACGATGCCCTTGCCCTGGCAAGTTAGACAAGGCTCACACAGCATGTGTGCAAGCGACTCGCGCGTGCGTTTGCGCGTCATCTCGACCAAACCCAGCTGCGAAAATCCACCACACATGGTCTTAACCCGGTCACGTGAGAGCTGTTTGCGAATTTCGCTTAACACGGCTTCACGGTGCTCCTCGCGTTCCATGTCAATAAAGTCCACCACCACAATGCCACCTAAATTGCGCAGCCTGAGCTGGCGTGCAATGGCTTGAGCAGCTTCGAGATTGGTTTTAAAAATGGTATCGTCAAAGTTGCGCGCGCCGACAAAAGCGCCGGTGTTGACGTCCACCGTGGTTAGCGCTTCCGTTTGATCGACGATCAAATACCCACCTGATTTCAAATCAACACGCCGCCCCAACGCTTTGGCAATATCTTCATCCACGCTGTGCAAATCAAAAATGGGCCGCTCGCCTTTGTAATGTTGCAACTTTTGCGCCGCTGCAGGCATGAATTCAGAGCCAAAAGTTTGCAACAGCTGAAACTGCTCCAGTGAATCAACCCAGATTGAATGCGTTCGTTCGCCCACCAGATCGCGCAGCACACGATGCAACAGGTTTAAGTCCTGGTGCAGCAACGATTTCGGAGGCAGACGTGTTGCTGCGTCACGAATGCGTTTTCCGGCTTTGCGCAGATAGGCAATGTCGTCAGATAACGCCTGCTCACTCGCATCTTCGGCGTTGGTGCGCAAAATAAAACCACCCCCTTCGTCACCAACCAGACTTTGTAAACGCTTACGTAGCGCATCACGCTGTTCCGATGGTATTTTTTGCGACACCCCAATATGATCGTCTTGTGGCAAAAAAACCAACATGCGTCCGGCAATGCTGATCTGCGTTGATAGTCTTGCTCCTTTGCTGCCGATTGGGTCTTTGATCACCTGCACAACTAAGCTTTGACCTTCAAAAATCTGCTTTTCGATCGGGATTTGTGACGCTAAGTGGCGGGCCACCGAGAGTGTTTCACCTTCTGAGGGTGCATGCCAAACGTCTGCCACGTGCAAAAAAGCGGCCCGCTCGAGTCCAATGTCGATGAACGCAGACTGCATGCCTGGTAACACACGTGCCACTTTGCCCAAATAAACATTGCCAACCAAACCCCGCTCGAGCGAGCGTTCAACATGCAACTCTTGCAACACGCCGCCTTCCACCACCGCGACGCGTGTTTCCTGGGGTGACCAATTGATCAAGATATCTTCTTGCATAACTTCAATTTTGTAGATGAAAAATGGCTATAACGCTCATGAATAAAGCATAACACACTACACATATAATAGCACTCAAGAACTCAAACTGAGTAATTGCGAAGTCTCAAACAAGGGCAAGCCCATAATGCCAGAATAGCTACCGCTGATGTGTGAAATATGCGCAGCTGCTCGACCCTGCACGCCATAGGCACCCGCCTTGCCGATCGGCTCGCCAGTAGCCACATAGGCCTGAATTTGCTCAGCCGTCATGGCTTCAAACGTAACCCTTGAAACCGACACAGTCTGCACACGCTGAAGCAGCGAACCCAGTGCCACGGCGGTCAATACCCGATGCGTTTTGCCTGAAAGTTGACCGAGCATGCGAATGGCTTCAGCTGCGTCAACGGGTTTACCCAAAATCAACCGGCCCAAGGCCACAGTAGTGTCAGAGCACAGCACCGGCGCAGGCGGCAATCCACGACGCTGCAAACGCAGCAACGCTGCATCGAGTTTGAGCTGGGTAACGCGCTGCACATAAGCCAACGGTGTTTCGCGCGCAAACACTACCTCGAGTGCTTCGGCATCTTCATCCGCGTCGGGTAACAGCAACTGATAGGCCACACCTAGCTGTTCGAGCAATTGCCGACGTCTAGGACTTTGGGAGGCCAAATAAACCAAGGGATACACGGTGAATTATTCGCGGTGGTAGGGGTGATTGGTGTTGATCGTCCAGGCACGATACAGCTGCTCAATCAACAACACACGCACAAAAGCGTGTGGCAAGGTCAGGTCAGACAAACGAATACGCTCCTGAGCCGCCTGTTTGAAGCTGGCATCCAAGCCATCAGGACCGCCAATCACCAGTGCCACGTTATCACCCGAAAATTGCCAGTCTTTAAGTTTGCCCGATAGCGCCATGGTGCTCAGTGAGGTGCCTCGCTCATCCAACGCCACCACGCGGTAAGCTTTGGGAATAGCAGCCTCGATGCGTGAACGCTCGGCCGCAAGCAGGGTTTCATGCGATTTGGAGGCGCGAGGCTCGGTTTTTACCGCTTTGAGCTCGACTTTTAACTCAAACGGGAATCGTTTGGCGTAATCATCCCATGCTGTTTGTGCCCAATCAGGCACCCGCTGACCCACGGCAACGATCAGCAAATGCACGGTCAGGCTTTACGAGATGGCGCTTGACTGGCCAGTGCTTTCTTGGCAGCCACTTTTTTCACGGGCGCATTGACCACCAATGTTTTGATTTTGGGTTTGATAACTTCCACCTTGCTTTTTAAGCCCCCAGCGCTTGCTGGACGTGCTTTAGCAGCTATTTTTTTAGCAGCAGCAGCTTTCGCATCCTGGGTTTTTTTCATTTGTGCTCTGCTGGGAAAAGCCTCTTCAACACCTTTTTTGGCAGCGCTAGAGCGCCGCAAACTTTCGCTGGACTTGGGCACTGCCTTAACTGCGCTGGCTTTCACCAGAGGTTCATGCACCGGTTTGGCTGCGCCGAGTTTCAGACGAACTGGCTTTTCGCCCCATAACTCTTCGAGGTTGTAATACTGACGAATGCTCGGTTGCATCACATGCACCACGGCTTGGCCACAGTCGACAATGATCCACTCACCGTTGACCTCACCTTCCACTCGCGGCTTAACGAAGCCGGCTTCGCGCACGGCATCCACCACACTCGCGGCCAGCGCCTTGGTTTGGCGGTTTGATGTGCCCGAAGCAATGATCACACGCTCAAACAAGGCGGACAGGTGTTCAGTGTCAAACACCACAATCTCATGCGCTTTGACGTCTTCTAGACCATCAACAATGGCGCGCTGAAGCTTTTGAATATCTTTTTTGCCAGTTGTTTTGGCAACTGCCTTGACTTTGATGAAAGCTTCACCAACAGGTGGATTAACGGATTTGCTAGTAGCTTTAGGGGCGATTTTGGTAGTCATCAAGCAGTTTGGTAAAGGTGGTGGTCGGCAATATAACGCGCAACCGGCTTGGACAGCAACGTATCTACGCTGCGACCGGCAAAAATTTGCGCACGAATTTCGGTAGAACTCAAGGGAAACTCTGGCATTTGCAAACGGTGAACCTGTGAAGGAAACAATTTTTCTATGTCAAAAACAGTGTTAGCGCTTGCTGCACTTGCGCGAAAAGCTACACATATTGTAGCAATTTCCAGTATCTGTTGCCAGCAATGCCAGCCCGTCAAGGCTTGCGCCTGATCGGCTCCCACAATCAAAAAAAAAGCAGCGTCTGGTTGCGTTGCAACAAGCTCACGCAAAGTGTCTATGGTGTAGCTTGGGCCCGTGCGCGCCATCTCACGCGGATCAACCTGCACACTGGCAAATTCGGCAAAAGCCAGTCTTGCCATGGCCAGTCGGTGTGCGGCCGTTGTCAATGAACGCTCTTTATGCCAAGCTTGACCCGTGGGAATAACCCGCAATTCATCTAAATTCAGCTCTTTGCAGGCTGTTTCTGCAAGTAGTTGATGCGCTCGATGCGGCGGGTCAAACGCCCCCCCAAAAAACCCAACACGCCTGGGCTCAGGTATCAAATCCAGTCCTTGCGTGGCAAAAAGTCGGTGTACAAAGCGGCTTCGGGCGAACCCGCAGCAGGCACTTGGCTGTATGCCCAGCTCACCAGTGGCGGCATCGATAACAAAATCGACTCACTGCGCCCACCCGATTGCAAACCAAAGTGGGTGCCCCGGTCCCACACCAGATTAAATTCAACATAACGACCGCGGCGATACAACTGAAAAGCGCGTTCACGCTCAGCATAAGCCATGTCCTTGCGGCGCTGGACGATCGGCAAATAAGCCTCAAGAAACGAATTGCCGACCGACTGCAGCATGGCCAGGCTCTGCTCAAACCCCAACTCCGAAAAATCGTCAAAGAACACACCACCCACGCCGCGCTGTTCGTTGCGATGTTTCAAAAAAAAGTAGTCATCACACCAAGTTTTGAAACGCGGATATTTATCTTCGCCAAAGTCTTGCAGAGCGTTTTTGCAAGACTGGTGAAAATGCACTGCATCTTCTGCAAACCCGTAATAAGGTGTCAGGTCCATGCCCCCCCCAAACCAGCACACCTCGGTACCATCGCGATTTTTTGCCGAGATCATGCGCACGTTCATGTGCACTGTAGGTACATAGGGGTTGCGTGGGTGAAACACCAACGAAACCCCCATCGCCTCAAACGGCGCACCAGACAACTCAGGCCGGTGCTGCGTGGCCGACGGTGGCAGCTTGGGACCAGTAACATGCGAAAAACCACAACCGGCGCGCTCAAACACCGCACCATCTTCCAAAATTTGAGTAATGCCCTGCCCTTGCAGCAACTCACCCGGCGGTTTTTCCCAGGCATCAGTCAAAAATACTTGGCCATCAATCGCGCTAATGGCCGACGTAATACTCGCTTGCAAACCACGCAAATACTGGCTAACAGCCGCGGCGTTACTCAAAGGTGCGGCAACTTGACTCATGCTGCACTGCCTTTGATAGCCCGAAAACCTATATCAGTTCGATACTGCATGCCATCAAAATGGATACCAGAAGTAACTTCATAGGCTCGCTGCTGCGCCAAGCGCACGTTATCGGCCAACACCGTCACGCACAGCACGCGCCCACCGGAGGTGTAAGGAACAGCCTCTGTAAGCGAGCTCCCAGCGTGAAACACCACGGCATCTTCTGCTTCTTTGGGCAAGCCACTGATGACATCGCCCTTGCGCGGACTCATCGGATAGCCCTGCGCTGCTAATACCACGCCCAGAGCGGTGCGTCGATCCCACTGCAACTCGATCTGGTCGAGCCTGCCATGCGGTCCTGGTTCTGTGGCAGCGAGCATCACATCCACCAGATCCGTTTTTAGGCGCATCATGATCGGCTGTGTTTCAGGGTCACCCATGCGACAGTTGAATTCAAGAGTTTTTGGATGCCCGTTGGCATCAATCATCAGCCCGGCATACAAAAAACCGGTGAACGTGATGCCGTCTTTTTCCATGCCCCGAATGGTCGGCAAAATAATTTCGCGCATGGCGCGAGCGTGCACATCAGGCGTGACAACAGGCGCAGGTGAATAGGCTCCCATGCCGCCGGTATTGGGCCCCAGATCAGCATTGAGCAAGCGCTTGTGATCTTGGCTAGTAGCCAATGGCAGCACGTTTTTGCCGTCCACCATGACGATAAAACTGGCTTCCTCGCCCTGCAGAAACTCCTCGATAACAACACGCGCACCCCCTTCGTTGTGACTCACACCCAGTGAGTTATCGAGCAACATGAAGTCAACCGCTTCATGCGCCTGCGCCAGCGTGCTCGCCACCACCACACCTTTGCCTGCCGCCAGGCCATCAGCCTTCACCACAATCGGGGCGCCCATCTTCTCGATATAAGCATGCGCAGCCACAGGATCAGCAAAGGTTTCGAAGCGCGCTGTCGGAATTCCATGGCGCTGCATAAAGGCTTTGGAAAATGCCTTGGAACTCTCCAACTGGGCCGCAGACTGAGTCGGGCCAAAAATACGCAATCCATGCTTGCGAAAAACATCCACCACGCCAGCCGCCAGCGGGACTTCAGGTCCAACCACCGTTAATGCTATCTTGTTACTAGCAGCCCAAGCACACAAATCGGGCACAGCCGTGATATTTACGTTAACAAAACGGTCATCCTGAGCGGTACCCGCATTGCCCGGTGCAAGATAAATTTTTTCAACTTTGGGCGACTGGGCCAGTTTCCAGGCCAGAGCATGTTCACGGCCACCGCCGCCAATCACAAGAATTTTCATAGGCTTTCCGAGTCAATTTCGGCGTTGTGGTAGATCTCTTGCACGTCGTCCAGGTCTTCCAGCGCGTCCAGCAGTTTTTGCATTTTGGCCGCTTCATCACCCGTCATGTCGATCGGATTTTCAGCGCGCATGGTAATTTCAGCCACTTCAGGGTTCAACCCGGCTGCCAGCAACGCATCTTTTACCGATTCAAAATCTGCCACAGCGGTAATGACCTCAATCGCACCATCGTCGTCAGTCAGCACATCTTCTGCCCCCGACTCCAGCGCCACATCCATCACCTTGTCTTCGCTCACGCCAGGCGCAAAAATAATTTGTCCGCAGTGTTTGAACTGAAACGCCACCGAGCCTTCGGTGCCCATATTGCCGCCAAACTTTGAAAAAGCGTGGCGCACCTCCGCCACCGTGCGCACCTTGTTGTCGGTCATGGTGTCCACAATGATGGCCGCCCCACCAATGCCATAGCCTTCGTAACGGATTTCTTCATAACTGATGCCATCGAGCGTGCCAGTGGCTTTGTCAATGTTGTATTTGATGCGCTCAGCCGGCATGTTGGCCGATTTGGCCCGGTCAATCGCCAGGCGCAGGCGCGGGTTAGTGCTCAAGTCACCGCCACCGGCGCGTGCTGCAACGGTGATCTCGCGGATGATTCGCGTCCAAATCTTGCCGCGTTTTTCGTCCTGACGACCTTTACGGTGTTGAATATTCGCCCATTTACTATGTCCTGCCACAACAAGTCCTTAAAAGTTCGTTACGCTATTGGCTTGATTGTACTTTTTGAGGTGCCTATGCCCGAACCGATCTTGCTGGCTCAGAACGGCCAGAACCAATGTCTTTTGCAGTGCGACAAAGCCAACCGCCACGGACTCATCACGGGTGCCACCGGCACCGGTAAAACCATTACTTTGCAAACCCTGGCCGAAGGTTTTTCCAAACGCGGTGTGCCGGTTTTTATGGCAGACATCAAAGGCGACTTGACTGGCATCGCCTTTTCCGGAACTGCTACGCCAAAATTGACCAAAGTGCTTGCGGAGCGTGCACTGACAGCTCCTGAATTTGAAGCGTTTCCGTGTACTCTGTGGGACGTTTTTGGCGAGCAGGGTCACCCGGTTCGCGCCACCGTGAGCGACCTAGGGCCACTGCTGCTGGCACGCATGTTGAACCTCAACGAAACCCAGTCCGGAGTGCTGCAACTGGTGTTCAAGATTGCCGATGACGATGGTTTGCTCCTGCTCGACATGAAAGACCTTCGCGCCATGTGCCAATACGTGGGCGACAACGCCAGCAGTTTCACCACCGAATATGGCAACATCAGCGCAGCCAGCATCGGCGCCATTCAGCGCGGACTGATGCAGATTGAAAGCCAGGGTGGTGACAAGTTCTTTGGTGAGCCGATGCTCAATTTGGACGACTTGATGCAAACCGACAGCAGTGGGCGCGGCATGGTGAATGTGCTGGCCGCCGACAAGCTGATGAATTCACCGCGTCTTTACAGCACCTTTTTGCTTTGGCTGCTCAGCGAGCTATTTGAGAACCTGCCCGAAGTGGGCGATCTGGACAAACCCAAGTTGGTATTTTTCTTTGATGAAGCACATTTGCTTTTTGCAGACGCACCCAAGGTGCTGATCGAGCGCATCGAACTGGTGGTGCGTCTGGTGCGCTCCAAAGGCGTAGGCGTGTACTTTGTCACGCAAAACCCGCTGGACATCCCTGACTCGGTGCTGGCGCAACTGGGCAACCGGGTGCAGCACGCCCTGCGCGCCTTTACACCGCGCGACCAGAAAGCCGTCAAATCTGCCGCTGACACCATGCGTCCAAATCCCGGGCTGGATATAGGTGCTGCCATCACCGAGTTGGGCGTGGGCGAAGCTCTGGTGAGTTTTCTCGATGAAAAAGGCCGCCCTGCCCCCACTGAGCGTGTTTTTGTGCTGCCCCCGGCAAGCCAGATCGGACCGATAACGCCCGCCCAGCGCCAAACCTTGCAGAACCAATCTATCGTGGCTGGGGTTTATGAAAAACGGCTCGACCGTGAATCGGCTTTTGAGAAAATAAAAGGCCAAAACCCCGCCCCAACCAAACCTGCTTTGGCATCCAACGCCCAGCATGGCGAAGCTGCACAAGCCCAGGCAGAGGCCGGCGGTTTTCTGGACAGCCTGAGCTCGGGCATAGGCAGTTTGCTAGGTGGCGCCGGTGGACGTCGCACCTCGGTTGGCGAGCAGCTCTTTAAAAGCGCCGCCAGCTCGATCGGCCGCGAAGTTGGCCGGCAAATCATCCGGGGGGTGCTGGGCAGCATTTTGGGCGGATCGCGGCGTTAGGAATCAACCGAGATTGGTCATTTGAAAATTCACCGTTGGAGCTGAACTCGGCCAGTCGTGAGCTTGACGAACGGTCCAAGCCTTGCAAGCCCTTCGACTGGCTCAGCCCCCAGAGGCGGGAGGGAGTAATGCAGAGCCCACCACTTCCGGCTCGTACGGCTTGGGTGAGCCTGTACCAAGCAATAGGATGACCCACAATGAATGACTGTGTGCCCCCTTGGCCGATCATGAGCAGCGCATGACACGAAACAAATCCTTACAAAATAGCGGTCGCCAGGCAAAAATATACCACCCGGATGACCTTACAGTGGCACCACGCTAGCAAAACCTATTCTCTGGAGATCAATTTGCACCTAGAAACCTATCCAGTCTCTCGTCGGGTTTTTGCCCAACACTCGGCACTGGCTGCCTCGGCCGCTGCCGCATTAACTGCATGTGGTGGTGGCAGTGTTGGCAGCGGATCAAGCGGTGCTAATACAACGGTGGCGCCAGACACCACATCATCAAACCAAGCCGCACGTCTCTTGACTCAGGCCAGCTTTGGTCCCAGCGTGGAATCAGTCGCCGCGCTCACCGGCAAATCAGCTAGCCTTTGGCTAGATGAGCAAATGGCTTACCCTAGCGCGCCCGACTATGTGAACGAGGTGCAGAGCTGGTTTGATAAGGGCAGCAATTACCGCCCAGGCAACGGCGGCGACCGCTACACACCGGGCTGGCTCAACCACAAATTTTGGGCTTTGGCTCATACCGCGCCAGACCAGTTGCGCCGACGCGTGGTGCATGCCCTGATGCAGATTTTTGTGGTGTCTCTAGAAGACTCTACTCTGTACGATCACGCGCGGCCATTTGGACAATACCTGGACAACCTGGGACGACATGCCTTTGGCAATTTTCGCGAGCTACTGCAAGACGTGGCTCTGAGCCCCGTGATGGGCATTTATCTCTCCCACATCCGCAACCAGAAGGCCGACCCCGCCAGCGGTCGCATGCCGGACGAAAACTTTGCCCGCGAGGTGATGCAGCTCTTCACCATCGGCCTTTACCAACTCAACCTGGATGGAACTAACAAGCTGGGCAGCAATGGCCAACCACAAGAAACCTATACCAATGATGACATCGTTGGTCTGGCCCGCGTGTTTACCGGTTGGTCCTGGAATATGCCCGATGGCAGCAATGCCAGCAACACCTTCAAATGGGGTGGGCCCGGGCGTTATGACACCACTGGCAGTGCACGTTTTGACCTTAACCCCATGCGCGTCTACCCTGCTTTCCATGAGACAGGAGAGAAGAAGTTCCTAGGCGTCACCATTACCGCAGGAACTGACGGCAGCGCCGGCCTGCGCACGGCGCTAGACACGCTGTTCAACCACCCGAATGTCGGGCCTTTCATTGGCAAGCAACTCATTGAAAGGCTGGTTACCAGCAATCCCAGCCCAGCGTATGTGCAAGCCGTAGCCAATGTCTTCAACAACAACGGTGCTGGGGTGCGCGGCGACCTAGCAGCCGTCGTGCGGGCTATTCTGTTGCACCCGCAGGCACGCAACTCTCCCGTTGGTGAAAGCGGCAAGTTGCGCGAGCCAGTGCTGCGGGTGACGCAGGCGGTGCGGGCACTCAAAGCCAGCTCGCTGACCGGGCGCTGGATGATGGGTTGGGACGAGCAAGACCTGCTGCAGTCTCCACTGCAGTCACCTTCGGTCTTCAATTTTTACCGTCCCGGCTATGTGCCTCCCAATACGCAGATCGCCACCTTGGGGCTGGTAGCCCCTGAATTTCAAATCGCCAACGAAAGCACCGTGGTTGAGTGGGTTAATTACGTATGGGCTCTGCTGCAATGGGGCGTGGCCTGGACCGGTAGCGGTGTCGATGTGCCAGCAGCTCAACAAAACAAGGCGGATGTCACCCTTGATTTCACCCTCACCACAACCCCGCTGGGGCAGGCGGCTGTGGTCGGCGATACAGCCGTGGTCGACCAGCTTAACCTGCTGCTGTTTGCCGGGGGCATGTCGACTACCCTGCGCAGCCAGATACTCGATGCCATGCAAAACCAGGTCAGCTGGAACACCAACACCCGGCTGCGCGACCGACTCCGCATTGCCTGCTTTATCGCATTGGTTTCCTCTGAATACATGATCGAGCGCTAAACCATGAACACCCCCCACAATCCCTCACGCCGAGCCTTCCTGCGCACCGGACTGGATCTCGATACCGCGCTCAAACGGCAAGGTCTGGCCAGCGCGGGGGCTTTTGCCACCAGCCTGGCGGCCATGGGCAGCGCAGCAGCACACAACGTTAATTCGGGCAGCGCCTATAAGGCACTGGTCTGCCTGTTCATGTATGGTGGCAACGACTCGCACAACTGGGTCTACCCCTTCGACACGACCAACTACAACGCTTACGCTCTGGCACGCGGCGGCGTTTACGATGCCAGCACCAACCCGAGCGGCCTGGCGCTGGCGTCAGGCCGCAGCGCCTTAGTGGCGCCAGCAGTGACCGATGGCAGACAGTTCACCATGGCGCCCTTGCTGACACCCTTGCGCACCCTCTACGATGCCGGCAAGCTGGCCGTGCTGGGCAACGTGGGGCCGCTGGTGAGACCCACCACCAAGGTGCAGTACCAAAGCGGTGCCTGGGACTTGCCACCCAAGCTGTTTTCGCACAACGACCAGCAATCCATCTGGCAGGCCAGCGCACCCGAAGGTGCGCGTTATGGCTGGGCCGGGCGCATGGGCGACCTGCTGATGACCACGAATGACCAACCGGTGTTCACCAGCATCTCGGCTACCGGGAACACGGTGATGCTGGCCGGGCAAAGCGTGGTGCAGTACCAAGTGGGCACCAGTGGCTCGCTCACATTCAGTGGCACCAGCGGCAACCCGATGAATTCCACCACCGGTGCGGCACAGGCACTGGCTGCCATGCAAGACGTAGGTAGCACCGCCATGCAGGCTGAGTACGCGCGCATTGTGCGGCGCTCGCGCGAAGCCGACATGCTTTTCAAGGCCAACGTTTTGGTCGACAGCACAAGCTTTGATGCCCGTGTGACACTGCCCACCTCGGCCTACACCAGTCCGCCCCAGGGGCATCCCGTATCCATCGATCAAGACAGCTTGGCCAAACAGCTGCGCGTGGTAGCGCAGATCATTTCCAAAAACACTGCCATTGGCGCGCGTCGCCAGGTGTTCATGGTGTCGATTGGCGGCTTTGACACCCATGACAACCACTACCGTGACCAGTCCATTTTGATGCAGCGCGTGGCTGGCAGCATTCAATACTTCACCCATGCGATTGCTGCGCTGGGGCTGGCTGACAACGTAGCACTGTTCACCGCATCTGACTTCGGACGCACCCTGGTGAGCAACGGCAAGGGCAGCGATCATGGCTGGGGCGCTACACATTTCATAGCTGGTGGCGCAGGTTTATCAGGAGTTTCAGCCGTAAAAGGGCAAAACATTTACGGCAGCATGGCACAGACGAGCTTGGGACACGCCGACGATGTGGGCTCGGGACGCCTGCTACCCAGCACCAGCGTGGAGCAATATGCCGCCACACTGGGCAAGTGGTTTGGCTTGGCACCTTCCGATCTGGATCTGGTGCTACCCAACCTGGGTAACTTTGCCACGCGCGATCTTGGCTTTATGGTCTAGACAGATATGGACAGTTCATTTGTCTTAAGCCGGAAAGAATGGCAATAGCAAATCGCGCAATTTTTTGACCAGTGCCATTTCAGTTTGACTCAACACCCTGTCGTTGTCCCAGTCACAGTAGACAAGGCCAGAGACTCCAGTGTTGGCAATTGGCAGGACGATGAATTTTTTGACATTGGGCAACAGTTCCATGTAGCCATCGGGCAAATTGATCGGCTTGAGTCTTGACATCTCGCTGATCGATACATCAACATTATTTTTCACCACGGCATGAAATGCCGTGGGTTTGAATTCTGCAGAGATTCTGAGTTTGCTTTTGAGCTCATCGATACCTTTGCCGTACCCGTATCGCACCCGGTATTCGCCAGATCGGGTGAGCATAAACAGCAAGCAGTGGGCTGTATTTAACAAGCCACCAAAGGCTGCAAACATCACGCTGGCCAGAGCTTCAACTGACGTTCTCTTATCATTGCTTAATTCAAGCAGCAATTCACTCAGTTGGGCATCGGCTGAAACCACGGGAGTCACCTTCGCTTTAGGTGCCATCATTTCTGCTTTGCTGCGTACCAAGTTGAGCAGTCTGGACTTATCGACACCAGGCACACTCAGATTGGCCACCAGCTTTTGAACCTCCTCGCCCTGTCCCTGATGGATCAAAGTCGCTGCCGCATTGGAAAATTTGGCCAGCTCAATCAGCGTGGGGTCACCGGTTCCATCAATGATGGAGGTAATTTCATTTGGCAAATTCCATCGCTTGGCAACTTCCGCACCCAATTGTTGAAATGTCATCCCCAGAATTTCAAGTGCGGCCTGGTCCGGCGCTTTGCCGGTGGTTATGGATTGCTCAATCTGCGCGCGCTCTAGAGGCAGAAATCTGCTTGTCAACAGCCAACCAAGGTCAACCATCAAGGCGGCAATAGAGACGTCTTCAGCGCGTTCATTGGCCATGCTTCTTGCCAGTTCCGACGCCAGCAAGGTCCTCGACAAGCCTGCATCTTCCTGAAGCTCGGTAGCAGAAACCATTGCTGTGCTTAAAACAATGTGCAACAGCCCATCGGTACCCAAAACATCCAGCGCCGACGAAACAGAGGAGGATGCCTTCGCAAACGGAGCATACATGGCAGAGTTTGCGAGTTTGAGGGTTCTCTGGGTCAATGCAAAATCTTCGGTCACATGATCGACAAGTTCGCGATGGCCTTTTCCGCTATCTTTCAGCGTTGCAAGAACCGACACGACGGTATTTTCCAGCGCCGGAAAATCCTTGGAATTTTGCATTGCCGTGAATAATTTATCCAGGGTTGAGGCGCTCATAGCGTGCGCTCCATTTGAGATTCCAGTAGAGCCATCACCATCTGCGCGGAAATGGGTTTACCCAACAAGTACCCTTGTATGTAGTCACACCCAGAAGCCCCGAGGTAGGCAAACTGCGCTTCAGTTTCGACACCCTCGGCTAAAACTTTCAAATCGATGCTGTGAGCAAGACTGATCATCGCCGTGATTAATTTTTTATCGGTGGAACACGCAAGCGCTTCATTTTCAATCGCAGTGACAAACTTCTTGTCGATCTTGATGCTCGAGACGGGCAAACTCGTCAGGTAGGCAAGGCTGGAAAAACCAGTACCAAAATCGTCGATGGAAAATCGCACGCCCTGTTCACGCAGCGTTGTCAGTGCACTCTGTGTTTTGAGCTGGCTTTGCATCAGCGTCGATTCGGTAATTTCCAGAACGACTTTTACAGGATCAACGCCCGCCTCAACAATAGCATCGAGAACCATCACATCAAAATCGTCACAGTCAAACTGAACTGGAGACACGTTTACCGACATCACAAACTCAGGCATCAGTTGCTGAAACTGCTTCAACTGGTGGCAGGCATAGCGCAATGCCCACTTGCCGAGGAACGGCATCAAACCCGACTCTTCAGTAATAGGAATAAATTTATCGGGTCCCACTGTGCCAAATATCCGACTCGTCCACCGCATCAGCGCTTCAGCGCCAATCACTTTGCGGTTCATATCGAATTGAGGTTGATACACCAGAAAGAATTCACCCTCCTGAATACCTTTGTGGATGGCCGACTTTATCGAGAAATCTTCACTGTCTTCGGTCGGCGAAAAAATAGTGATCCGGTTTTTGCCAGCGTTCTTTGACTGGTACATCGCTGTATCGGCATTTTTTAGCAGCGCCGAATAAGTCTGCCCCTGGGTTGGATATTCGGCGATTCCGATGCTAACACCCAGGTAGGCGCTATGGGGAGCCGTGTCGTAGGGTCGGGCAACGGCTTGCAAGACATCATTGGCAAGCCCCTTGGTGACGACTGCGTCATGGGTACAAAAAACCATGACAAATTCATCACCCCCTAGTCTGGCCAGTGTGTCTTGGGGACCCATGACTTTGAGCAATCGTTTCGCCGTCTCCACCAACACGGCATCACCCATACTGTGCCCCAAGGTATCGTTGACCTTTTTGAAACCGTCTAAATCGAGCATTGCGACAAAAAACGGATGCTTTGCAGTCTTGATGAGATCATCAACAAGCTTTTTGAGAAAGGCTCTATTGGGTAAACCCGTGAGTTCATCGTGTTCTGCGGCATAACGATGGACTCCGTCATCAGCCTTCCAGGCCGAAATATCAATCAGGCATATCACGTATTGATTGGCTGCGGGTAGCTGGTAACCACGGATATTGACCCAACAGTCGCCGTCCGCCTTCTTAATGCGGACATCACAAGCAAACGAGTCAGGGTCGTCAGTCACCCGACTCTTGAAAGGGTTGATGTCATCCGGGTGCAGCAGATCAAGAAAATTACCAGCCGCAGTGGTGGAATTAACGCTATTCAGCCAGAGCTGCCCAGACTCGGAGACAAACTTGAAATCAAACTTGGTGTCGACCCGAAAAACGGCATCGACGACACGATCCAGCGTTGGAGAGCTCAATCTCTTAACCGCCTTTCAGAGCTGTTTGCTGGCAAAGCAAAACAGCCCAGCGCATCATGACAAGAGGTGCAATTCATCACAGTAGATAGGGGCTCACAGCAAGTATCAGTAGAACCAGAACGGTAAGTGATGCAGAAATTGCAAACATCCCATTTCTGGCGGCACTGGCGGGCGCATTGCTTCGTTGCTCATCCCTTGTGTGGTCTTGGCCACACTGCGCTCTGAGCGCCTTGCGCTGCATCCCTCCAGCACTCGCCATAAACGGTACATTTGCAATTTCTGCATCCCTAAGAAGCGCCGTACACTGGCAATTCTTTCTCTGCATACCCTGAAATGCTAACACCAAACATTGATACCAATCCCACTGCATACCCAGCATTTATTGATACGGCACGATGATGTTTTAAGTTCCGTTCGGGCTGAGCCTGTCGCAGTCGGCAAATAATCATTGCGCGACAATCAAGCCATTCCACTCAACGCAAAGGAACCCTGCATATGACATCGTCCAATGACCCGATGCTTCACGTCATTAACCACCCACTGGTGCAGCACAAGCTCACGCTGATGCGTCAAAAAAGTGCCAGCACCACCAGTTTTCGCACACTGCTCAACGAACTGGCCATGCTCATGGCGTACGAAGTGACACGCGACATGCCCACGCAAGACATTCCCATTGAAACCCCACTCGAGACCATGACCGCCAAGGTCATTGACGGCAAAAAATTGGTGCTGGTTTCAATTTTGCGTGCCGGCACGGGGATTCTGGACGGCATGCTCACAGTGGTGCCTGGTGCGCGTGTTGGCCACATTGGCCTGTACCGCGACCCTGAGACGCTGCGACCGGTGGAGTATTACTTCAAAATGCCCAAAGACATGTCAGAGCGAGATGTGGTGGTGGTCGACCCGATGTTGGCTACCGGCAATTCAGCCATTGCTGCAATCGAGCGCATCAAGGCGCTGAAACCCAAATCGATCAAATTTGTCTGTCTACTCACCTGCCCCGAAGGCGTTGCAGCTCTGCGCCTGGCGCATCCAGATGTGGCGATTTTCACTGCCGCGATCGACCGCCAATTAAACAGCCACGGCTACATCCTGCCCGGCCTGGGGGATGCCGGCGACCGGATTTTTGGCACCCAGTAAGCTTTCGTTGAATCAATTGCCAGAGATTGATAGGCTTATATTTTCAACTATCAATTAAATAGCTATTTAAAAGTTACTGAACTAGCCTTATCGCATTTGTCTGCGTGCGGGGTACTGTGTTGACAGAGCCAATCGAAAAATCGACGCTCCAGGCTCTTGACGGTAATCGAACGTCAGATGTGGATGACCAATAAACCTGGCTTTGTGTATTGGGAAATACCGTCGGATCAATGGCTGGCCCCTGCCGACTGTCCACAATGCTGGCGAGCTCTTTCACATTGGGCAAACGCCAGGGGGCATTTTGCTTGGCATAACTCAAGGCACCTTCATGACTGACCGGTGACGCAACCATACCCGCGCAAGAACTGGTGCTGCTACTCCAGCTCAGGCCGGCACTGCAGCGCTGCCAGATCAAGCCCGTGACGGCATCGGTCACCAGAGCACCATCGACCGAGTAGCTAAAACGGGGAGACACCTGGGCAGATCCACCGCGTACCAGTCGAAGCTCTATGCCCGAACCCGGCGTTGCGCCAATGCCTGCGACTTGCCCTTTCGCAAAATCAACCACCCAGACGCTGCTACCGTTAAAAATCGACTCTGAAAAATACCAGGCAGCTTTGGTTTGTCCGAATTTCCCGACATCAATCGCCATGCTTGGCAATGTGGTTGACCCGTAGTAAAGCAAACTTTGCAATTCATCACGCGTGGGCAAGCGCCAATCGTCGTAGCCACAAAGACCTATTCCAACTTTCGCCGCCTCACGAAGACCTGCGGCCTCTGTGTTCATTGGGTTCCCGGGCAAAGCTGTCAGTGTTGCGCTCGCGTTCTGCCAAGTCAGCTTGGACACGTAGTCATAGGTGCAATCAGTACCGAAGGCACCATAGCTGAACCCCAAAATACCATCGGTATTATCTGCATACTGCACATCGCGTCCCACCATGCCGTCTTGCTTGTCATTCAGGGCCAGCGCCGCCGTACTGGCACAACTGACCAAGATATCGCTGCCAACTTCATTGCATTGGGTGGCCGAAATACCACTGTCAACAAATCGGATTTGCACCTGTGTAACAGTCACATTTTGCTGCCCGAGGAGATACCCTCCACTCGCGATTGCTGCGCTATAGATTGATAGCAGCACCGTGCCTGAGCTAGATCCAGGTGTGCAAACAGCCGTCAAACTGCTGGCCGACACACTGATTGGGTTAGCACAGGTGCCGCCTGATAGCACAGCAAGCGCTGTTTGCGGCAAATTTTTACCATAAACAGTAAATGATGTGGCCAAACCAGCCACCGCCGTTGCAGCTGAATACGCCGTAACCTGGGGCAGCGATTGACTCGTCAAGTCATAGCTTGAGCCACCGCCACACGCTAACATGCCCAGCGGTGCCGCAAGCCAGATCAGACACCTACAGCAGACCTGTTTTGATTTTTGAAAAATTAGTGTCATCTTCAAATCTTTCTGTATAGCCTGTGAATGAACGCAGACGCTCGTTCAGCGCGTCATGCGCTTGAGTTCTGCGACACGCGCGAGTATCGCGCCCCGATCAGCTGTTTGCGTGCTATTGGCAAGATAGGTCTCGAGGTCTTCCAGCGCGTGCCCCTCACGTCCCAACTCGGCATAAACCAAGCCCCGTTCGCGGTAAATACTCCAGGCGCGAGGCAACAACACCAACAGCCGCTCGAGCACACCCAAGAGGCGTGGCCAATCTTCTTGCATGGCGTGAATTTCCTGCAGATTACGCAACATACGGCCAATCGTTTCGCGTGCTGTTGCTGGCTGCAGATAATGACCCAGCACAAATTCTTGCTCATCCGACAAACCCGCCACATTCCGATAAGGTTCGAGTCGCTCGAGCAGTTCATCCCGACTCAGCGAGCTCCCCGTCAGTGGGTCGATGACAACTTGACCTTCTGCCAAATGAACCTTGACCAAATAGTGACCAGGAAAAGCCACGCCGCGCGCGGCAAGACCCAAGCTTTGCGCTAATTCGAGCCAGATCACCCCAATTGAAATCGGAATTCCCAAGCGCTTTTGCAACACACAGTGCACATAGCTGTTATCGGGATTGGCAAAATCGTTGGCATTAACCGAAAAGCCCAGATCACGATAGAAAAACTGGTTCAAAACGCGCAATTTTTGTAACTTGCCTGCATCTTTGGGAACGCGCCTTTTTAAGCGTGCCATCAGCTCATCGATTTGATCTTGCACCGATGCCACATCGAGTTCAGGGTATTCGTCTTGCGCCAGGCTGATGGCCGCTTCAAGCTGCGTGAAGGCCGAATCGCTTTGCACCAAAGTGGCAAAGTATTCCAATGGCGTAGGGCTCTTGAAGGACAGCTTCATCGTCATATGATTCTAGCGACGTAACAACTCGCGCAATTTCATTCCAGTACCCCAAAGCGCTACAAAATAAAGAGCTGCTGATGCAAGCAGAATAAGCGTCATAAGCCAAATCCGCTTAAAACTTTCAGCACGCATGGCAAGCCAGGAAAAAGTGCTATTGGCCCAATACAAAAAACACCCGAGCAAAATACAGGCCAGCACAACGCGCAAAGTAAAAGACAACCATCCCGGTTCGGGCTGATAACTCTTGCGTTTGAGCAAAGCCAAAAGCAGCCATAAGGCATTCACCAAGGCACCCAAGCCAATCGACAAAGTGAGTGCAGCATGGGCCAGATGCGGCACCAGCAGGAGATTTAGTATTTGTGTCAGCAGCAGCACCACAACTGCCACCTTGACGGGTGTTCGGGTGTCCTGACTGGCGTAATACGCCGGAGCCAGCACTTTGATCGCAACGATACCGATCAGCCCGACACCCCACCCCATCAATGCGTGGGTGACTTGCCGCACGTCAAACTCGGTCATGGCACCATAGTGGTACAGCACGGCAACCAAAGGCTGCGGAAACACCAGCAAAGCCACGGCACAGGGCGTTGCTAGCAACACAACCAGACGCAAGCCCCAGTCCAGCATGGCTGAATACCTGGCAGTGTCGCCACTGGCACGCGCACCGGCTAGCTGTGGCATCAGCACCACACCCAAAGCCACCCCGAGCATGGCCGTAGGAAACTCCATCAACCGATCTGCATAGGTAATCCAGCTCACACTGCCCGCCTTCAGGTGCGAGGCAATTTGTGTGTTGATGAGCATCGACAGGTGCGCCACACCAACACCCAGCAGCGCAGGGCCCATCAGTTGCAGAATGTTTTGTGTGCCCGTATCGGTCCAGGCCAGGCGAAGTGCCGACCAGCGCCAACCCACGCGTGGCGCCAAACCCAGACGCCTCAGCGCGAGCCACTGCACCACCAGTTGCAAAACTCCACCGAGCAAAACCCCCCCAGCAAGTGCATAAATAGGCTCCAAGCCCAGAGTTTTGAACCAGGGCGCGCCCAGCCAAGCCGCCCCAATCATGCAAATATTCAATAGCACCGGCGTGGCTGCAGGAACGGCAAACCGCTTATAGGTGTTCAATACACCTGCGCCCAAGGCAACCAACGACATGAATGCGATGTAGGGAAACATCCAGCGTGTCAACACCACCGCCACGTCAAAACCACGCGGCTGTTGCTGCAAGCCGCTGGCCATGAGCCACACCAAACCGGTAGCGCCCACAACACCCAAAACGCTCAACAACAACAAAACCCAGGCTAACACAGTGGCAACCCGGTCGATCAACAACTGGGTAGCGACGTCGCCATGCTGAACTTTGGAGGCGGCTAGCACCGGCACAAAGGCTTGACTGAATGCACCTTCGCCAAATAGCCGCCGAAACAAATTTGGAATCCGAAACGCCACATTAAAAGCATCGGTCATGGCCGAGGCACCAAAAGCCGAAGCTATTAGCAGCTCCCGTATCAGGCCAGTGATGCGCGATAGCAGCGTCCACAGCGAAACCAGCGAGGCAGATTTGAACAGGCTCATGCCAAACTCGCCCGGGCGCGCCATCCTACAAGCTCATTCACCAACAAAGCACCAATCACCAGAGCACCACCGAACGCAACCTCAGGCCCAGGCGTTTCACCGGCACCCAACCAAGCCAACAAAATACCAAAGATAACTTCAAGCATGCCCAGCAAAGCCATTTCGGGGGCTTTCAGCACACGGGCACAAACAATCGCCAACGAGCAGGGTATCGCCAGTTGTACCAAGCCCAAGCCCGCCAACAACAACAGATCGTGATTGGATGCCTGCAGTGGCCAGGCCAGCGGCAGCGTGACCAAAGACGACACCACACCGCCAATCAGTACGGCCGGGATCAGATCAACATTTTTGCCGTGCGCCTGTGCGTGCTGGTTCAGCGTCCAATTGGCAGCGCCACCAACAGGAACCGCAAGCGCAGCGAAGGCACCCAGCAAACTGATGCCTTGTCCCAGCTGATTACCAAACATATATGCTATGCCAAAACCGGCAACAACAATGGCTAACCAGGTTCGCAAAGGGATGCGATGACCAATCAAAATACGCGCAGCCAAAGCTGTTAACAGTGGCGTCAACGAACTCGCCACTAAGACGTTAGCTACCGTCGTCAGCGTGAGCGCAAGCATGAAAAAGGTGAACATGCCCGCCCACAGCAAGCCAGAGATCAATAGGGCTGAGCCGCCATGGCGCATCTGGCCAAGGACAGCTTTGCCCTGGATCATGGGCAACAGCAGCAGCAGACTCAGTGCCGTAAAAAAACTTCGCCAAAACGTCACCTCAAAACTGCGCGCCTGCTCCAGGTGGCGTGTCACCACACCGGCAATTGACCACATCAGGGTCACGGCCAGCATCAGCACGACGGCGCGGTTGTGGGTGAGTCTGGGCGTATTAGGCACGGCTGGCGCGTTTGCGGTCGCTTTCTTTCAGGTGACGCTTACGCAAACGCACCGATTTTGGCGTGATTTCGACCAACTCGTCTTCTTCAATGAACTCCACACCGTACTCTAGGGTGAGTTCAATCGGTGGCGTGATCTTGATCGCATCTTCTTTGCCCGAGACCCGAAAATTGGTGAGTTGCTTGGTGCGAGTGGCATTCACCACTAGATCGTTGTCACGGCTGTGAATGCCGACGATCATGCCTTCATAAACCGGATCATTGGCGCGCACAAACATGCGGCCACGGTCGTCGAGCTTACCCAGCGCATAGGTGAAGATTTCGCCATCGTCCATGGAAATCAGCACACCATTTTTACGGCTGCCAATGTCACCCTTGTGCGCCTCGTAGCGGTCAAAAATATTCGAGATCAGCCCGGTGCCGCGCGTCAGGTTCAAAAACTCGTTGGTGAACCCAATCAGGCCGCGCGCCGGAATGCGGTATTCCAGGCGAACACGGCCACGGCCATCAGGGTCCATGTTGAACAGCTCGCCCTTGCGCTCGCCCAGCGCTTGCATCACACCGCCCTGATGTTGCTCTTCGATGTCGGCAGTGACCATTTCAATGGGCTCGTGGCGCACACCGTCGATGTCTTTGAACACCACGCGTGGCTTGGAAACGGCCATCTCAAAACCTTCACGACGCATGTTTTCCAGCAAAATCGTCAAATGCAGTTCACCACGACCCATCACTTCAAAAATGCCTTCTTCGTCGGTTTCTTTGACGCGTAAGGCCACGTTGTGTTGCAGTTCTTTTTGCAGACGATCCCAAATCTGGCGGCTGGTGACATATTTACCTTCGCGCCCCGCCAACGGGCTGGTGTTGACGCAAAAATTCATGGTCAAGGTGGGTTCATCCACTTTGAGCATGGGCAATGGTGTCGGGTTCAACGGATCGGTGATGGTGACACCAATACCGATATCAGTCAGGCCATTGATCAACACAATTACACCAGGACCGGCATCGGTCGTCTGCACGCGCTCTAGACCCTGGAAGGTCAGCACCTGATTGACACGCCCCTTGACGGCCTTGCCGTCCGTGCCTTCCATCACCACCCCGTCCATCATGGGTTTGATCGTGCCTTGGCTGATGCGACCAACACCAATGCGTCCGACAAAGGTCGAAAAATCAAGGGCGGAAATTTGCAAGTGCAACGGTGCATCAGGGTCGCACTGCTGGTGCGGA
>CAIYYA010000370.1 GCA_903930255.1 uncultured beta proteobacterium
CACCGCGCCGAAGCAGCCATGAACCCGGCCTCGGTGATGAAGCTGGTCACCACCTACGCTGCACTGGACCTGCTCGGCCCAACGGCGACATGGCGCACACCGGTGTGGCTGGATGGCACTTTGCGCGACGGGGTGCTGACGGGAAATGTGTTTATTCAGGGGCAGGGAGATCCCGCTTTGGTGCTGGAAAAACTCTGGTTGCTGTTGCGCCGCTTGCAGGGATTGGGTGTGCAGACCATTGCCGGCGATATCGTGTTGGATCAGCATCTGTTTGAGTTGCCTGCGGTGAATCCGGCCGAGTTTGATGGGGAGCCATTGCGCCCCTACAACGCAGCACCCGAAGCCTTGCTGATTAATTTCAAATCGGTTGTTATGACCTTTGTGCCTGACTTGGCCACCGGTTTGGCGCGGGTGGCTTTTGAACCACCGCTGTGGGGTGTGCAGATGCAGCGCAGCGTGGCTTTGCAGGCCAGCAAGCCGGGTGCTGAGCGGATTTGCAGCGACTACCGCAGCGCTTTGAAGGCAGATTTTTCTGACCCGCAACGTTTTTATTTTGCCGGCAGCTACCCCGCATCCTGTGGCGAAAAAGTCTGGCCTGTGGCCTATGCCGACCCTGCCAGCTACAACGCCCGGGCGATTCAGGGGCTTTGGCAGAGCATGGGTGGCAAACTGCTGGGCACGGTGCGCCCGGGTTTGTCACCGGCTACAGCGCCTGCTTTTGAACATGTTTCCCCCACACTGGCAGAAGTGATTCGCGACATCAACAAATACAGCAACAACGTGATGGCGCAGCAGGTTTTTTTGAGCCTGGGGCGCTTGGGCAGTGCCAATGCATCCTGGGCAGCCTCGCGCGAGCAGCTGCGTCAGTGGTGGCTGCGCCGCATCGGCACGCTTGATATACCGGTGCTAGACAACGGCTCGGGGCTGTCGCGGCGTGAGCGCATCAGTGCCCAGGCCTTGGCGCGCATGCTCAGTGTGGCCTATGCGTCGCCCAATATGCCTGAGCTGATGGCTTCTTTGCCGCTGGCCGGGGTGGATGGCACGCTCAAGCGCAGCCGCAGCGCAACCGCGCGTGCACACCTCAAAACCGGCAGTTTGCGCGATGTGGTGGCGCTGGCAGGCTACGTGCACGCACGCAGCGGCAAACGCTATGTGCTTGTTGCCATGGTCAACCACAGCCAGGCTCACGCAGCACGCGAGGCATTTGATACGCTGCTTGATTGGACGTATCAGGATCAATAGAAGGCTGCGATTCAAAGCTTGCCCATGCTCAATCGCAGTTGGTGTTTTGCCTGCGGCTTCTGGCGCCACTTTCAAGATCATGCGTGATCCCGCTGAATGATGGTCGATAAGCATCCGCAGAAAATTTTGCCGCACAGAAATGGTCATGCAAAGTTCATGCTACTGACTCCAAAATGGAGCACTGGAGCATGTGTTTCTACTACCGCAATAGGCTGACAAGAGTCATTCACTGAATTGTCACCACAGGCAGGTCAGTGCCCAAAACGGTAGTAACTTTCCCCCATTGACCACCTTGTGAGCGGTCATTGGACAACGCTGGTGCCAAGTTAAATCACCTAGAAATTCTCTGGCCACTGATTGGCGCACGCTGTACAACCGATCTGCCAACTACCAGCAAACTACTCGGTAGGCCGCACTCTTCACAAAAGTGCAACGATTGCTGCTGCGCAAGCTCGATCAATCGATGCGTTTCAGCATTGCCACCGTGTAGGTAACCTCCGCGAATGTAAAACCGCAGGTAGCCTGATTTTTCCTTGACCTGGCTTACCACCACGGGTGGCATCTCCCCAGTACGCATTTGGGCTGCGATTTCTGCACACAGACTATCAATGATGCCAAACCAGCCGTCCCCGCATTCAAAACCCCAGCACATGGACGTTTGCGCCTTGTCCCCATGCCGGTCACGAAACAGTTCGGGGTAGCGCTGGCACAGCAGATCATCAAGTTCTTGTCGCATGACTTTTTTACGTGTCGAAATGGTGATCTGGATTGTTACTGGCCTGGCGACAGAGTATGACGCGAACCGCGTTGGTAACTAAAGAATCAATTCAGACTGATTCCCCGCGACACACCTTGTCGCCGTGCCGGTCATCATTGAATCTCCCAACACACGGAGATCATTCATGTCACGCAGTCAAACAAGCAGCCAGAGTCCAAACCAGCGTGTTGCCAGCGCACTGAACGCTGCACACTTGATGCTTCAGTACGTTGGCAATGACATCAAAACAGCTGCACTCGACGAACGAGCAAACTCAATGCTGCGCCATGACTGTAAAAATCTTACATTCGGACTTGAGCAGATTGGCTTGTTGATCAGCAATATGGCGGTCGGGCTGGCTGATAAGGCCGGACTTGATTTAGCCAAATCGACAAACTGGGCCGAACAAAATCAGGCAATGGTTAACCCGGCCAATACGTTTACCACGCTGGTCGTGGGTGATGCCAACAAAATGGCGGTCATAGCAGCTAAAAACATAGTTGCCGCGTCAGCACAAAGCCCAAATTTATTGTTCGTGACGGGCGGCATTGGGATGGGTAAAACGCATCTCTTGCAGGCGCTCTTCAATGAACTCGATGCTGTCGTACCTGATGCCAAGATGCTTTATCTCGATGCCGAGCAGTTTGTTCACGATGTGGTGATTGCCTATCGCCAAGGGAATCAGTTTGAGCTTCAAGCACGCTTCAACGCGCTTGATGTTCTGTTGTTCGACGACATCAACCGCCTGTCTGACAAGTGTCGCTCGCAAGCGGAACTGCTGCAGATCATTGATCAGCTGTTGGCCAGAAATACCCGCATCGTTTTTGCGGGCAGTCAAGCACCCAGTGCCCTGACTGGATTTGATGAAAGTTTGGTGTCCCGATTTGATGCCGGGTTGGTGGTGAACCTGGTTTCACCTTGCGTGGCGATGCGCACCGAAATTGTGAAAGCCAAGGCCATTGCAGCAGGAATCAATCTGCCAGATGAAGTTGTTGGGCTTTTGGCCCAAACTTACCCCAAAGATGTGCGATCACTCGAAGGTGCGCTTCATAAAGTCGTGGCGTACGGCCTGGCACAGAAAGATGTTTTCACATTGGAAATGGCGCGAAAGGCCATCCATCCAGCGTCTGATGCAAGTTCGCTGAACGCATCGTAGAGCTGATAGAACCATCATGAACCGTCGCCAACTATTAGCCCACATCAGTGCAGCATTGGCTTGCAGCCACATCCCAACGTGGGCGCTTGCCGCGTCAGCGCCCGTCATTCCAATCACGCCGTCTGGAGCCAAGGCACATCTTGATCTGACCGCTGCCCAAATAATCAGAGAGCAGTTTCTGGCAAGTGAAGAACATCATCCAAACTACGATGTGCTGGGTGAAGACATGGATCTCACTGCGTATTCAACGGCCTCTATTGACGCACTTGAATGCCTGAAGCCATTGATTGGTGGCTTTGCCACCCTCGGTTTTACCGCCGTCTCGCCAGAAATGGCCAAGGTGCTGGGCGACTGGAAAACGCATTTCTTGTGCTTTACCCACTTGCAAAGCCTGGAGTTTGAAGCTGCCAGCTGCCTTGGCAGCGCTGAAAGCGGGCACGGACTTGTTTTTGAATGGCCCATGGCGCTTGATGAAGCGACCCTTCGAGCCCTTGCTGGCAATGGGGCACCGCTGAGTTTGCACCTCAGACCCGCGCCCGACATGGATTGTGCCGTGGCGCTGGCCACCCACACGCACGAACTGTATTTGACCTGTCCCAGTGTTGTCATCGGACCGCAAGTGTGGTCTGCCTTGATTTTGCACGCCGGTTATTCGTTCAAACTGAACAGGACAGACTGGCCGGATTAAGCGCTGCTGCAAGCAACCGAGCTATTCAAATTTGATAGCTGCTCATGCAAGTCTGGTGGGCGTTACACGTATATTTGGAACAAAAGAACAATCGGTTTGGTGTTGTCAGAAAAATCAAGGGTAAGATCAATGTCTTACTTATGTTGAATGGAGCGGCAACATGCAATTGACTTTACTGTCCAGCAAAGGCCAAGTCATCATCCCCAAAGCGATGCGTGAGGCACGTCACTGGCATACGGGCACACGGCTGGAGGTGACAAACACAGCCGAAGGGGTGTTGCTCAAGCCTGTCCAAACCCCGCAAAAAACGGCTTTGCCGCAGGGGTTGGCAGCCATTCGCAGCCGCCTTGCTTACAGCGGCCCAACGCACAGCGTTGAAGATATGAATCAAGCGGTGCTCCAGGAAGCCCAGCGCAGGAGTCTGCCCTGATGGCAGCGCTTGACACCAATGTGGTGATTCGGCTACTGGTCGGAGACGATGCCGCCCAAGCGTTGGCGGCCGAGCAGCTGGTATGCAGCGAGCCTTGCACGGTGTCGATGTCCGTTTTGATGGAGTGTGAATGGGTGCTGCGCGCCTGCTATGCACTGCAAGCAGCGGCTATTGAAGCCAGTTTTCGTGATTTTTTGAATCTGGAAAATATCAGCGCCACCGATATCGTCTTGGCGCAGCGTGTGCTTGATGCCTATGCCAGCGGGCTTGAATTTGCCGATGCACTGCACGCTGCCCAATGCCCTGACGGCCAGCGCTTGATGACGTTTGACAAAAATTTTGCCAACAGCGCCCGCAAGGCCGGTTTGCGTGGGGTGACGCTGCTGAAAAGTTAAGCCCAGAAAATAATCCGATCCTGGCCCCTTTATTCCGCAGCCTCTCTAACTAGCCAAGTCCATCGCGGGCGACGCGGTTTGTCGCGGGTGCGTGCAACAGTAGGCGATGCCAATCAGGAGATGCCGATGAAACCCACAACACTAACCAAGCTGTATCAACTCCAAGAGTGTTTCAGGGATTTGGAGCGTCGCATGGGCGATGACCAGGGCAAGAACAATCATCTTTTTGACAATCCAAACTTGCCCAGTTCGTTTGAGGATGCCTTGGACACTTGCACGCAGGCGCTCAAAGTCTTGGGGGCCGAGTTTGCAAATGTTGTTGAATGCAATGCCGACCCGTCTTGGAAGGCCAACAATGAAGATAAGGAGGCACTGCGCAAATTGAATGCGTCCTTGCGCACCATCGGTCAATTCTGCGTGGATGTGTCGCAAGAACTGGCGCCTGGTCTCAAGGCCAAGACGGCGGATCAACAAGACCCGATGGTTGACTATGAAATGGATGCCCACCTGGCTTTTGTGCTGCGTGAGGACGATCCGCAACACAGCGAGGATGATGACAACTACCTCACGAAACGCGAACTTTCCCTAAAACTTGGTGCGCAATACCAAGCTGACTTCACCACGGACCACTGCGACATGAGAGGCAGCGATAGTCAGGCTTGGCCATCAGAGCAGCACTGTTATCTCTATCACGACCTGCACGACCACTCTCACGGACTCACTTCGCCCAAGCTGCTACTTTCCGAATGTGCGCGTTTGGGCCGCGTGCACATCGACATCATCGTTCAGCAGCAGTACATGTTTGACCTGGAAACGGGCAAGCTGGTCAAGGCTTGGGGTTGACGAATGAACGTTCGTGCTGTTGATGAGCAGCATCGCTTCAACGGCTTTCCATCGCGCAGGCAGCGCAACGAACGCGGGGCACACCCACGTCCAACAACACCCCCGGCTGGCCGCATTCTTCACAGGTATGCTGCGCTTGTTGTTGTGCCAGCTCTATCAGTCTGTGCGTTTGGGCATTGCCGCCGTGAAGGTAACCACCGCGTATATAGAACCGCAGGGTGCCTGATTTTTCCTTGACCTGGCTGACCACCACGGATGGCATCTTGCCAGTACGCACTTGGGCTGCAATGTCGGCGCACAGCCTGTCAATGATGCCAAACCAGCCGTCCCCGCATGCAAAACCCCAGCACATGGATGTTTGCGCCCTGTCCCCATGCCGGTCACGAAACAATTCGGGGTAACGCTGGCACAGCAGGTCATCAAGTTCTTGTCGCATGGTGTCCTATCGGTATCGAAATGGTGATCTTGATTGTTCCTGGTCTGGCGACAGGGTATGACGCGAGGCACGCTGGTACATTGGCAGCAGTGGCCGGGTCTCAGAGGTGCTCAACCGCAAGCGTCGCCTGAGTTTGCAGATGGTCAAAAACTGCATGTTGGCTTGCGTATTCCGTTTGAGAGTTTGCTGGCGACGGGTTGATTTATCTGACTTTTTGGCACCTGAAGTTCAAACCCGGTTGAATTTCAGACATCCTGATCCGCACGGAATTCTCGATGGCACATCACACCAGCGCGTAGACCATTTTCGCGCCTGTTTCAGGATGGCAAAACTCCAGGCTGTTCAAGTCCTCAAGGAGTGCTGCGATC
>CAIYYA010000371.1 GCA_903930255.1 uncultured beta proteobacterium
CCAACAAGGTATCAACACTCAGGTCGGCGTTGACCTTTTCAACGCATTCCTTGATGAGCTGATAGACCTCGGGTTTTTGCGCCAGGTCGGTGTAGCCAGCATAAGGCAGATTGCGTCGCTCAGCCCAGTTGCCGACCGCGTCAACGTCGATGTTGATCATGACGCAAACTTTCTCGCGGCCGTCGCCATAGGCCACGACTTCTTTGATGTGCGGGAAAAATTTGAGTTTGTTTTCGACGTATTTGGGCGCAAACATGGCACCGTCGTTGGCGCCGCCCTTGATGCGACCCACGTCTTTCACGCGGTCAATAATTTTCAGGTGACCATGCGCGTCCAGAAAGCCAGCATCACTGGTGTGGTACCAGCCATCGGCGGTGAGCACTTCAGCCGTGGCTTCAGGGTTTTTAAAGTATCCTTTGAGCAAACCGGGCGATTTGACCAGAATCTCGCCGTTTTCAGCCACCTTGATCTCGACACCGGCGCATGGAACACCCACTGTGTCAGCGCGCGCTTCGTGGTCGGGCTGCAGGCAGACAAACACGGCGGTCTCGGTGGAGCCATAGAGCTGCTTCAGATTGACACCAATCGAGCGGTAAAAACTGAACAAGTCCGGACCAATCGCTTCGCCAGCGGTGTAGGCCACACGCACACGGCTAAAGCCCAGGCTGTTGCGCAATGGGCCATAGACCATGAAGTTACCCAAGGCATACAGGATGCTGTCTGTGAGCGAAACACTTTTGCCATCCATCAAGGTGGGCCCGACACGCTTGGCCACGTTCATGAAATAGTGAAACATGTTGCGCTTGATGCTGCCAGCGTCTTCCATGCGGATCATCACGCTGGTGAGCAGCCCCTCAAATACGCGGGGCGGCGCAAAGTAATAGGTGGGGCCAATTTCTTTCAGGTCGATGGTGACTGTGGCTGCCGACTCGGGGCAGTTCACCACATAGCCACAGCTCAGCCACTGGGCATACGAGAAAATGTTTTGCCCGATCCAGGCGGGTGGCAGGTAGGCCAGCACATCCTCGGAGTGGGTCAGTTTGTCAAATTCGGCGCCAGCGCGGGCCCGGTTGAGCAGTGTGTCGTGCGTGTGCACCACGCCTTTGGGGTTGCCCGTGGTACCTGAGGTGTAAAACATGCCGGCGACATCGTCAGGCAGCACTTTGGCGACTTCGGTTTTGAAAAAATCGGGGTGAATGGCCGCAAAGGCTTTGCCCGCAGCAATCAGTTCGTCGATGGCTGCCAAGCCTGCTTCGTCGTAATTGCGCAGACCGCGCGGGTCGTCAAAGTAAATGTTGGACAGCAGCGGGCATTGGTCGCGGATTTCAAGCAACTTGTCCACTTGCTCCTGGTCTTCGGCAAAGGCAAATTTCACTTCGGCATTGTTGAACGGAAATACGCACTCGGGTGCCGCTGCGTCTTGATACAACGCAATTGGCACAGCCCCCAAAGATTGCACCGCCAGCATGGTGGCGTAAAGGCGCGGGCGGTTGGCGCCAATCACTACCATGTGATCATGCTGGCGCAAGCCCGCCTGGTGCAAACCGCAGGCCATGTGCTCTACCAAAGAGGCCAAGTCACCCCAGGTGATGGCTTGCCAGATGCCATATTCTTTCTCGCGCATAGCGGCGTCATTAGGCCGCTGGGCCGCGTGGTTCATCAGTAATTGGGGAAACGTCGTTTGCATTGCAACACCTTGTCTTCAAACAAAGCAGGCCAATCCATATTGAACCTGCTGGAATGCTGCGAATGATAGAACTCGATTTGACGTTATGTTGTCGTTTGGACGACAATCTGACGCATTCTCCGTAGGTGTTTTCCCTGAACGTGTTACTTTACTGATTGATTCATGAGCACTGAAATTTCGCTTTTTCAGCGGCGCCGCCCTCTGACAGCGCAAGAGCTGGATGTGATTCCCTGGCTGCGACTGCTGTCTGCCATTGAACGGGAGCGCGCCGTTGAAGACCTCAAAATCTCCGAAGCCAACCCGGGTGATTTCGTCTGTCGCACCGGTCGCCCGGTGACTTACTGGTTTGGTGTGGTGGATGGCCTGCTGAAAATGAGCAGCGATAACGCCGAGGGGCAAACCATGACTTTTACCGGTGTACCACCGGGTGGCTGGTTTGGCGAGGGCACCGCCTTGAAACGCGAGGTGTATCGCTACAACATTCAGGCACTGCGCAAAAGCATGGTTGCCGGTTTGCATGTGGACACCTTTCACTGGCTGCTCGACCATTCGATCGGCTTTAACCGCTTTGTCATGAACCAGCTGAATGAGCGTTTGGGTCAATTCATCGCGGCGCGTGAAATTGACCGCATGACCAATCCCAACATTCGCGTCGCGCGCAGTTTGGCTGCGCTGTTTAACCCGGTGCTTTACCCCGGTTTGGGTGCTGTGCTGCGCATCACCCAGCAAGAACTGGCTTACCTGGTGGGTTTGTCGCGCCAGCGTGTCAATGAGGCGCTGACCACGCTGGCAGCCCAAGGGGCGATTCGGGTCGAATACGGTGGACTGCGGGTGACCGATTTGAAAGCCTTGCGCTCGAAGATTTTTGACTGATGCAGCCAAGCTGTTCAAATACCAAATTGAATGCCGATTGAGCGACAGTAACTCTGACTTTACATGAATAATCAGCCCTTGGCGCAAGCCCAATAAGCGTAAGCAGCTATCATTTTTATAACTATGAACATCCCTTCAAAAACTCCTGTTTTTCGTCGTGCTGCGGCCCCTGCTGCCAAAGCGCCGATTCCTGCCGGTCAGGCCAACACGGCCGCGTTTGGAGCCAATGGCACGTTACGCCTGAACAAGCGCATGGCTGAATTGGGGTTGGCCTCACGCCGCGAGGCTGATGACTGGATTGCCAAAGGTTGGGTCAAAGTGAATGGCAAAATGGCCGAGATGGGTATGCAGGTGGCACCCGATGTGCGCATTGAGATCGACAAACAAGCCCAGGGTCAGCAGGCGAAACAGGTCACCGTTTTGATCAACAAGCCGCTGGGTTTGGTCAGCGGTCAGGCTGAAGATGGTCACGAGCCTGCCATCACGCTGGTACAGCCGCAAAACCGCTGGTCTGAAGACAACGCGCGCTTCTTTTTTCACCCCAGTCAACTCAAAAGCCTGGTGCCTGCCGGGCGGCTCGACATTGACTCCACTGGGCTGTTGGTGTTGACGCAAGACGGCCGGGTGGCGCGCCAGCTGATTGGCGAAGATGCCGTGATGGAAAAGGAATACTTGGTGCGGGTGATCTACACCGGAGTTGAAAACATCGCGGCCGCCACATCGGCCGCTGCAACACACGCTGCAAGACCCGGTGCCAGACCATCGGCGCCGACCCAGCTGAGCCGCATTGACGACGATGACCCGGTCAGCTCCGACGTGCAATCGGTTTTTCCGGCCGATAAATTAGCCAAATTACGCCATGGTCTAAGCCTGGACGGCCAGGCGCTCAAACCCGCCCGGGTCGAATGGCAAAACCCTGAGCAACTGCGTTTTGTCCTGACCGAAGGCAAAAAACGCCAGATTCGCCGCATGTGCGAGCTGGTTGGTCTGAAAGTGGTGGGTTTGAAGCGCGTGCGCGTTGGTAAAGTGATGCTGGGCAACCTGCCCGTTGG
>CAIYYA010000372.1 GCA_903930255.1 uncultured beta proteobacterium
CAAATGGACAAAACTGGCCATGTTTTCCTGGGAGCGGGCTTTCAACGCAATCCAGCAGGACAAACTGCAAAATGCAATGGCGAATAAAAATAAGCTAAACACCATGAAAGCCAATATGCCAAGGCTGAGCTGGAGATGTGCACCCAAAGCCAGACCTAAGGCCAATACCAACAAGGCTTGCACGATGAGGCGAGTGCTATCGGAAAGCACTTTTCCAGCCATTATCATGGTTTTTGAGGCAGGCGTTGACAGCACCCGTCCTAAAAATCGGGTTTGCATGTCGCGGATCAATTCAATGCCTGCTTGCGATGCGCCAAACAAGACGGTCATGCAAGCAATGCCCGGCACCAGAAAATCGAGATACTGCAACTCTGGCGGCATGTTGTCTAAGGTGTAACGTTGGAATAAAAACCCAAAAAACAGCATCCACATCAATGGTTGCGCGAGGGAAAAAGTCAAAGGCACAGGCCGGCGTAGGGTTTTGAGCAAAGTGCGGGCGAAGACCGCACGAAATACCGCTAAATTCATTGTTGTCTCCTTGATCCAGGCTTATGGTTTTTAGTCTGGCCTGCTTGCGGCTTGGTAAGGGCTGCACCTGTTAATTTGAAATAAGCTGCTGCCAAGCCAGCTTCTTCCCAACGGCATTCGGCAACCGTTTGTTGCAGGTTTGCGAACACTTGCAGGGTTTTTAAGAGCATATCGGCTTTATCAACTTCTTTAAAAACCAGGCTTACGGTATCCGCTGTGGTCTGAATGTCTAACTCAGCAGCTAAATCCCGTAAGTTCTGTTCCAAAATCCTCAGTTTAGTCAAAGGTTCGGCAGTCTTTATGTGTAAAGTCGGCTGGGCATGGGCTAGTACCAACTCCGTGGGCGTTGCGTCCGCGACAATGCGGCCTTGGGCAAATAGGACGACCCGCGAACAATACTGCTGAATGCTGTCTAAATCGTGGCTAGCGAGCAATATGGTATTGCCTTGTTGCTGATAGGTTTTTAGAAGCTGCCAAAGCAAAACCCGCGCCGAAGGGTCAAGGGCATTGGTGGGTTCATCCAATAATAGCAGTTTGGGCTGGTGAACTAGACCAATAGCCAGATGCAAGCGCTGCATTTGCCCGCCAGAATAGGTGCTAATTCGGCGAGCAATAAATTCCTGCATAGCAAATCCTTCAATCAATTGTTCAAGCCGTTGCCGCGCATTTGTTCCACTCAAACCGTACAAAGCGGCAAAATAGGCCAGCAGTGCATGACCGTTCATTTCAGGATCAAGCGCCCAATCTTGGCTGATATAAGCAATTTCACGCGTTAACTGGTTGGCGTGTTTAAAAGCATTGCGCCCGAAAACTTCCGTCCTGCCCTGCTCAGGCTCTAATTGCCCAGCAATGAGTTTTAGGAAGGTGGATTTGCCCGAACCATTAGCACCAGCAAGGCCAATAAACTCCTGTCCGGTCGCAGAAAAATTGACTTCCTTAAGTGCCTTAACTTGGTTGGGATAGGTTTTGGATAGTTGGTGAAGGTCGATAACCATTCTTTATCACTTGATTAAAAATTAGGGGGGCGTTTAAGGGAAATCCGCAAAGGAGTAGCTGTTCGATAAAATCAGCTTGTACGGCTTAATTGGCTGGACTTAAATGCAGAGATTACCTTGCGC
>CAIYYA010000373.1 GCA_903930255.1 uncultured beta proteobacterium
CCCTTACATCGTTGTACCAAAGAAAAACCGCACTACCATTTCGATAGTGCGGTTTTCTTATATCACTTGGGGTGGCTGATGGGGCTCGAACCCACGACAACAGGAATCACAATCCTGAGTTTTTTGTATTTCTATTCGTTGATCTTTGTAGTAGAATCAATATAAATCAACAACTTACAAAAATATCACTGAACAAATAACCAGCTTTAGTGTTGATTTATATGCGCCAAAATAGTGCATTACGGCAGGTATAGCGCAGGTATGGAGTTTTAAGGGCGGTACAGCGCAGGTATGGGGCGGCATGGATTGATCAACGTTTAGGGGCTCAAAATGGCAAGACCAAAGAAGGATTCACCGATTGATTTATCAGTCACACACGAACTCAGCTCCGGGTTAATTGAGCGACTGACCTGCCCACCTGGCACCCCTAAAGCTTTTCTGCGCGACAAGGATGTGACGGGTTTGCGGGTTCGCGTCACGGCCAACGGTGTCAAGTCGTTTGTGTATGAAGCCAAGCTCAACGGCAAGGCCATCAGCCGCACGCTGGGTGGCTTTCCCTTGATGTCAATTGATGATGCCAAGGACAAAGCCCGCGAACTGGCCAAAACGGTCAAAACCGACAAGCAAGACCCACGCGAAATTGAACGCCAGCAAAAAGAAGCCGCTGCCATCGCCAAAGCGCAGCAAGACGCTGCAACGGCTGCTGCCGTTCAAACTGCAAGCGTCGCCG
Organism: uncultured beta proteobacterium; assembly: GCA_903930255.1. GTDB lineage: Bacteria > Pseudomonadota > Gammaproteobacteria > Burkholderiales > Burkholderiaceae_C > Rhodoferax. The sequence continues at coordinate 731 of CAIYYA010000373.1, forward strand.
CCCTGACCATGGCCGAAGTCTGGGCCGCCTACATTGAAGAGCGCAAGCCGCATTGGGGCGACCTGCATTACCGTGATCACATCGACAAAGCCAAGGCCGGTGGCTTGCCATCTGGCCGTCGGGGTGGTGGCAAGCAGTTAACGTGCCCGGGGCCGTTGGCTGCATTGATGCCGCTGGCACTCAAAGACCTTGATCAAGCCACCATCGAAGCCTGGGCCGCCAACGAAGGCAAAACCCGCCCCTCATCGGCACGACTAGCCTGGCGGCTGTTGACGGTGTTTCTGACCTGGTGCGCAGAGCAACCCGCCTATGCCAACCTACTGCCTGCCAAAAACCCAGCCAAAACCAAGAAGGCCCGTGAAGCCTTGGGGAAGTCTGGCACCAAGTCTGACGTGTTGCAGCGCGAACAACTGGGGGTCTGGTTTGCCGCCGTTCAGCAACTGCAAAACCCGATCATTGCCGCTTGTCTGCAAATGATGCTGCTCACCGGAGCCCGGCCAGGCGAAGTGCTCTCGCTGCGCTGGGACGACATCAACACTCAATGGAAAGGCATTCAAATCCGCGACAAGGTCGAGGGCACGCGCGAGATACCCGCCACCCCCTACATGCTGCACCTGTTGGCCACCCTCCCCCGCCGCAATGAGTGGGTGTTTTCCAGCAGCACCAGTGCCACCGGCTGCCTGACCGAGCCCAACAACCCTCACACCCGCGCCTGCACCGCTGCGGGCTTGAGGGGGCTTACCCTGCATGGCTTACGCCGGTCATTCTCCAGCCTGACCGAATGGCTGGAAGTACCAGCCGGGGTGGTGGCACAAATTCAAGGCCACAAGCCCAGCGCCACCGCAGAAAAGCATTACAAAGTGCGTCCGCTGGAGTTGCTACGCGTTCACCATGAAAAGATTGAGGTCTGGATACTGGAGCAGGCTGGTATTGTGTTTGATGCCAAGTCAGAGCCGGGCAAATTGCGCGTAGTGGCGGGGTAACTTGCATTTTCAATACGCGTAACTACAATAATCAACATGCAAATTGAATTCGACCCGGCCAAAGATGTTTTGAACATCAAAAACCACGGCCTGTCACTGGCTACTGCGGCAGAGTTGGAGTGGGATTTGCTGATCAGTCATGAAGATAACACCCTGCATGACTATTACGAGCAACGCATGGTGGGCTTTGCGCCAATGGGTGATACGTTGTATTGCGTGGTGTTTGTAGAGCGTGAGGCTGACCTGATCCGCATCATCAGCTTGCGCATAGCCGAAAAATATGAGGTGAAACGTTATGCAGCCAACTACAGTTAAGACACTTTCCGGTCGGATTCTGCGGTTACCAACCGACGAGGAGGATGCCCGCATCCGCGCTGGCATTGCCGCCGACCCTGACACTCATGAAGTGAGCGATGCCGAATTTGCCCTGATGCGCCGCCCTGGTCGCCCCCTGGGCAGTGGCAGCAAAACACAAATCACACTGCGCATTGACACCGTCATTGTGGATAAATACAAAGCCACTGGCCCCGGCTGGCAGACCCGTATCAATGAAGTTCTCAGGGCAAATGCCTGATATTGATGCCCCTGCAATAGTTTCACCCCAGCTAGGCACGCGAACCGAAAGCGGGACACCTTCACCCGCCTGCTGGGGAATTCTCTTGAGGGGCACCATGAAGGGGTGTGACTGTGTCTTCTGATCCAAACGCCAACTACGTTAACCCACCGCATATCGAGATATTCCTGGCAACGTTGGATGACACCGCACACGATCAAAATCGTCAACCTATTCAAGATCATTTTGCCGAAGTTTCCGATCTTGAACAAAAAAAGCGGTACTGGGATACCCGCTCCGATTCGACGGCTTCAGATGCAGAGGTCAAGGTAACAAGACTAGCGCCAATTCAAAAGAGACTGGCCGAACTCGCAGATGAAAGAAAGTTGCTGCGTGGTGATGTTCTGGAAGCACCCCGCCAAGTCCGTCAGCTTGTCGAGTTACCCCCCTTGGAGTGGGATAACACAGAATCGCTCCTGCTGTCGCAGAATAACGCAGGCACAGCTGCTGGTACGGTTTTCATAGGCGCTGGCGCTTGCTCAACTGAACCTGTAAGTTCCATCAAAGATGGTGTTGCTCTTGGTTCATCCAGGGCTGTAAAACTACCTGATGAATTACCACATGAAAGAAACGAACGGCGTTGGCAGATGTGTGTAAATGAAGGGTTGGTGATGCCCGATAATGATTACAAACATTTGCCCAGAGGTATCGGCGTACTCGCTACAAGAGAGAGTATCTCGCAACAGGCGTTTAGCAAGTCCGTGAAGAAACACATTGCTAGTAAACGGTAACCAAATGACAACCAAACGCCAGTTGTTTGCGTGAGGTTACCGAGGGCAATCTGCGAATAATTACGAACCATCAACACAGCCGCAGGGCAAAGGATGGTTCACCATGAAACTCGCAGAAAATCAATTCACCGCGAAGCTAGCAGCTATTGCCTATGCATCACCAAATCGAATTCTGGGCACCACCCAAGTACAACAGCTATCTAGTGTAAGTACCCACCCCGCTGACTTCATCCCCCTCGACCACGAAACCCGCACCCACGTCTCCACCAGGGTGATGTGTTACCACCTTGGCCGCAAGGAACAAACAGCAAGGGGCTGGGCCTGTCGCGAGGACGGGCCGCTACGCCCTCTACGTGTCAACGGCCGCCTGGCCTGGGCCGTAGCCGACATCCGTCGTCTGCTGGGAGTTTGACATGGTGAAACAGCTCACCCCGAATGCAGCAGTTGCAAAAGCCTTCATCAAGATGCTGGCACCCGAGGGTATTGTCACTTTCCAAACCTTTGACGATGACAAAGTGCGCAAGAACTTGGGACTGGCCCGTGTATTCCATGGCACGCTTGACCAGTACCTTGACGCCCTCACCAATCTGCAACAGCAGGGTGCAGGCGTTTTCATGATGGTCAACGAAGGTGATGGTGTCATCCACACGGGCAACAAGACCTGCCGTTGTGCAAGCAATGTGGTCCGAATCCGTTCACTGTTCGCAGACCTAGACGGTGCACCTCTGGAGCCACTACTGCAATGTTTGCAACCCGACATCATCGTCGAGAGCAGCCCTGGCAAGTGGCACTGCTATTACACCATCACCGACTGCCCGTTGGATCAATTCACCCAACGCCAAAAACAGATCGCACTCAAGTTTGGAAGTGACCTCAGTGTGCACGATCTGCCTCGTGTCATGCGCATGCCCGGGTTTTATCATCAAAAGGACACGCCTTTCATGACCCGCATCATTTTCCCGGAGCAATGATCATGAAAGCCAACTTCAAACTCTCGCACGCATACACCCCACGTACCTTTCTCGAAATTGTCGAGGCGTTGCAACTCGACAGCGTTCAACTGCCTGCGACCGCCGATTTAAAACGTGAAAAAGAGAAAAGATCAACACATCCCAAGCAAGCAGCTAACGACGGCAGCATCCCCGAATCTGGCCGCAATAACACGCTGATGAGCATGGCCGGTGCTATGCGCAACAAGGGCATGAGCGAGTCAGCAATCAATGCGGCGCTCCAAGCAGAAAACCACTCCAACTGCAAACCGCCACTTGACCCTGCGGAGGTTAGCGCTATCGCCATCAGTGTCATGCGGTACGCAGCGGCCGACCCCGACAAATTGCTGAATTCGCTGACAGATACCGGCAACGCTGCCCGCTTTAGCAGTCGCTACGCAGACTCTGTGCGCTATGTCTTTGGAATGGGCTGGGTTGTGTGGGACGAGCTTCGCTGGAAACTCGACCAGATGGGTTACATCATTGAACTCGCAAAAGCACTTGCAAAGACCATCCACCAAGAAGCTGCCGCTATTGACAATGATGATGTTCGTGACGCTGTTGCCAAGCATGCAAAAGCCAGCCTCCAGGCTCCCAAGCTCAAGGCCATGATCGAACTCGCTCAGAGTGAACCCGCATTGGTCGCGCAGCCGCTACAGTTGGACGCCAACGACATGCTACTGGGGGTCGCTAACGGCGTGGTCAACCTCAGGACCGGAAAGCTGCGCACCGCACAACGCGAGGATCTGATCACTATGCACAGCCCGGTCGTGTTTGACAGCGATGCACAATGCCCACAGTTCCTAGCCTTTATCAACCAGGTTACCGGAGACGACACACAGCTGGCGAATTACTTGCAGAGAGTGGTGGGCTACAGCCTGACGGGCATGACCGTCGAGCAATGCCTGTTCTTCCTATACGGCAAGGGTGCCAACGGTAAAAGCACCTTCTTGAATGTCGTCAAGGCCTTGGCAGGTGCGGAGCTCGCAAAGCAGACCCCATGCGAAACCTTGATGGTAAAGCGCACCAGTGCCACCAATGATATTGCCCGCCTGCAAAACGTCCGTGTCGTTATCGCCAACGAAGTTGAGGATGGATCGTTGTTGGCGGAGTCACTGGTCAAAAATATGACCGGCGGCGAGGCACTGGCGGCCAGGTTCCACTATGCCGAATATTTCGAGTTCGTACCGAAGTTCAAGCTATTTATTGCAGGCAACCACAAACCCACTGTCCGCGGCAGGGACGAGGGAATCTGGCGGCGCATCCGCCTGGTGCCGTTCGTGGTCACCATTCCCCCGGCGAAGCGCGACAAGCACCTGCAAGACAAGCTATACACAGAGTTGCCAGGAATTTTGAACTGGGCAATCAAGGGGTGCCTAGACTGGCAGAAGAATCAACTGCGTGAACCCAAGGTTGTGACCGATGCAGTCAACAGCTACCGCGAGGAAATGGATGTCATTGGGCAGTGGGTAGGTGAACGCTGCAAAATCGGCACCTTGCTTGAGTGCAAGGCGGGGGACGCGTACCAAAGTTACAAGTCTTGGTCAGAGCAAAACGGCTACAGACCGATGGCGGCTGGCACGTTCGGTAGAGACTTGGGCGACCGTTTCCGCAAGGTTAAGCGCAATGACGGCAATTTCTACAAGGGAATTAAATGCACC
>CAIYYA010000374.1 GCA_903930255.1 uncultured beta proteobacterium
CGGTCGGCCGGCACCATGTCGCCGCCTGCAAAAATGCCAGCGTGACCAGTCATCATCTGCGCGTTGACCTGCACCACACCATCTTCAATCGTTAGACCTGGCACAGCTTGGATCAGCGACAAATCGACATCCTGACCTAACGCCAGCACCACCGAGTCGGCCTCTAATGTCTCAAACTCACCCGTGGGCTGCGGGAATCCTTTTTCGTCAAGGGCCATCTTTTCGACCGTAATGGATGATTCGCCCGCTTGCTTGATGGTCGATAGCCACTTGATCATCACACCCTCTTGCAATGCCTCTTCCACTTCAAAGTCGTGCGCAGGCATTTTTTCGCGGTTGCGCCGATAAACAATGATCGACTCGGTTGCACCCAATCGCTTGGCCGTGCGTGCCACGTCAATAGCCGTATTGCCGCCACCATACACCACCACGCGCCGACCCAGCAGCGGCTTGTCGGAGCCCTCCATCGAGCGCAGCACCGATACCGCATCGAGCACCTTGGCAGAGTCACCCGCAGGGATATAGGCGCGCTTGGCAATGTGCGCGCCCACAGCCAAAAACACGGCATCAAAACCACCAGCTGCCTTGGCCTGCAGTACATCGGTAACTTTGGTGTTGTATTCAATGCGCACACCCAAGTCCACGATACGCTGCACTTCAGCATCAAGAACCTGGCGCGGCAATCGGTATTGCGGTATGCCAAAACGCATCATCCCGCCCGGCAAAGGCCCTGCTTCAGTCACCGTGACTGCGTGCCCCAAACGCGCCAAGTGATACGCAGCTGATAAACCAGAAGGCCCAGCGCCGACAACCAGCACTTTTTTGCCTGTGTTCAGCGCAACGGGGGCAAAGGCCCAGCCTTGTGCGATGGCCTGATCGCCTAAAAAATGCTCAACAGAGTTGATGCCTACCGGCAAATCGAGCTGCCCACGGTTGCAAGCACCTTCGCAGGTGTGGTAACAGACCCGACCCATGATGGCCGGAAACGGGTTGTCTTCAACCAGCGTGCGCCAAGCTTGTTCATAGTTGCCAGACTCCGCATGAAACAGCCAAGCCTGGATGTTTTCGCCAGCCGGACACTGGTGGTTGCAGGGTGGTATGCGGCTTAAATAAACCGGACGCGACGTGCGCCACGAACCGGTGTGATTGGCCAGCGAGCTACCAACATCAAGTGTGATGGCAAATGGTTTTTGCATCGTCATTCCCCAATCAAACCAAAACGGCGAATATTACGGTCAGCGCGCGCTTGCAAGCGGGCAATCGTCTGAACATCGGGATTTTTTCCAAACAAATGGGCAAAGCGTTTTTGCGGTTTGAGGTAGTCCTCAATCGGCACCTGGTGACGGATTTTCAGCACACCGGTGACTTCACCACGCTCGGCTTCAAATACCGGAAACACACCGCTTTCTACCGCAAGACGCGACAGCTTGATGGTGTCATGTGAGGCAGCTCCCCAGCCGAGGGGGCATGGCACAAAAATATGAATGTAGCGTGCACCATGCATCGTCATGGCTTTTTTGACCTTGTATTCAAGATCACGCAAATCGGCCACCGTTGCCGTGGCAACGTAGGGAATTTCATGCGCCATGGCAATTTGAGGCACATTTTTTCCCTGGCCAAATTCATTGCCTGGATGGGGCCCAACGGTCATGGTGGTGGCCGTGCGTGCTGCTGGCGGCGTGGCGCTGGAACGCTGCACGCCCGTGTTCATATAAGCTTCGTTGTCGTAACAAATATAGAGCACGTCGTCATTGCGCTCAAACATGCCCGACAGGCAGCCAAAGCCGATGTCGGTGGTACCGCCATCACCCCCCTGAGCCACCACACGCACATCGCTGCGGCCTTTGGCTTTCATGGCTGCAGCAATGCC
>CAIYYA010000375.1 GCA_903930255.1 uncultured beta proteobacterium
GCACACCTGCTGAGGCAGGAAAATCTGGCATGGCAAAAAGCCGCGTGGTCGTTTGAGTTTGTTGGCGGCTAAGGGCGTTACATATTAAATTGTGCATTTGGTCGCTGCAAGCGTTCGACCGAAAAAATTCATTAGGGCGCAGATGCCAAGCGAGGTGAGTAGCGAGGCGGTTTTGACGCACATGAGAAGTTCATAGCTTGGCTATGGACAACAAATGTGCGTTCAAAAAGCCCGCAAATCACCCGTATGGCACTGCGCAGGGTCGAAGACCTGCCTCATGGATTTTCTCGGTTCAAGATTTAGCTGCGTAGCGCGCCATTAATTTGCCCTGCGCACCCAGCAGCAACTTGGTCTGATCACTGCGTTTTTTGGTTGGGGTCGTGCGCACATATTGTCCGTCAGGCTTAAGCAACCAGGCATCCACACAGTCATGCAAGTAGGTGTGCAGGCACTCTTCCACAATGCGCTGTCGCAAAGACGCATCTTCAACTGGCCAAGCCAGCTCAACGCGGCGCAGCATGTTGCGACTCATCCAGTCGGCACTCGACAAATACAAGGTCTCTAGCGCATTGATCTGAAAATAAAACACACGTGTGTGCTCCAAAAAACGCCCGATGATGGAGCGCACACGGATATTTTCGGTAAAGCCGACGCATTGCGCAGGCAGCATACAGGCTCCGCGAACGATCAGGTCAATCTGCACGCCGGCATGCCCTGCGCGCACCAGCGCCTCCATCAGCTTCTCGTCGGTCAGTGTGTTCATTTTGAGGATGATGTGACACACCGACCCTTGTGCTGCGGCTTTGGCAGTTTTATCAACCCAATCGATCAAGTTGCGCTGCAAATGAAACGGTGCAATCATCAATTTGTAAAGCCGTGGAATCTTGCTCTGATTAGCCAGCAAATTAAACACCGCTTCGATGTCATGTGTGAGCTTTAAGTCACAGGTGAGATGGCTCAAATCGGTGTAAAGCTTGGCCGTGCGCGGGTTGTAGTTGCCAGTGGATAAATGCGCGTAACGGCGAATATTCCCCCCCTCACGGCGTGACACCAGGAGCATTTTGGCGTGGGTTTTAAGCCCCACCACGCCATACACCACCTGCGCGCCAATGCGCTCAAGTTTCTCAGCCCAATTGATATTGGCTTCTTCATCAAAGCGCGCTTTGAGTTCCACCACCACAGTCACTTCTTTGCCACGCTGCACCGCCAGGTGCAGCAGATCCATCAAAACCGAGTCGGCACCGGTGCGGTAAATGGTTTGCTTGATGGCCAGCACATCGGGGTCGTGCGCGGCTTCGCGCAAAAAAGCCAGCACCCCGTCAAAGCTCTCGTAGGGCTGGTGAATCAGCACATCACCCGATTTGAGTTGTTCAAAAATCGATGTTGTCCCGTTGAGCTGATTGGGATAGCTCGCCACGTAGCGCTTAAACAGCCATTCAGGTCTCTCAACCAAATCAATCAACTGATTCAGTCGCACCAGATTCACCGGGCCGTGCACAAGGTACAACGCCGATGCCGGTAGCTCAAACTGCTGCAACAAAAAGTCAGACAAATACGACGAGCAGCCCGATGAAACTTCCAAGCGCACAGCCTGACCGTAGTTGCGGTGTGCCAAACCCTGTCGCAAAGCCGTGCGCAGATTTTTGGCGTCTTCTTCATCCACCGACAGATCCGAGTGACGCGTTACGCGAAATTGCGAAAACTGCCCCACAGCACGCCCCGGAAACAAGTCTTTCAAGTGTGAACGAATCACGCTGGAAATTGACACAAACAACTTGCGTTTACCCGAAAGCTTCTCTGGCAAACGGATCAAGCGTGGCAAACTGCGTGGCACTTTCACAATGGCAATTTCGTTGTCACGCCCAAAGGCATCGTGCCCCGAGAGTTGCACGATGAAATTCAGCGATTTGTTGGCCACCTGCGGAAACGGGTGCGAAGGATCCAGACCAACCGGCAGCAGCAAGGGGCGCACTTCACGCTCGAAAAAAGTTTTTACCCAACGCTGCTGAGCCAACGTGCGTTCACTATGACCCAAGATGCGAACACCTTCTTTGGCCAAGGCCGGTATCAGCACCTCGTTATACAGGGCGTATTGCTCATCCACCAAGTTGTGTGCAGAGCGGCTTAAAGCCTCTTGCGATCGTGCATCGATGGCATCGAGTGCCGCTTTAGGTTTGGCCAAACTGGTGTACAGGGCAGCGCGCACCTCAAAAAACTCATCCAGATTCGATGACACGATACACAGGTAACGCAAGCGCTCCAGCAAAGGCACTTCGGGGCGCTTGACCCAGTCGAGCACGCGCGCGTTAAAAGCCAGCAAACAGAGGTCACGATCAAGCCATTGCGGCAGTATGGGCTTAATCGGTGTTTTGGAAGCTTGCATAGTCATGGCTTGAGTTTTTTGGATTATGTCGATTTATTCCGACAAATCGTTACAAACATGTGACATAAAAATGTCTATTGCTTTAACCCGATTAAGTTTGAACCGTTCGCCCTGAGCATGGCCGGTCGTGAGCTTGACGAACGGTCGAAGGGCTTCGACAGGCTCAGCCCGAACGGAACTTAATACATCATTGGGCCGGATCAATAAGAATCGGTTAAGCCATTTTTGGTAAATTTGACGTTTTCAAAAAGGAATTTTCATGAAGTGTCCAACCTGTGTGACCCTCGACCTGCTAATGACCGATCGCCAGGGTATCGAGATTGACTACTGCCCGCAATGCCGTGGCGTTTGGCTCGATCGTGGTGAACTCGACAAAATCATCGAACGCAGTTCGCGCGAGCTGGCTCAAGTGGTGCCCACGCCCGTTGCCCCCCCAGCACAAGCATCCCGCTACCACGAAAGACCACAGGGTTACCGCGACAACCATGACGACGAGCATAAAAACTACCGCAAAAAATCGATCTGGCACGAGCTATTTGATTAGCGTGATAAGCTGATCCTGTTTTTGTAGCAAAACCAACTTTTAGAGACTCAACAGGAGCTTTTCATGCCCGGACTTCTACCCTCGATCGACCCTGATGGCTTGCTGGAGTTTTCGGTGGTCTACACCGACCGCGCCCTGAACCACATGTCAAAACGCTTTCAGGGCGTGATGACTGACATCTCCGGTATTCTCAAAGAGGTCTATAACGCAAAATCGGCCGTGCTGGTTCCCGGCAGTGGGACTTTTGGCATGGAAGCCGTTGCACGTCAGTTTGCCACTGGCAAAAAAACGCTGGTCATCCGCAACGGCTGGTTCAGCTACCGCTGGACGCAAATCTTTGACATGGGGCACATCCCGGCTGAATCCATCGTGATGAAAGCACGGCGCACCAGCACAGACAAACAGTCGCCTTGGATTCCCTGTCCGGTCGAAGAGGTAGTGGCGGCTGTTCGCAGCAACAAGCCCGACGTGGTATTTGCCCCGCACGTAGAGACCGCTGCTGGCATGATCTTGCCGGACGATTACTTGCGCACGGTGGCGGATGCCGTGCACGAAGTCGGCGGCCTGATGGTGCTCGACTGCATCGCCTCGGGTGCGATGTGGGTTGACATGCAGGCCACCGGTGTTGATGTGTTGGTGAGTGCCCCTCAAAAAGGCTGGAGCGGCTCACCCTGCTGCGCCATGGTCATGCTGAGTGAACGCGCTCGCTCAGCGATTGATGCCACCAGCAGCAGCAGTTTTGCCTGCGATTTGAAAAAATGGCTGCAAATCATGGAAACCTATGAGGGTGGCGGCCACGCCTATCACACCACCATGCCCACAGATGCACTCACCCGTTTGCGTGAAGTGATGCAAGAAACGCGTGACTACGGCTTTGCCAAGGTGCGCGCTGAGCAGATCGAATTAGGCGAGCAGGTGCGCTCGCTGTTTGAAAGTCGCGGCATCAAAAGCGTAGCAGCCGAGGGTTTTAAGGCGCCTGGCGTGGTGGTCAGTTACACCGAAGATGCCGGCATGCACAACAGCAAGAAATTTTTATCGCTCGGCCTGCAAACCGCAGCCGGAGTGCCCTTGCAGTGCGATGAACCTGCCGATTTCATGACCTTTCGGGTCGGCTTGTTTGGTCTGGAAAAACTGCACAACGTGCCTCGCAGTGTGGCGCATCTGGCCGCTGCACTGGATGGTATGGGGCTGTGACTCAAACCCGCTGGCAAACCGAACTCAAGGCAGGTTTCGAATCGACGGTACACGGATTTTCATCAACAATTGCGCCGCTGCTGATTTTTGTCAGTTTTTTTGGAAGTCAAGCGGGCGCGGGCGCATATTGGATCACCCTGGTTTCGGCGACCTTGGTGCCCGCGTTTTCACTGTTTCTCAAGGGCAATTCCGCCATTCATCTGAGCACGCGCACAGCTTCCCTGACTGCGTATGCTGCCTTGATTTTGCAACTCAGCCTGGCCAGTGTGGACATTGCAGGGCAGAGCCTGCTACCGACCCCTGCGCAATTGTTGACTGGTTTAGCTGCTGGGAGCTTGCTGTTTGCCCTGGCCAGTGGCCTGATTTTGCTGGCGGGCTTGTTCCGACTGGGGCATATTTTCAAGATGATTCCCAGCACGGTGACTGCCGGCATTAGCAACAGCACGGCGGCCTTGTTGCTCTTGATGGCCTTGCAGCAGCTGCTGGGCAGCCCATGGCAAGGCAGCTTGGTAGCACTGGCCATGGGCTTGATCTTTTTGCTTTGGACCTTGTTGCAACAACACGTGCAGCGATTGCACCCGGTTCCAAATATTCTGATGGCACTGCTGGCGGGCTTGGTTTTGCATGCCCTGTTGAATGCCAACACGGCGCAGCACGGCACAGATATGGGTCTTGACTGGAGCTGGCTGGGCTTGCATCTATGGGCTGGTTTGCTCGAGCAGCCACATCTGGGTCATTTGCTGCTGGTTGGATTGCCCGGCACGCTGACCCTTGCGCTCATCATGATTCTGGAGTCGTTCACCGCCGGTGCTGTGATGACATCGCGATTTGGCTTGCGTGTCAATGCCGATCAAGAGCTCGTGGCTTTGGGTGGCTCGAATTTGTTTTCAGCATTGTTGGGTGGCGCCCCGGTTACCGGCAATTCTCTGCGCAGTGTGGTGAGCTGGACAGCTGGCGGTCGTGACGCACGGTCTGCTCTGATGGGGATGAGTTTGGCCGCCATGGTGCTGCTTCTGCTAGGACCATGGCTGCTGCTGATTCCAGCGGGCATCGTGGCGGGCTTATTTGTCATTCAAACCCCCATGATGGTGGATGCAAGCTTCAAACAGCGCATGCTTGAAATGCTGCGCACGCGCCAGTTACGCCGCCAGGATGGCGCTGCCGATCTGGGCTTTTGGATCACCTTCGTGATCACCCTGGCGGGCATTTTTGGCAACCTCATCTGGGCCTGCTTTTTGGGCATTGGGCTGTCCTGTCTGGCCGTGCTGCGCCGTGTTTCGGGCAGCCTCACATCGCATTGGACTTATTTGGATCAATTTCGCTCCTGCAGGGTCAGAAGCTTGAGCGAAATCACCTTGTTAGAACAGCGGCTGCACCACGTCGGTGTTTTGCAATTGACTGGACATTTATTTTTTGGCAACAGCACTCGCCTAACCCAACTCTTTGACGAAGTACACATAGATGCACGTGTTGTTGTGATCGATGTCAGTCGGGTGCACGATGTTGACCCCAGTGGCATGGCGGCACTGCTGTGGCTGATACGTGCGTTGCAGGAGCGCCAATTTAAAGTGATTTTGAGCGGCGCTCTGCACACCGCTTCTGCAGAACTTCAGCGCGTGCTGGCAACGCAGTCTGAGCTCGAGTTCAGTATTGATTTAGATCGTGGCATCGAGCTGGGTGAAGAGTTTGTGCTGCAGCAGTCGGACGTGGCTCCCGTGAAACTGCAAAGCATTCGCGTTAACAACAATTTGCTACTGAAGGATTTGGATGCTGACGACCTGACCGCGGTGCTGTTGCTGCTGGAATACCGCGAATTGCCATCAGGTGCTGATTTGTTTCATCGGCTGGACGAAGCAGACGGTGTCTGGCTGCTAGAAGAGGGCATGGTCAGCATTCTGTCGGGGCATGCTGATGCAACTCGGCTGGCTACCTTTGGGCCGGGGCAGTTTGTGGGGGAGATGGGTTTTATTGATGGCCAACCACGATCAGCCACAGCGCGAGCCGACACCGCACTGCGCGCCCTGTTTCTAGACAATCAGAGTTTGGTTACGCTGACACAGCGCCATCCCGGGGCTGCCCTAAAAATCAGTCTGAACATTGCCCGCGAACTGTCTTTGCGCATGCGCAACTCGAGCAAACGCATCGGCAGCACACCTCCCAATGGCAGCCCGGATTGGCTTATAGAGCCGACCCGATGATGTAAAAGCTCGGTTCGGGCTGAGCGCTTCAGAACTCATCGGGCTAGCGCAATAGCCGCCCGCATCCAACGTCTTTGAAACGGTACAGCTATACCTGGGCTAGCAGGTAGCGACGTTCCCAGGTGCTGATCTCATTTCGATAACTTTGACTCTCCAGCGTTTTCACGGCACAGAAGCCAGTTACGAAAAGATCGCCAAAAAACTCCCGGGCCTGAGTGCTGTGCTGCATGCGCTCAATGGCACTGTCCAGGCTGCAAGGCAAGCTGTGCGCGTGCACGTAGGCATTGCCCGAAACTGCCGGCATGTGTGCCAATTGCCCTTGCAAACCCTGCAGCCCTGCACCTAGGTGTGCCGCCAGCGCCAAATATGGGTTGGCATCAGCTCCGGCAAGCCGATTTTCGATGCGGCGCGCAGCAGCTGTGCTCTGCGGCACCCGCAAGCCAGTGGTGCGATTCTCGTAACCCCATTGCAGATTGATCGGCGCCAGGCTACCAGACACATAGCGCCGGTATGAATTCACGTTGGGTGCGAGCATCAGCATCAAATCTGGCAAATAAGTTTGCAGACCTGCTAAAAAATGCCCAAATGCAGGGCTTTCAGTGCCATCTTCCTTGCTGAAAATATTCAGTCCATTGGCATCCACCACGCTCGAATGCAAATGCATCGAGCTGCCTGCAGCGCCGGCAATGGGTTTGGCCATAAAGACCGCTTGGAGCCCGTGCTTAGGCGCCAGTTCTTTGGCTGCATATTTCAACAAAAAGGTCTGATCAGCCAGAGCGAGTGCATTACCGTGCACCAAGTTGATCTCATACTGACCAGATCCAAGCTCGTGAATCCAGGTGTCTGCGCGAACGCCCAAGGTCTGCAGGGCAGCACGAAATTCGTCCCAAAACGGCGCAAACGCATTCAGCATGTTCATACTAAAGGCACTTTGTCCGACCTCGCTGCGTCCGTCAGGCATCGGTGCACACTGCAAAGCCCGGGTCGGATCATCACTGATAGCGCACAAATAAAACTCAAGCTCGGGCGCAACAACTGGGGTGAGCCCTAAAGCGCTGTAGCGTTGCAGCACCTGGCGCAGCACGTTGCGCGAAGCAAATGGCGAGTTTTCACCACTCAACTCCAAACAATCATGGATCGCCAGCGCGCGTTTGCGACTGGCCCAGGGCGCCAAACGCACACTGGCATAGTCGGGTTGCAAGCGCACATCGGGGTCTTCATCTGGAAACACGGGGTCATAAGAATAATCTCCCGTAATCGCCTGCATTGGAATGGCCTGGCAAATGCGCAGCTCTGCACCTTGGGCAAAGCGATCCGCTGGCATCAACTTCCCGCGTGGATACCCCGAGATGTCGGCAAAAATGCACTCCACCTCGTGCACGTCTTGCTCAGAGATCCAAGTTGCAACGGACTCAAGGTTTGGCTCGGGAATAGTTGGAGGCATGGCAGGCCATTTGGGTAGTGGTGACGATGCCAGTTTAGTTCACCAGAAGAGCGCGGCTCCCGACCCATTTTGGGCTCAAAAAATTTTTAGTTGGTGTGGCTTGCCGCAGGCGCTTGTGCGAGCTCGGTTGCTGCAACATTGCCGAGTGGCACGGTCAGCGTAGCGCGACCAAAACCTTTGTTGGCCAACTCGGCTCGCAAGGCTTGTGCGTAAGCTTTGTCCAGTGCAGTACCACTGCGGCGGTACTGCGCATCAGCTTCGCGCGTTTTTTGCATCAGGGTCGCAACCTCATGCGTCATGACTGCAGCACCGTTGCTGGCTACGGCGACCTGAACGCTGGCAGGGTTGCTGATGTTTTGTGCCATCGACTGACCAGCAGCCAAAGCAGACAGACTAAGCAGGATTAAAGCAGCAGATTTGTTCATAATAAACTCCAAAAATAGGTAGATGGGCATCGATGTGCACCGAAGATAACCGACCTTTTTGAAGCTTTGATGTCAAACGTTTCCCCTGGGGTCAGGGCGTGACATTCGTTACAACTGCTTGCAATTAGCGACTGTTCTGTGACAAATAAGAGGCACTCAAGCGCGCATCAGTGCCTCGATTTCAGCCACGGCAACCGGCACGTCGCGTGTCATCAGCTCGCAACCACCCTCGGTCACAAGGGCATCGTCTTCAATGCGAATGCCAATGTTGTGAAAACATTCGGGAACCCCCTGTGCAGGGCGCACATAGATGCCGGGCTCCAGCGTAAGTGCCATGCCGGTCCGTAGGATGCGAGCTGGCCGACTTTTGATGATGTCGCCCGTCAGAGCGTCTTTGCGCGTGCTCACCTGGCCGATCTCGCTGGGCTCGGTGTAATCGCCACAATCGTGCACATCCATACCAATCCAGTGCCCCGTGCGGTGCATATAAAACGCAAAGTAGCTGCGGTTTTCGATCACATCAGCCAAGTTGCCTACCTTGTCTTTATCGAGCAGACCCACATCGAGCATGCCCTGCGCCAGCACTTTGACAGCGGCTTCGTGCGGGTCGGTAAAACGCGCACCGGGTCGGGTTGCCGCAACCGCCGCGTCTTGTGCTGCCAACACCAGTTCATATAGGGTGCGTTGCGGCCCACTAAAGCAGCCATTGGCTGGAAAAGTGCGCGTGATGTCGCTGGCGTAACCATCGAGCTCGCAAGCCGCATCGATCAGCACCAACTCGCCACTTTGCACCAAACCAGCATCGGCACGGTAGTGCAGCACACAGGCGTTCGCACCTGCGGCAACGATGGAGCCATACGCCGGGGCTTGCGCACCCTGACGGCGAAACTCGTGCAACAACTCGGCTTCAAGGTGGTATTCACGGACCTCCTGGCCAGCGCGCAGCATGCGGCTGCTGGTTTGCATGGCGCGAATGTGCCCCTGCGCGCTGATGCTGCCAGCCCGGCGCATGATGGCCTGCTCGTGCAGGTCTTTGTGCAAGCGCATTTCGTCGAGCAGCGTGCACAGATCACGCTGCTGCTGCGGACACAGAGTGCCATAGCGCACCCGTGCACGCAGGCCAGACAGCCAGCCATCGATGCGAGTTTCCAGCCCCTTGTGTGTGGCAAAGGGGAACCAAACCGCATCACATCCGTCGAGCAGCGAGGGCAGTTGGGCGTCCAGTTCAGCCACCGAAAAGGCCGCATCCACGCCCAAAGCTTGCGGAGCCGCCAGTGGCCCCAGACGCAAACCGTCCCATATTTCACGTTCGACATCTTTGGGCTGACAAAACAGCGTGCTTTGGCCATCGCCAGTGATCACCAGCCAGGCTTTGGGCTCAGTGAAGCCACTCAGATAATAAAAATAGCTATCGTGCCGGTAAGGAAAGTCGCTGTCGCGGTTGCGTTGCTGCTCCGGTGCGGTTGGAATCAAAGCAATGCCGCGTGGACCAATTTGGCGAGCAAGCTGGGCGCGGCGCTGCGCGTAAAGCGTGGTTGAGTGAGTCATGTTAAAGCCAGGTTAAAACGCAAGTAAAGCACAAATTAAGGCAGCGCGTTGAGCTGGGCAAGGCGCTCTGGCGTGCCCACATCAGTCCAAGGTCCTTGGTAAAGCTCAGCCGACACCTGAGATTGCGCCATCGCTTGACGCAACAGCGGTGCTAACGCGGCATGCGTGCCAAGCGGATTACCGGCTGCAATGCTGCACCATGGAGGGGCGAATAGTTCACGCCGATACAGGCCAATGGTTGAATAGGTAAACCGCGGCCGTGGGTCGTCAGCGGGCAGATTCAGAGCCAAACCAAGCTCAGTATCAAGGCCAAAGTCGCCCCGTGGGTTATGCGCCGGGTTGGGCAACAGCCACAAATGCGCTAACTTGCCACTGGCGGTAAAGCGCTGCATGGCCTCTGGGCAAAACGCAAACCCGGGTGTAAACACATCACCGGCTAACACCCAAAATACAGGATCAAGCGCAGGCAATGCACGGACAATACCTCCGGCGGTTTCTAAGGCTGCGCCAAAATCTTGCCCTTCGTGTGAATAAAGAATCTCTAAGCGACTTAAATTTGATAGCTTCTCACGCTTATCTGATAAGCGCTCAGGCACAAAAACATCACCAAATCTGTCGGCTATATGTTGCCCAAGCCAGGCTGTATTGATAAGCACTCGCGATATGCCAGCCTGCCCGAGCGCTTGCAAATGCCAGTGCAGCAAGGGGTGGCCTTGCACTTGCAGCAGCGGTTTCGGGCAATCGTCGGTCAGCGGACGCATGCGCTCGCCGCGTCCAGCAGCCAGCAGCATCGCCTGCGCTTTAGCAGCGGCTGAAAAAACCGGGCTCATGGTTTGTCCTTCTTCACCCAACGGGCATAGTCTTGCGCAAAAGCAGCTTGATAACGCAGCATGAAATAGCGCGCCTCGTCGTCTCGGCCAAGCGCACGCGCGCTTTCAATGAGCAACTCAACAACATGCGCTTCAGGCGAGAAATGCAACACTTTATGGGCCATGACGTTGATCTGTGCCGCATTGCCCGGATTGACATCGCTGATCGTCAGCGCAGCAAACTGCACTTGATCTTGAAACAGCCATAGCTGACGAATTTTTTCTAACGTGTTATCGCGATAAGCTGCCATGCGATCTTCGGGAGCCAGATAAATTTGGCTAGCCAGTTGGTATTGCCATGCAGCAACACCACAATACGCTATCAATAATGCAGCTGCTGACGCTTGCGCATAGTGCGCTAGAGGCATTTTTTCTATATGACTTTTAGGCCACAACAAATAAACACTCAATAGCACAGCCATTTGGAATGGGCCATACCACAGCGGGTACTCAAGCAAGCTATGCAGCGCGATAACCGCCAAAACAGCCCAAGCCAACTGGCGCAGCGGGTCAGTTTCGCACCAAGGTCGCCCACGCCAAACCAGCCAAAGTGCCCCAAAACACAGCAGCACAGCCAGGGGCAAACCTAGTTCGACGGCCAACTGCAACGGCAGGTTGTGCGCATTGTCCAAAATATCGCAAAACCGCAGGCCAGGAAAAAGGGTTACAAAATGCGCGTAATCCAGCTCACCCCAGCCCCAACCCAGCCAGGGTTTTTGGGTGATCAGATAAATCACATTGCGCCAAAGGGTCAGACGACTCGAGCACTCCGGGTCACCAGCGCGCAGACGCGCCCATGCGCCATTCGACAAGGGATCAAGTCCAGCCATGGCAGGCAAAAGCAAACTCGCAGCAACATAAGCAGCAACGCCTGTCAAAAACAACATCAGCAGGCGTTTTTTTAGAGCAATGCCAGCTCTGCGCGACCCCACCAGCAGCAGGCACCCCAAAAGCAACAGTTGCAACAGCCCGGTGCGCGAAGACGATGCAGCGTTGGCCGCACTGATCAATGTCACCAACAGCAGCAATAAAGTCAGCTTGGCACGGCTCCAGTTGGGCAAGCAAGCCCAGCACAGCAGGGCTGCCAAGCCCATATTCATGAGCGTGGCAAACTGGTTACGTTGGCGCAAGTTTCCATAGGCTTCGCCCGCAGCCGGGTGGTTAGCCCATATTCCAAGCCAGCCGCTCGCCCCCAGATATTGCAGCAAGCCAATGCAAGCACTTACCGTGGCCACGGCGACCCACGCCAGCAAAATAGCCCGCGAGCGACTCGCGCGCGCGCGTGAATCATGTGCAAAAGACCATACCAACAAGAGTAGAGCGGCACAAGTCCAAGAAAACAGCAAAGGGCCAACGGCAGCGGTTGGCCCTATGGCAAAAGGATTCAGCCATGGCAAGCTAATCAAAATAAAAGTGGCGAGTGCTGGCATCGGATCATTCGGTTCTGTGGCCGGCTATTTTCGCTGTTTGTCGGCGGGCTCCAGAGTTCATAGAATCAAGCCTCCTTGATAGCACTATTCACCATGTCAAAAGCAAAAAAAATGGCAGCCACCCTGGGTGGTTCAGCCGATGAAATTGAAGCCACTTTTTACGATGCCTTGCAAAGCAGCGATCTGGAGCGCTTGATGGGTTGTTGGGCTGACGAAGACGAAGTGGTCTGCGTGCATCCGGGTGGTGCGCGGCTGGTGGGGCTGGGCGCCATTCGCTCTGCATTTGATGCGCTATTCAGCAACGGCCATGTGCGCGTGCGAATCGAAAGCGTGCGCAAAATAGATTCCCTGGCAAGCTCGGTGCACAGCGTGCGTGAGCGCATTGAAGTGCTCACCTCTGAGGGGCCTTTTGATGCCATTGTGGTTGCCACCAATGTGTATCACAAAACCGCACAAGGCTGGCGCATGGTGGCGCACCACGCCAGCCCCGGTGATTCGAGAGAGTCACAAGACATCACCGAAACCCCGCCTGTGCTGCATTGACAAGTGGACAATATCGTCAAACAGGCCATGGCCAAATGGCCGAATGTGCCTGACTGCTATGGCTGGCTGGGACTGGACATGCGTGGTAATTGGTTCATGCGTGACGAGGCTGCGCAGGCATGCGGACAGTTCGATGCCAACCTGCCAGGTTGCAAAGGATCAGAGTTGCGTCACGAAAAACTGATCGAATTTATTGGGCGAAATTACGCCGCCAATGCGCAAGGACAATGGTTTTTTCAAAACGGCCCACAGCGTGTGTTTGTCGAACTTCAAGCCACGCCCCTGATTTGGCGGTTGCAAACCGACAATGCCTTGCACGACCATATCGGTCGGCTAGCACAGGTGCAAGCATGCTGGCTTGACGAGCTGGGTCACCTCTATCTGCAGTGTGATCTGGGTTTTGGACTGCTGCACAGCCAAGACATGCTGCAAGCCGCCCAACTCATTGAACGGGGCATATGGCAACCTAACGAAGCTTTTCAGGCGCAACTGCCGCACCAGTTTGGCTATGTAAAAAGCCCACAGCTACCGTTAAAACAATAGCACCTGGCGCTTATCCAGTAAGCTAAAAACCCCGAAAATGGGCTTATTTTGAGGCTGAAGCTGCGCTGGCTGGCGTTGCCGGAGCTTTGGGTTCGACAAATTTGGCTCCGCCAGCATTCGCCATGTAAACAACCGCACGAGCGATGTCGTCATCTGCAAACGCGCCACCACCTTGTGCACCCATGCTGCCCTTGCCCTTGAGAGCTGAATTCAGCAAAGCTTCGAAACCCGTCTTGATGCGAGGTGCCCAAGCAGCTGCATCAGCAAATTTGGGCGCTCCGACAAGACCAGCGGTGTGGCAGTTGGTGCACTGCGCCTTGAACACCTCTTCGCCGCTCTTGGGCACGCGAACCGATGCACCCATTGACAATTTGCCTACTTTTTGAATTCGCGCCATAACCGCTTGTTCGTCCATGGCCGCGGGATGATTACCGGCCTCATGCGCTGTGTAAGACTTCACCAAACCCAGCACGAGCAAGAGCGGAAGCGCCAGCAAAAAGACAATATTCACTATTTTCTTGATGTTGCTGTGCGCGGGTGCTGCATGCGAATCATGCCCATGTTGTGCTTGAACGTCGCTCATGATGACCTCGATTAACTGGGGGTGCGTTGGAAAGTGGCGCATTATAGGGTTGGGGTTCAAGACTTACAGCCTGCAGAACTAAACAACCTACAATGCACTCCCTCAATGCGACTGTAGCTCAGTGGATAGAGTATCGGCCTCCGAAGGTTATAGTCATTTCGGATGCATGCGAAAATATGACTATTGGTCTTCTTTGAATTTGCGACTGTAGCTCAGTGGATAGAGTATCGGCCTCCGAAGCCGAGGGCCGTGGGTTCGATCCCCGCCAGTCGCACCACTTA
>CAIYYA010000376.1 GCA_903930255.1 uncultured beta proteobacterium
AGAGCGCTCCAGAACGACGTTACGACCCTTGGGGCCTAAAGTTACTTTGACTGCGTTGGCGAGAATGTTCACGCCTTCAACCATGCGGTGACGGGCTTCGCCACCAAAAATTACGTCTTTTGCTGCCATGTTATGACTCCAATAAATTTAAGTGAAATTGGCTGCTAACGCTTATAGATAGGGCGCAAGCAGCTATTGATTTGATAGTTTATATTCAGTTGAGGACAGCGCAACGCTGCGCTTTGGTCTGTCCCGCAATGAATTTATTTTTCAACTACTGCGAAGAGGTCATCTTCTTTCATGACGAGCAATTCGTCGCCGGCCACCTTGACGGTTTGGCCACTGTATTTGCCAAACAAAACACGGTCGCCTACTTTGACAGCCATCGGGCTGATTTCGCCCTTGTCGTTCTTTTTGCCTGGGCCTACAGCCAAGACTTCACCTTGATCAGGTTTTTCGGCAGCACTATCAGGAATAACAATGCCAGAAGCGGTTTTGGTTTCGTTTTCGACGCGTTTGACAATCACGCGGTCATGCAGGGGACGAAGGTTCATAGTGACTCCTAAAGGGTTAAGACAAAAAACAAACACCAAAACAAAAGTCTTGGTGTCTTGTAACTTGTAGAGGGAGTGAAGCAAAATTTGTTAGCACTCATCTCTAACGAGTGCTAATGATAAGGGCGTTTTATTCGCTTTCAAGTGCTTTAGAGAATAAAACCTTGTTTCCCGCAAGTTATTCGGTTGAAAATCAGCTCATTCACTGCTTTGGATCGGAATTCAAATGTCACTCACCCCACCGGCACTTCACGCCGCGCCTGCTGCTCGTATTCAGGAAGTTTTCGCGCTTCAGGCTACCACCGCTCTCAAGTTGCGCAGTTCGACAGCCGCCCAACGTATTGACAAAATCAGGCGGCTGCGTGATGCGGTGCTGGCGCATACAAACGACTGGTACACGGCTGCTTACGCTGATTTCAAAAAACCTCCCGGTGAAGTCGATATGGCCGAAATTTTGCCAGTTTGCACCGAGGCCAACGACGCCATGTCGCATCTTGCCCAGTGGATGAAGCCACAACGGGTGTGGTCAACTATGCTCACAGCAGGCACCAAAAGCCATGTGCAGAGCATGCCGCGTGGGCGCTGCCTGATTATTTCGCCCTGGAACTATCCGCTGAACCTGACTTTTGGGCCCTTGGTGTCGGCCATCGCAGCGGGCAACACAGTCATCATCAAACCTTCTGAAATGACGCCGCATTTGTCGGCACTGATGACGCAAATCATCCGGCAAACTTTTCCTGAAGACGAAATTGCCATTTTTGAAGGCGAGGCTGATGTTGCCAAAGCCTTGCTGGACTTGCCGTTCAATCACATCTTTTTTACCGGCAGTCCGGCCATTGGCAAGGTGGTGATGGCTGCCGCTGCCCAGCATTTGGCCAGTGTCACGCTGGAGCTGGGCGGCAAAAGCCCAACCATCATCGATGCCAGTGCCGACATTGCCATGGCCGCACAAAATGTGATGTGGGCCAAATTTGCCAACGCCGGTCAAACCTGTATTGCGCCAGACTATGTGTATGTGCACGAAAGCGTCAAAGCCGAGTGGCTGGCGGCTTGTTGCGCAATTTTGCAAAAAGCATATGGAGATACCCTGGGCGAACAGCAAAGCAGTCCACACCTGGCGCACATTGTGAACCCGCGCCACACTGCCCGGCTTAAAGCGCTTCTCGACGATGCCACGGGCAGAGGCGCCACAATTTTGACGGGTGGCGGGGTTGTGCCCGAAGACAGCTTTGTCGCGCCGACCCTGCTCGATGGCGTGCCGATCAATGCGCGCATCATGCAGGAAGAGATTTTTGGCCCTTTGCTGCCGGTTTTGTCGTTCACCCAGATAGAACAGGTGATCGCCAGCATCAACGCAGCGCCCAACCCGCTGGCTTTGTATGTGTACAGCCGCAACGAGGCGACTATTGCTCGTGTGTTGCAAGAAACAGCCTCAGGAGGCGCTTGTGTGAACCATGCGCTGCTACACTTTTTGCATGCGCGTCTGCCTTTTGGTGGGCTCAACAACTCGGGCATTGGCAATGCGCATGGGCACTACGGCTTCAAAGCGTTCAGCCACGAGAAGGCCGTGCTGCGCAGTCGTTTTTCAATGGCGACCCTGCTTTTTTCTGCAGGGCAGATTCCGGGTTATTTGCGGGGCACCCTGAAATCGGCGTTCAAATGGTTGTGATGCACCCGGTTGTCGCGTTATGACAAATTTTCGGTTTGGTCGCACAGTCAAACCCAATGAGCGCTGGCCGGTCAGTTGGTACCACCCTTTGGTATTGCTGCAGGCGGCGCTGGATCTGCTGTCGTCGCTGAATCAGTTCAGAAACCGCGATGAGCGTGAGGGTTTTGCGCTGCCCCTGAGTGTGATTGACCGCAGCCAGGGAGGTGCTGACGATTTCTGGTTTGACTTCATTGCCGACACGGGCGATGGCGGTAATGCTACATATTCAGTAGCTACTGCCGCAATGTCTGAAAGCGTTACAAGCCAAAACCATGAGTTACTGCTGCGTGGCGAGTTGTTGCTGTTGGGCGGTGATCTGGCTTACCCAAGCGCCAGTGCGCTGGAATACCGCTACCGCTTTGTTGAGATGTTCGAGGCCGCTTTGCCGGAAGAGGTGACTGCGCAAACGTTGGTGCGTGGCAAGCCGTTTACCCTGGCAGCACTGCCGCAAAACCACGACTGGATGGATTCGGCCTCGACCTTTGGCCGCTACTTCATTCGTAACAAGTCACCTCGGCAATTGCTCGGCGCTGAAATCCCGCAGCATCAATCTTATTTTTGTGTGCGTTTGCCGCATGGGTGGTGGGCCTTGGGGCTGGATTTTGCAATGACGGGGGACATCGATCGTGACCAGTTTGAGCAGTTTGCCAAGCTGCTTGATAACGCGGCAGGGCAGGGCATCGGGTCGGCTGATCGTGTCATCTTGATTTATCCAGAACCGATCTGGACAACGCCCTTGAATGCCGGTATTTACCCAGGCGGTGCGCGGCGCTACCAGTCCCTTGAAGGTTTGCTGGGTGCGCGCATCGCGCTGCGCTTGGCGGGTGATTTGCACCATTACATGCGCTGGACGTCGGCAAGCGACGGGCAGTTGGTTACCTGCGGAACCGGCGGCGCCTTTACCCACCCCACGCACACGCGCCTGACCCGCCAACCGGTGCTGTTGCAAGCGATTGCCAACAACGATTCCATCCCCGCCAGTTCAGGCCAACGAATCCAGATCGGCACTGACGATGGGCAATTGCAAGGCGCCCGTCGCGCGTTTGAAAAAGTCAAAGGCTCTGAATACCCTCCAGTTTCGACCAGCCGCAAACTGGCGCTGGGTAATTTGACTGCCTTGTTTGCCGGCGGTGAGACGTTTGGGCAGGGCAACCGATGGTTTGCTTTGCTGCTGGGCGTGCTGTATGGGCTGACCGCGATGCTCGCTAGCTCGCCGGTGGGTGTTGGGCTGATGGTCTTGCTGTTTGGTTTGATGAGCCTGGCTATTGGGCGCGAGTCGCTGGCAGAAGCACCAGCCAAATGGTCGGCCTGGCAGCGCTGGCTGCTCACCGGGGGCAGTAGTTTGCTGCATGCGCTGTGCCACACGGGCTTGCTGCTCTGGTTGGTTTGCGTGCTCAAGGGCACACTTTTGAACGCCTTGCTTATTCCCGTTGCAGGTGCTTTGCTCGGCACGCTGATTTTTGGTGCCTACCTGGCAGCCATGTCGTGGTTTGGCTTTTTGACCAACAACGGCTATAGCGCACTGGCTCTGCAAGACCTCAAAGGGTTTTTACGTTTCAAAATCAGCACGGATGGCGCTTTGCACGGATACTTCGTCGCCATCGATCAGGTTCCCAGGCAATGGCACACAGGCCCAGGTCTACAACCGGTATGGCAGCCGACGGATCGGCCGCTGACCACCCGGGTGCATGATCGCTTCACCATTTATAAATCGGCTACGCTAAAACCATTCACGCATGAATCCTGATGCTCATCAACTGTGGCGCGCACCGCGCTGGGCGCTGGCAGTGCTGCTGGCCATGCTTGGCATGCTCGGGCCGTTTTCGATTGATACTTATATTCCAGCGTTTTCAGGCATTGCAGATTCGTTGGCTGCCACACCGGTGCAAATGCAGCAAACACTGTCAGCCTACCTGTTTGGTTTCGCTTTCATGAGCCTGTTTCATGGTGCCTTATCTGACAGTGTGGGGCGCAGACCGGTGGTGTTGTGGGGGCTGGCCGCTTTTACCTTGGCTTCCATGGGCTGCGCGTTGTCGCAGAGTATTGGCCAGTTGGTCTTTTTCCGAGCTGTGCAGGGTCTAACGACGGGCGCTGGCATTGTGGTGTCGCGGGCTGTGGTGCGTGACATGTTCCCTCCTGCACAGGCGCAAAAGGTCATGAGCCAGATCACGATTTACTTTGGTGTAGCGCCTGCCATTGCACCAATGATTGGCGGTGTGCTGTTTGCCCAGTTGGGCTGGCACAGCGTGTTCTGGTTTTTGACGCTGGTGGGGGTGTTGCTGTGGAGCGCCAATTACAAGCTGCTGCCCGAAACGCTGCATGTCACACAGCGCCAACCGCTCAAAGTGAGCAATTTGCTGCAAGGTTACTGGAAACTAGGGCTGGATCCGCGCTTTGTGTTGCTGGCTTTGGCCAGTGGCATCCCGTTTAACGGCATGTTTTTGTATGTGTTGTCGGCTCCGGCCTTTCTGGGCGAGCATCTGGGTTTGGCCCCAACCCAGTTTTTCTGGTTTTTTGTGCTGACGATCAGCGGCATCATGGGTGGAGCTTGGGTTAGTGGCAGGGTGGCCGGCAAACTGGCCCCCAAGCAGCAAATTCGCAATGGTTTTTTGATCATGCTAGGCATAGCTGTGGTGAATTTGTTGGCCAATATGCTGTTTAAGGCCCATGTGGCCTGGGCCATGCTACCGATTACGATTTTTGCATTTGGCTGGGCCTTGATGGTGCCGGTGGTGACTCTGTTGGTGCTTGATTTGCATCCCGATCGGCGCGGCATGGCTTCGAGCTTGCAAGCGTTTATTGCGTCCAGCGCCAACGGTGTGGTGGCTGGTGTGATTGCACCGCTGGTGATGCATTCGACTGTGGCGATGGCGGCGGCAACGTTGGTGATGATGTGTGTCGGGTTGATTTCGTGGGTCTATCTGCACCATCGCTGGCCGGAGATTGGCCGCTCGGTTTAAGTCCTAGTAGTGCCCGGGTGCGATTCAAACTGGTGTGGTAGCTGAAACGCTCAAAGCATCTTAACCCGGCACGGCGACCGGGTCATGCGCATGCGGTTTTGGGGCAAATCACGCACGAGTACGGCCGCTTTGAACGTCAGCAACTGGCTGCGCGCGCCTTTGACCCCAAAGCCCGGTCACATGACCCAATCACCGCGCCTGAACGCTGTGCCGTACCGAATCAGACGGGGGACACGTAGCAAAACGCATGGCTCGTTTGATTCAGCCCGAAAAGTGATTCTTGAGCCAGTCTTTTGGAATTGTCTTGCGTCCCACTGAGTGGCACACACCACTTTGAATCGCACCCGAAGTGCCCTCTGTCCGGGTAACATGCTGCCCTTTCACCGCTTTATCAAATAACAAGGAACAACTGTGGCAACTGCAACGCATCAATGGCGCTTTTTTCGGGCTGGTGGTTTTGATCAGGTTCGGCTCGACACCGCGGCTGATTTGCTGGCATTGGGTGAATTGGATCAAAAACTCTGGGTGGCCTTGTCGTGCCCAGTTAAAGGCATTGAATTTGACTCCCGCAGCATGGAATTTATTGACAGCGATGCCGATGGGCATGTGCGTGCCCCGGAGCTGATGGGCGCCATTGCCTGGGCAGCTGAGCGGCTTGTGTCGAGCGATGTGTTGGTGCAGAAGCTGGCTGGTGTACCCATTTCGGCCATTCGTAGTGACGATACTGCAGGTCAAGCGATTCAAGCGGCCGCGCTGGCTTTGGCTCGTGAACTGGGCAAAACCGAAGCTGATACCTTAACCGTCGAAGAAACCAGTGCCGCACAGGCCGGTCATGCCACGCGTGCCCTGAGCGCCTGGGAAGCCGCAGCTCAGGAGGCCCAAGCGCTGGGTGCAGCGACCGCCGAGGCTTTTGCCCAAGTGAGCGCACTTGACGCAAAAATTGAAGACTTTTTTGTGCGCTGCCAACTCGCCGCATTTGACGTGCGAGCCGGTGCAGCGCTGAACGCATCGGAAGACGCCTTCAAAGCGCTGGCACCTGAGGGTTTGCAGGCCAACGCCCAAGCCATCAGTGCATTGCCTTTGGCCAATGTGACGCCGTCAGGGCATCTGCCATTGACTGCTGGCATCAACCCGGCCTGGGCTGAGCGCATGGCGGCCTTGCGCGATGCGGTGGTGAGCCCGCTGCTTGGGCAGCGCGAAACCTTGAGCGCAGCTGATTGGCAGGTCATCAAAGCGAAATTTGCACCCTATTCAGGCTGGTTGGCGGCCAAGCCGGACCCCAAGCTTGAAGGCGATGGCGTGCGCGATCTGGAAAAACTGGCTCGCTATGTGCGCGATCTGCAATCGCTGGCCAACAATTTTGTTTCTTTCAAAGACTTTTACACGCGTCAGGGTAAAGCCACCTTCCAGGTGGGCACGCTGTATCTGGATGGCCGCTCATGTGAGTTGTGTGTGGCAGTGAACGATGCAGGCAAACATGCTGCGCTGGCCAATTTGTCGCGCATGTGTTTGGTGTATTGCGAATGTGTGCGTGGTGGTGAAAAAATGACCATTGCTGCTGCCTTTACGGCGGGTGATTCAGACCAGCTGATGGCCGGTCGAAACGGTGTGTTTTACGATCGCAAGGGACGTGATTGGGATGCGACGATTGTCAAAATGCTGGATCAGCCGATCAGTCTGCGCCAGGCTTTTTGGTCGCCCTACAAAAAACTGGGCCGTCTGGTAGGGGCACAAATGCAAAAAGTGGCCGCCAGCAAAGCCAAGGAGGCTGACGACAAACTGGTTAGCAGCACGCTGGATGCTTCGAAAAAAGGAGCAGCCCCAGCGCCAGCAAAACCGGTGCCACCACCCTTTGATGTGGCTAAATTTGCCGGTATTTTTGCTGCCATTGGCTTGGCGGTTGGTGCTTTGGGTACGGCGCTGGCTTCGGTTATTGGCAGCTTGTTTGCGCTGGTCTGGTGGCAAATACCGCTTGCCCTGATCGGCCTGATGCTGGCAATTTCAGGGCCGGCCATGGTGCTGGCTTGGCTAAATCTGCGTAGCCGCAATTTGGGGCCGATCCTGGATGCCAATGGCTGGGCCATCAATGCGCGGGCACGCATCAACATTCCGTTTGGCACCTCACTGACCCAGCTGGCGCAATTGCCAACCAATGCTGAGCGTTCGTTGGTCGATCCGTATGCAGAAAAACCGTCGAACTGGCCTTATGTGGCACTGCTGCTGGGGCTGGTCGTCGCTATTGGTTACGGTTATTTGCGCTTGAAAGCCTGAGTTTTATAGTTTTAGACGCATCTCTGCTGCACGGGCGTGCGCTTGCAAACCCTCGCCATGCGCCAGCACCGAGGCAATTTGCCCCAGCGTTTGTGCGCCAAGTTCGCTGACTTCAATCAGACTCGAGCGTTTCTGAAAGTCATACACCCCCAGCGGTGAGCTAAAGCGCGCCGTGCCACTGGTGGGGAGCACATGGTTTGGGCCGGCGCAGTAGTCGCCCAGACTTTCGCTGGTGTAGGCACCGAGAAAAATGGCACCAGCGTGTTTCAGCAGTGGCTCCCAGCGATGCGGGTCACGGCTGCTGACCTCCAGGTGTTCGGGTGCGATTTGGTTGGCAATGCTGCAGGCTTCTTCCATGCTGCGCGTCAAAATCAGCGCGCCCCGGTCGTTCAGCGATTTGGCAATGATCTCGCGCCGTGGCATTTCGGGCAGCAGGCGATGGATGCTGGCCTGAACTTGCTCAAGGTAGTTGGCATCCGGGCACAACAAAATGCTTTGCGCCAATTCATCGTGTTCAGCTTGGCTAAACAGATCCATTGCTACCCAATCAGGCGGGGTGCTACCGTCGGCCAGCACCAGAATTTCGCTCGGGCCTGCAATCATGTCGATCCCCACCACGCCAAATACGCGCTTTTTGGCACTTGCCACATAGGCATTGCCAGGGCCGGTGATTTTGTCCACTTTAGGCACCGTGGTGGTGCCGTAAGCCAGAGCGGCCACGGCTTGTGCGCCGCCAATCGTGAAGGCTCGCGTGACTCCGGCCACATAGGCGGCGTCCAGCACCAGACTGTTTGTCTCGCCGCGCGGGGTCGGCACCACCATGATGATTTCGCCTACGCCAGCCACGTGCGCAGGAATAGCGTTCATCAACACACTGGACGGATAAGCCGCTTTTCCACCGGGAACATAAATGCCTACGCGATCCAGCGGCGTGACTTTTTGCCCCAAGAGCGTGCCGTCTTCGTCGCGGTAGCTCCAGCTCTCGCCACTGGCTTTGCGCTGCGCCACGTGGTAGCTGCGCACGCGCGCTGCGGCGGCTTGCAGGGCACCACGCTGCACCTCGGGCAAGGAGTCAAAAGCTGTTTTGAGTTCGGTTTGTGTCAGTTCTAGCGCTGCCATGTGGCTGACTTGCAAGCCATCAAAACGTGCGGTGTAGTCAAGCACTGCCGCGTCACCGCGTTGTTGCACGTCCGCCAGGATGTCGGCCACGCGCTGTTCTATGCCAGCATCGGTTTCGGCGGACCAGTGCAAACGCGCTTTGAATTCGGCATCAAAAGTGCTGCTGGCGCTTGATAGGCGGGCGGGAATAGCTATTAAATTCATGGCAATAGTTTTCAATGTCAGCGCTGATTTGATTCTGCAAGGATTGAGGTGTTACCTAATTTCATTGGAACCCGAGCTTGTCGGGCAATGAATAGAAGTGCTGTTAGCAAAACAGGGGGATCAAAATGATGTCAAATTTCTTCATGATATTGTATGCAGTACGCAGCTTAGGCTTCAACCCGTTGCGGGGCGAATGTTCGAAACTGCCTATTCAGTTGGTTTTTCATCAGGATGCAATAGTGGCTTTGGTCGATGTGCTGCAGCGGGCAACGAAATCCGTTAAAGTTCAAAGGTAAGCTGCCGATATGATGTTTTCTATTCAACCGCCTTGGAGTTTTTGATGAACCTCACCAGCCCATCTTCTGTGCAGGCCGCGACCTCTGCGGCGCAGAGCAATAGCGCGACCAGTGTGAATGTTTTAGTGTTGAAAAAGGCGCTCGATGTGCAAGCCAGCACCGCGATGCAGCTGCTTCAGGCTTTGCCTCAACCGGCTCTGCAGACCGAAGGTGCTCTGGGAACTCAAGTGAATACGTTCGCCTGATACTTTGCAAATACGTCAATAACGAAACTTTAGTTTTAGCAATCTGTTGCGAGTGATCTTTCGATGAACAATTCCATTGTTAACGCCATTCTTCAGCCTGTTGTTGCGCTATTAATATGGTCGCTGGTGATGTGGTTATGGATGCTTGTCACGCGGATTCCTGCAATGTTGGCGCAAAAAATTGTGCTCGACCCGAATGTGCCCCCCAAAGAGCTTACGCATGAATTGCCGGCAAGGGTGCGCTGGAAAGCAGATAACTACAACCACTTGATGGAGGCACCAACGCTGTTTTATGCGGCAGCGCTGGTTGTGGCATTAACCGATGCAACCAATGCTGCTGCGCTGATGGCAGCTTGGGCCTACGTCGTGCTGCGTGTGATGCATAGTTTGGTTCAGGTGCTCATCAACCACATCTTGACACGCCTATTTTTGTTTGTGCTTTCGACGCTGGCTTTGGCTGTGCTGGTTTGGCATGCCGCGCATGCCGTGTTTGCTGTCTAATAAACAGTGAAAGGGTTGCGCAAATCACTTCGGTTGTAAAAACCGTTCTAGGCAAATACCCCAGCCGTATTCTGCATACGCGCAGAGACTTCACCCAAGTGATGCAGGGTGTCGCCAAAGCTGATCTCCAACTGGGTGAGCTTTTTGAAGTAGTGGCTGACGATGTACTCGTCGGTTACGCCAATGCCACCATGTAACTGAACGGCTTGTTGACCGACATAGCGCATCGACTGACCCAACTGAACTTTGGCGCGCGACAGCGCTGCACGACGCTCTGGCGAGGGGGTGTTGAGTTTCAGACTGGCGTAATAGCTCATTGAGCGTGCGAGTTCGAGCTGCATCTTCATGTCGGCTACACGGTGGCGCAGTGCCTGAAAACTGCTAATGGCGACGCCAAATTGTTTGCGTGTGTTCAAGTAGTCTGCGGTAATGGCAAGGGTTTTATCCATCACGCCAACACCTTGTGCACAGGCGCAGGCGATGCCGATGTCAACACCCAGTTCCAATGCATTCAATCCCTCGTGCGTGATGAGGTGCGCGTCAGTGTTGTTGAAGCTGACATCGGCAGCGCAGCTACCGTCTTGCGTGCGGTAGCTGCGCACACTGACGCCTGGCGCCGAGCGTTCCACAAGAAACAGGGCTAATTTCTCATCTTGCTGAGCACTCACGACAAAAGCATCCGCATGGCCACCCGCCATAACTATGTTTTTTATAGCTGTCAGCGCATATCCTGTAAGCGTCGGAGTGACTTTTGCCTCACAAATATCGAGCTGGTAGCGGGCGCTACGCTCATGCTGCGCCAGCGTCACAAGCACCTCACCAGTGGCGATGCGGGGCAGCCATTGAGCCTGCATGGTAGCGCTCGCAAATTGGATCAAGATCGCCGAATTGATCAGGCACTGCGTCATGGGTTCAAGCACCAGTCCGGCGCCGAGTTGCTCCATCACGAGCATTGATTCGACCGCGCCCATGCCCAAGCCGCCCAGGTGTTCCGGTACAGTCAAGCCACACAAGCCCAGCTCGGCTAACTCGTTCCAGGCTTCGCGTGAAAAACCACCGTCTTTCGCAATGGAGCGATAACGTTCAACCGTGTAGCCCTTGTCAACCCAGCGCTGAAGCGCATCGCGCAACTGGATTTGTTCGTCTGAAAAATCAAAATTCATCGGGGTCACCTCTTTACATTTGGAGCGAAGCTCTAGCCCAAAACCGTCTGCGCAACGATGTTGCGCTGCACCTCGTTACTGCCGCCATAAATGGTGGTTTTGCGCAGGTTGAAGTAGGCTGAGGCGAGCGCTGCACAGTGCAGTGCGTTGCCCGGGAAGCCATGCGCTAAGCCGTCTATTTGCTCACCTTGCCAGCCTGCGTCCATGGCTTCATGAATCAGCGGCAGGGTCATTGGTCCGCCGGCGAGCATCATCAGTTCAGCATAGCGCTGCTGAATCTCGCTGCCTCTGATTTTCAGTAGTCCCGCAATGTCGAGTGAGTTTTTGCCAGATTTTTCTGCGCAGAGCACACGCAGCACCAGCATCTCAAGTGCCACAACATCCACTTCGAGCAGCGCAATCTGGTCACGAAAGCGCGGGTCATTCCAGACACCTTCGATTTTGGCGATGCGCTTGAGTCGATCCAGCTCTCGTTTGGAGCGGTTCACATCGGCGATATTTGTTCGCTCGTGGCTGAGCAGGTGTTTGGCATAGGTCCAGCCCTTGTTTTCTTCACCAATCAGGTTCGCAACAGGGACTTTGACATTGTCAAAGAAAACTTCGTTGACTTCGGCCTCACCATCGAGCAGCACGATCGGACGCACGGTGACGCCAGGTGAAGACATGTCGATTAATAAAAAGCTGATGCCAGTTTGTGGTTTGCCCTCACTACTGGTGCGCACCAGACAAAAAATCCATTCACCATATTGACCCAAGGTCGTCCAAGTTTTTTGGCCGTTGACCAGATAGTGGTCGCCTTGTAGTTCGGCTCGGGTTTTCACCGAAGCCAGGTCAGACCCGGAACCCGGCTCACTGTAGCCTTGGCTCCACCACACCTCGCCACTGGCAATGTCGGGCAAGAAGCGCTGTTGCTGCTCGATTGAGCCAAAAGCCATGATGACGGGGGCAACCATGACCGGGCCAAAGGGAATCACACGCGGTGCATCAGCCAGAGCACACTCTTCTTCGAACAGGTGTTTTTGGATGGCGTTCCAGCCTGGGCCACCAAAATGGGTAGGCCAAGCGTGAGCAAGCCAGCCCTTTTGCCCCAAAATTCTGGCCCAGCGTTGATGGTCGTCACGACTCAAGCGCAGGGCTTGCTGCACTTTGTGGGCAATATCACGGGGCAAGTTGGCTTGCACCCAGGTGCGAACATGCAGTCGAAATTGTTCTTCTTCTTCAGTAAAGGCTAAATCCATGCCGGTCTCCTGTTGGTTCGATTAACTGACAGCATGCTGGTCGAGTGGGGCCACGCCGAGTTCGCTGCAAAGTCGCTGCACCACATTGCGCAATTGGGCAACCTCGACTTCAAGTTGCTCAATGCGAGCGATTGTGCTGTGGCTAGTCGTGGCAGATGCGCCTGCTCCAGCCCATTGTGATTCGTCAACCGGCCCGCACAGCAAATGTGCCCAGCGCTGCTCACGCGCGCCTGGCGCACGGGTCAGCTTGAGCACCAGGGGGCCACCCTTTTCAACCGCGCGTTCTAGCATCTCTTCCAGAAAACCTTCAACCGAAGAAATATCGGCAAATTTGTACCAGCGTTCGGTGTTCAAACGCAATTCGCCAGCGGTTTGAGGACCACGCAACATCAATAAGCCCAGCAGCACAGCCGATTGCTCGGGCACGCCAATGCCACGCTGAAAATTGTGTTCATATCGTGTCACCCGGCCACTGGTGTTGTTGCGCACCAACCCCAAGGGCATCAAGTTGTCAAGTGCACTCGCCACATCGGCCTCGGAGAGTTCTAGCACGGGGTCGCGACTGCTTTTTTGATTGCAGCCAAGCATCAGTGAATTCAGCGAGAGCGGGTAACTGTCGGGCACCGTGCGGGCTTTTTCCATCAAGGTTCCCAGCACGCGGGCATCGTTGATGGTGAGTATCAGGGGGGCTAGGGTTGTCAAAGTCATAATTCGATCTGTATGAAAAACATTGTTATTTTGATCTCAGGCGGTGGCTCCAATATGGCCGCCATTGTTAAAACCGCACAACGCGATGATTGGGCGGGTCAAATGGGTGCCCGCATTGCTGCCGTTATCAGCAACAAGGCGGACGCTGCTGGGCTTGAGTTTGCCCGTTCGCACAGCATTGTCACCGAGGTTATTGATCACAAGGTGTATTCGAGTCGCGCAGCATTTGATGAGGCGTTGATGCAGCGAATTGATTGTTTTGCCAGCAGCAACTCGTCTGTGGTGGTGGTTTTGGCTGGTTTTATGCGCATTTTGACCCCGGCTTTTGTAGCCCACTATGCCGGTTGCCTGGTGAATATTCATCCGTCACTCTTGCCGGCTTTTGCGGGCTTGCACACGCACCAGCGTGCGCTTGACGCCGGTTGCAAGGTTGCCGGAGCCACGGTGCATTTAGTTACCGCGGAGCTCGACCATGGGCCGATTTTGGCGCAAGCAGCAGTACCCATCATCGCGGGTGATACGGCTGATTCACTGGCTGCACGGGTGTTGACCCAAGAGCATTTGATTTA
Source organism: uncultured beta proteobacterium (assembly GCA_903930255.1). Lineage (GTDB taxonomy): Bacteria > Pseudomonadota > Gammaproteobacteria > Burkholderiales > Burkholderiaceae_C > Rhodoferax. The sequence goes on from CAIYYA010000376.1 coordinate 13,537, forward strand.
TCCAAGAGCTATCGCAAAATTATTGCAAAACTAAAGTTCAATCGTTGCTGATTTTCAGCTGGCTGATGATTTGACCAAACTGAGCCGTGTCGCTTTGAATTCGCCTGTGTAAACCCTCTGGCGATGAACCCACGACTTGCCAACCTTGGGTAAATAATTTTTGCCGTATTTCGCTACTGCGTACGATCTCGCTGATAAAACCAGCCAATTGGTTGACCGCTGAAGTCGGCATTGACTTGGGTGCAGCCACTGCATTCCATATCTCAAGGTTGAAGTCTTTCACCCCAACTTCCGCCATGCTCGGCAAATCGGGTGCGAGCAAACTACGTCCGCTTGAAGTGACGCCAATGGCGCGCAACTTGTCGCCTTTGACTTGTGCCATGGCTAATGCGGGTGGCAGCATGGACAGGTGCAACTGCCCACCTATCATGGCGCTGGCAACCTGCGCGTAACCAGGGTAGGGCACATGCACCGCCTGTGTTTTGGTTTTGTTTTTAAACAGCTCCATGCCAATATGGCCCAGGGTGCCCACTCCCGGCGAGCCATAGCTCCAACGGTCACCGGCTTGCACTGCGGCTGATAAAAAAGATTTGAAATCGGAGCTGCTTGCACTATTGGGAACCATCAGTACCAACGGTGAAATGCCAACCAAGCTCACGGGCTGCAGGTCTTTGAGTGGGTCGTATGTCAGTTTAGGATTGAGCAGTTTGGCTGTTGTGAGGTTGCCGTTGATCATCAGCCCCAGGGTGTGATCATCTTTGGCTTTGGCTACAAAATCAGCAGCGATGTTGCCGCCGGCCCCCACTTTGTTCACCACAATCACCGTTTGACCAAGCGCTTTGGAAAGTGGCTCTGCCAGTGTGCGTGCTGTCAGGTCAGGCGATGAACCAGCTGGGAAACCCACCACAAGCTGCAGAGTGCGATTGGGCCAGTTATTTGATAATTGTGCAGGTTTTTGCGCCTTAGCGCCCATTGATAAAGCACTGACAGCTATCAATAATAGAGCATAAAGAAAACCTCGAGACATTTTGATGCGACTTTAAAAAAATAAACCCCTGATGCCGAGGCAAGCAGGGGTATTGTGAGATGAAGAATTGGCGATCAGGCAAATTCGAGCAGCGATTTTTTCATTTTTTTCATGGCGGCAACTTCAATTTGACGAATTCGCTCGGCACTCACGCCATATACAGCGGCCAGATCGTGCAGTGTCATACCACCCGTAGAGTCGTCGTTCACTTTGAGCCAGCGCTCCTCGACGATGTGGCGGCTGCGAGCGTCGAGCGTTGCGAGCGCTTGTGCCACACCATCGCTGGCCAGCATGTCGCGCCGATGCGCTTCGATGATGGCTGTTGGCTCGTGGGCGGCATCTGTCAAATAGGCAATCGGGCCGAAAGCGTTCTCGTTGTCGTCGCTTGGGCTGGGGTCGAGCAATACATCGCCACCGGCCAAGCGGGTCTCCATTTCAATCACTTCTTCGCGCTTTACGTTCAACTCCGCGGCCATCGCATCGATCTGGCTCTCGTTGAGGGTGTCGCGATGGGTCTCGAGATCTGCATTGGCATCATCGCTGCGGTAACGCTGCTTGAGCGAGCGCAGGTTAAAAAACAACTTGCGCTGCGCTTTGGTGGTTGCTACCTTGACCATGCGCCAGTTTTTCAGAATGTATTCATGAATTTCGGCTTTGATCCAATGCAGTGCATAGCTAACCAGGCGAACACCCTGGTCAGGGTCAAAACGCTTGACGGCTTTCATCAGACCAATGTTACCTTCCTGGATCAGATCACCATGCGGTAAACCGTAGCCCAGATACTGCCGTGCAACCGATACCACCAGACGCAAATGGGATAGCACCAGCCGTCCCGCAGATTCAAGATCGTTGTTGCTGCGCAATTTGCGCGCGTAGGCTTGCTCTTCTTCCAAAGTCAACATGGGCATGCGCTTGACTGCGCTGATATATGCATCCAAGTTCCCTAAAGCGGGAACCATTGACCATGGGTTGGTTAAAGTGATTGCCGTGCTGCAAACGCCAGATTGAACAGTCATGCCATAACTCCTTGTGTTTGAGGTTTCAATGTTAGCACTCTCTTGGAGCGAGTGCTAATAGAAAAGTTCAATCGCCGCAAGCAAGCTTTACAATCGGCACCTTCCCAGGAGTCAAACCCCCATGAGTATCAAAAGCGACAAATGGATACGCCGCATGGCCGAGCAGCACGGCATGATCGAACCCTTCGAGCCCGGACAGATTCGCCACAACGCAGCGGGTCAGAAAATTGTCAGCTACGGCACCAGCAGTTATGGCTATGACATTCGTTGTGCACCTGAGTTCAAGGTATTCACCAACATTCACAGCACGGTGGTGGATCCGAAAAATTTCGACGAAAAAAGCTTTGTCGATTTCAACGAAGATGTCTGCATCATCCCGCCCAACAGTTTTGCCTTGGCGCGCACCCTGGAATACTTTCGCATTCCACGCAACGTGCTGACCATTTGCTTGGGAAAAAGCACCTATGCCCGCTGCGGCATTATTGTTAACGTGACCCCTTTTGAGCCCGAATGGGAGGGCTTTGTAACACTTGAATTCAGCAACACCACGCCACTGCCCGCCAAGATATACGCGGGAGAAGGTTGTGCGCAAGTGCTGTTTTTTGAGAGCGACGAAGTGTGCGAAACCTCTTACCGAGACCGTGGTGGCAAGTACCAAGGGCAACGTGGCGTGACGCTGCCCAAAACCTGATGTCAGTGTTGCAGCGCTGAGATCAACGATAATCCCGCATCTTTTGACGATATTGCCCCCCATGCACGGGCATCACCAGCTATCGGATGGATAGCAATAATACTTGGGTTTGAATGACCGATTTGACTTCTGATAACGCCACAGAGCTGGCGACCGACACCCCTGTCATGGCTTTTGCCCAACTGCAGTTAGCGGCGCCGCTGGCGCGTGCCGTGGCTGAAATGGGCTACCAAACCATGACACCGATCCAGGCACAAGCCATTCCGGTGGTGTTGCAAGGGCGTGATGTGATGGGAGCAGCGCAAACTGGCACAGGCAAAACGGCAGCCTTTGCCTTGCCATTGCTGCAGCGTATGCTGAAACACGAAAATCCTTCGACCTCGCCCGCGCGCCATCCGGTGCGTGCGCTGGTGTTGTTGCCGACGCGTGAATTGGCCGATCAGGTCGCTGAGCAAGTCAAACTGTATGGCAAATACACCCAGCTTCGCAGTGCGGTGGTGTTTGGTGGCATTGACATGAAACCGCAAACGCTAGAGCTGAAAAAAGGCGTTGAGGTTTTAGTGGCTACGCCTGGGCGATTGCTGGATCACATTGAAGCTAAAAACGCAGTGTTGAATCAGGTCGAATATGTGGTGCTCGATGAGGCTGACCGCATGCTCGATATTGGATTTTTGCCCGATTTGCAACGCATATTGAGTTATTTGCCCAAACAGCGCACCACACTGCTGTTTTCGGCCACGTTTTCGCCCGAAATCAAACGCTTGGCCAACAGTTATCTGCAAAATCCGGTCACTATCGAGGTGGCACGCTCGAATGCCACGGCATCCACGGTTGAGCAACATTTTTACAGCGTGGGCGACGACGACAAGCGCCACGCTTTGCACCAGATTCTGCGCCAGCGTGGCATTAAGCAAGCCTTTGTTTTTGTCAACAGCAAGCTCGGTTGTGCACGCTTGGCGCGCTCGTTAGAGCACGAAGGCCTCAACACCACCGCGCTGCATGGTGACAAAAGTCAGGACGAGCGTCTGAAAGCTCTGGATGCTTTCAAAAAAGGTGAAGTCGATCTGCTGGTGTGCACCGATGTTGCTGCGCGCGGCCTGGATATCAAGGACGTTCCCGCCGTATTCAATTTTGATATTCCGTTCAATGCCGAAGACTATGTGCACCGCATTGGCCGCACTGGGCGTGCAGGTGCGGCTGGCTTGGCTGTGAACTTTGTGAGCAAAAGCGATGCCCGACTGGTAGCGGATATTGAAAAGCTCATCAAAACCAAGATTGAGCTCGAACCGATCGAATTTGAAGAAGACTTGCCGGATATTCGCAAACAGGGTCATATCAACGACGGCCGTCGCATGTACCGTGCTGAGTCTGATGAAGCCTCCACAGATGTGCGACCCACGCGGGCAGCGCGGCCTGCTCGAGTTGATTACAGAAGACCGGCACCCGTGCCAGTAGACCCATTCTTTGACAAACCTTACGAGCCTAGCGCAAAAAATGACGCAGCTCCTGCGTGGGAAAGTGCCGCAGTACGGCCGGGTGTGCGCAGCATATCCAGCAATATCAAAACCAAGCGCAAAGTGGCAGCACTGTTCAAAACAGAGTGATTATGGTTTCAGCCGCCTGGTTTTTGCGCCTGTTCGCATTCAACTTGGATCAGTTCCCTGACAAAATTTTGCGCAACATCACCAAGCTTAAGTGCACTCAGATAGCCGCCCCAGACACAACCACTGTCTAGTGCTATCACGTCGTCACGGTCGAGCCAGCCCAGTGTTGACCAGTGACCAAAGGCCACGCGAACTTTCGCTGTTTGACGTCCTGGCGCATCAAACCACGGCATGTAGCCCGCTGGTGCAGCGTTTGCCCCTTCGGTAACCGCAAATTCCATTGCGCCGCTGGCTGTGCAAAAGCGCAGACGTGTCAATGCGTTCACAATCACGCGCAGTCGAGCATCGCCTTGCAGGTTGTCGCTCCAGCAGTTAGGTTGATTTCCGTACATCTGGTGCATGAAGTCTGGCCAATCGGGGCTCTGCAATACACGCTCAACTTCTTCCGCTAGTGCTATTGTTTTGGAAGCTGTCCATGCAGGCAGAACGCCCGCATGAACCATTAAATACTCAAAAGAATCATGGGTAATCAACTGCGCCAGTCGCTGTTGACGCAGCCAGTACAGCATTGGCTCACGGTCGCTCGCCTGCAAGATACCCGTTAGCGTATCTTTACGGCCTGATTTACGGGCACCAACCGATGTCGCAAGCAAATGCAGGTCATGGTTGCCAAGCACACATTGCACTGCGTGACCGTAGCGCATCAGGCGGCGCAGCACCCCTGCAGAGTCAGGGCCGCGGTTCACCAGATCACCTAAAAGATACAAAGTGTCACGGCTGGGTGAGAAAGAAATGCAGTCGAGCAAACGCTGCAAAGCGCTGTCGCAACCCTGTATATCGCCAATCATGTAAAGTGCCATGCTATTGATTGTCGTTTGAGCCACATGGAATTTTTTCTAATTGTTTTTTTAACGTTGCTAAATGGTGTTTTTGCCATGTCTGAACTCGCTTTGGCCGCAAGCCGCAAGGCGCGTCTCATGGCCATGGCGGATGATGGCGACAAAGGGGCGCGAGCTGCTTTACAACTACTAGAGCAGCCGAACCAGTTTTTGTCAACGGTGCAAATTGGTATTACATCGATCGGCGTGCTCAATGGCATTGTGGGTGAAGCTGCTTTTAGCGCAGGGCTGGCGCGCTGGCTTGAGTCTTGGGGCATCGCACACGCTGCAGCCATGATTGCTGCAACTGCATTGGTCGTGACGCTGATTACCTTCACCACGATTATTTTTGGTGAGTTGGTTCCCAAGCGTATCGGCCAACTGCACCCTGAGCTGGTTTCGCGCTGGGTGGCTCGACCCATGCAATGGCTCGCACGAGCCACTGGGCCGTTTGTGCGTTTGCTTGCAGGTTGCACGGTCGCCGTTCTCAAGCTCTTGCGTATCGATGCGAATGCTTCGCGTGCTGTCACCGAAGAAGAAATTTCAGCCAGTCTTGAAGAAGGCCTTGATGCCGGTGTGCTGGAGGAACACGAGCACCAAATGGTGCACAACGTGTTGGGTTTGGACGATCGCCCCTTGACGTCGCTGATGCTGCCACGCTCCGAAGTTGCTTGGCTCGATGCTGCGTCAACGGTGGCCCAGGCCTTGCAGCGGCTTGCCGAAAGTGATGGGCAGCGCACGCACTCGTGGTATCCGGTTTGTCGCGGTTCCATGGACGATGTGCTCGGAAAAATCAGCGTTGCGCGCTTGCTCGAACTTGGTGCTACGGCCCCAGGCACCCTGGAGCACTATGCGGTGAGCGTTGCATTTGTGCCGGAAACCCTGAGCGGCATGGAATTGCTTGAGCAGTTGCGAGCCAAAGCGGGGCGCATGGTCTTGGTGGTGGACGAATATGGTGTGGTGCAGGGTTTACTCACGCCGCACGACTTGCTTGAAGCCATTACGGGTGAATTGCAACCGAGTCTGAGTAACGATGCCTGGGCTACTCAGCGTGACGATGGCAGCTGGTTGCTCGACGGCGTGATGCCAGTGAGCGAGCTAAAAGTGCGTCTCGACATGGATGAGCTGCCTCAAGAGGAGCGAGGACGCTACAACACCTTAGCCGGACTGCTCATGGCCGTTTCTGGACACCTGCCGGTGACGGGTGAAATAATTCGTTGTGCTGGCTGGCAGTTTGAAGTGATTGATCTTGACGGCCGACGCGTTGACAAGGTTTTGGCCAGTACCTTGGCATAGATCAGATCGTTTGTTATTGAACCGGCCCAATGATGTTTTAAGTTCCGTTCGGGCAGAGCCTGTCGAAACCCTTCGACCGTTTGTCAAGCTCACGACCGGCCAAGCTCTGGGCGAACGGTTCATTTAGGGTCGAAGCAATAGCTACTGTGTTCTTCGCGAATCTCGCCAAATGGTTGAACACCAATGGGCAGCTTGCACGGTTTGAGTGCCGGCTAATTGGGCTTGGACTGATTCAGCTTGCAGCCAAACATTTAGTTTTAGCTGCGAATTTTGTGGCAAATTCTCAAGGTTTTAAAAGCAGTGTGCTGCGTGTGTTGGCTGTCACGTCGGCTTCGCTCAAGTGTTGCGGCATGTAACCT
>CAIYYA010000377.1 GCA_903930255.1 uncultured beta proteobacterium
CAATGCACAGTTTGATGCAATAACCCCTTTGGCAAGAACCGAGGGCACTCTCAAGGGGGGATGTTTACAACACCCCCCCCGCCGTTGGGCTTCCCCCGGACGACATTGCTAAAAGCTGATCTCAAAACAAAGTCGCCCGTGGCTTCGTTTGTTCGTTCGCCAGTTTCAGCCCCAAGAAACAACACAATAGCTAGCTAGCGGCCACTTGGCCGAGGTGGGGCGTGTTTGCGCGTGCGTTTGCTTTTAGCTGCGCAATATCTACGTTTTGCGCCTTAAGTGACTGTAAATCAACTCCCAATAACTTTCGCGACATAAAGCCGCGCGCTTTGCTTGCTTTTTATTTCACGTTTTTTGTGCGCCGATTTTCGGGCGTCACACGGCGAAAACGAGAGATATGGGTAACACAAATAGGAGTAACACACGCACAAACACCAAAATACAGAGTCGGCTCAACTCAAGAAAGAGCACCACTTTTCGTCAAATGGCTATACACAGTAACTTTGCAATCATTGCGACCAAGTTCAGCTAGGCGGCCGTTTGCTTACTATAATTCCCACCAGTCTAGTTGGCCTTACGGGAGGTCATGTGCAATCAAAACCTTTTTGATATATATGAAATTAAAAACAATACTCACACTCGTGGCAATTTCTGTGGCCGCCTCGGTAAACGCCGAGACAAAAATAACTGAAAAATCATATAGCCTGCCGTCGTGCGCAACGCCCGTTGCAAGCGTAATGGTTGGCAAGTTTGCATGCAAATCAAGAAGCTGCGGGCAAGTTGGTAAAAACGACCCAACTGGCTTGCTTGCACTCGCTGCCATGGCTAATGGCGACGGTACTGTCCGTACAAATTTTGCTGGGGCTGGCGAAGGTATGACAGATATGCTGACAACCACACTAAAGGCAACAGGTTGTTTTGACATTCAGGAGCGGGAAGCACTTGAAGAAATGGCTAAGGAGCTGGCTCTAGTGGGTAAGAAGGTTGATATCCAACAAGCCGATTTCATGATTTCCGGCGCTATCACCTCGATAGATATGACCAAAGAAACCAAGGCATTAGGCGGCGGGTTTATCCCGATTATTGGCCTGATTTCTACGACCAAGGTCGTAGCTGACTTGGGTATGGATGTAAAAATCATTGATGTGAATCGGGCGAAAGTCCTGGAGGCGAAGACCTTCCAAGCGAACAACGAAACGACTGATTACAACATTGGTGGCGCAGGTTTGGCGTTCGGGGGCGTGCTGGCGGGCGGTTTGTCCAGTGCCAAAAACACACCGATGGAGCCAATTATTCGCGACATCTTGGCACAGGTGGCCACGTTTACTACGACGCGATTAGTTGCACTAAAGGCTCAGCCAAAGGCAACTACAGCAGCGCCCATCATTGCCCCACCAGCGGTACAGCCGGTTCAGCCAGTTGCAATGGCTCCATTGCCCCCAGCCTCAGCGCCTGCAGATAAACAATAAAGCTGATGTCTCACTAGTTGAGACATTCATGGTAAATTCTCATGGTGTCACGACTAGGTGTCACGATTTTTTACTTACAAATATCCGCTTTTTTTGAAAAACGTCTTATAAATCAATTGGTTAGATGGTGGTGGTTCGAGCCCCATCAGCCACCCCATAAATATATAATGAGATTAAGCACTTACGAGAGATCGGCAAGTGCTTTTTTTCTGCCCGAATGTCTTGGTTGCCCACTTGTAGGCGATTTGTAGGCAAATTGGGAAAATGGATCGATTCCAAAAGATGCCATTTTGCCTATGAGGATCGTCAATTCTTGGAATTATTCGGGAATTACGCACCGCGCCTATGCTTTGCCTGCAAGGTGAACAGGCCGTAACATCCTGATCCGTTAAGAAGGGTCGAGGGATGGCGAAAAAAAATTGAGAACGATGAAATTGAAGACGCGCCTGAATCTGCGACGGACTATCGATTTAGAGCCACTATTTCGCGTGTGCAGGTTGCTCAGGCCATGCACGATCAGGTCATGGCTCTGGACTGGTCCAACTTCAAAAATCAGTTCCGAGAAGATGACCGGCATGATGCCTATTTTGGTTGCTGGGATGCCATGTATCGGCTGCAGGAAGATCGGCGCCATAAATGAGAATGCCTCCCTGAGAATCATTGACTTTTCCCGGGGAGACGGGTACCGGATTCAGCCTTGGAAGCTCCATCGAGGGAATGGTTACTGCGCTGATCCGATGTGTTTATGGTGCTGTCCCGACTCCCGCCAATGTCGGAATATTTTCATGCAAAGGGGGAACGCTGCCCCTTTGAGCGTGGACGTTTCGTGTACGGATCGTGGTGTGAGCCTGTGATGCTTATCTCTTGGGTTAACTTTTCCTGCACCTTTGAGGCCATTGCCAGCGCCTCGAATCCAAGCAAACATCAGGCTTTTGGCGGGAATGGATCGGATATGGCTCGGCTTGTTATAGAGGCTTTTGCGGACTGGAAATTTGAGATTGACTGCGGCCGTCTAAGGAGTCCGCCTCGCAGTGCCGCTCATTAGGGTGCCGATTACGAGCGCCGCTTGTGAATCACCGCTAAGAGCCATCACTTTTTGGCTCTCAATGATTCGCTCAAGCTTGGCGGCCTCCAGGGGTTCAAAGAACGCCTTGCGCTACGGCTATCTTTGCCGGATTAGTTGATTCTCACTAATTATTGCGGCACTGCAACATTTGTCAACTTTCATCCCTCTTTCGCCCTACAATTCACTTTATGCTGCACTGCAACATAAACAGCCCGATTGGGTTGCTGATGCAAATGCCACCAACCACCCAAGGAAACTGAAATGAACAACACCGCAGAAAAACTCGTCGCTACATCCAAAGTAGCCCTGCAAGCCGCTCAGGTCCTGGCCACTAAAGCACAGGCTAGCGCAGAAAAGCTGGTCGAGCTGAATATGACAGCTTCCAAGGCCGCTTTAAGTGAGTCCTTCGAATATGCTCAGTCTGCTTTGACCGCCAAGGACCCACAAGCATTTGCAGCAATGACTACAGACATGGTTAAGCCACTGGCTGAAAAGTCTGCCGCTTATGCCCAGGAATTCCAGAAAATCGTGTCCGGTGCTGGCGAGGAATTCACCAAGGCCGCTCAAGCCAACTTGGCAGACGTGCAAAAGGGTTTCACGACCTTGATGGAAAGCGCCACAAAAAATGCACCAGCAGGTTCCGAGTCTGCAGTTGCCTTTTTTAACCAGGCTATGGCCGCCGGTCAAAACGCGTTCAAAACAGCTCAAACAACAGCCCAACAAGCTGTCGATGCTGCTCAGGCCAGCTTCACAGCCGCATCCAAGCAAGCCTCTGACGCGGTCAAGAAAGCCACCAAGACCGCTTAACTGCGTGACTCATTGGAAAGAATGACATGACGGCACTTGAGGGTGCCGTTTTTACATCTGGTATTGGCAGAGAAATAGGCCGCTTTTGCAAGCAATAGCCGGCTCCAATGCGCTTCACACTTTCACATCATCATTGTGGAGTCCACTCGGATGTCCGCAAGGGAGGTATCGGTATGTCAAGTCAATCAGAACGTACAACTGCGCCAGCTATTTCAGCCCCACAGTCCGATGGACGGGTCTTGCTCTTGGAAGAGGTCAATTTCAAATGGCTATTGGCGGGACTGGGTTGGTGGATTGACATGACCCGTTTTCATAGTGACATCCCTTACGCAACGCACTTCTTGGCGCTGGCTGAAGCCTCAAGTTCGCCGACATTGCGAGATTGTGCAGCTTCTCTGCAGCGCCATAACGCGATGACTTGCCAGTAAATTGAAACGGCGCAAAGGGAAACCTCCGGGCTAGGCTGGCACGTCTCAGTCTCTACCGCGATTGGCCTCAAGGGGCAAAATCCAGCAGGCGCAGCAGTTTGTTGGGCTCGAGCAGTGGAATTTTTAGGGCCATGCGGCGCTACAGTTGTGCTGGCGCGAGCGCGTGAGAGGCAATGTGTGGCAACATATAAATCTTGAAAAATCGGTTTTACCTTTGTGCAAGTGTACGGATGTTGGCGCTGTGACAAACCTAATGAGCCGTCAATCAATCCGACTTTGCACGAAGCTGACGGTTATTTAGCCTTCGATTTTCTTACTTTGATCGGTCTGCAATGAATCCACTGCGTCGTCGTTTGGCTGCCAGTCTGCCCGCGTTTGGGGTGCTCGCCTTGGGGGGAGTGCCAATCATCGGATTGACACAAATCACACCCGCGGCCCAAGAGGCTCAAGCTCCGGCACTGCCAGAGCCGGGTGTTATTTGGCACTTGCCTGCGATCACCCTATTGGATGGCACCGTGTTTCGTCCTTCAGAGGCCAAGGGACGCATTACCTTGATTTATTGGTGGGCCAGCACCTGTCCGTTTTGTGCCCAGCAAAGTCCTGAAATTCAAAAATTTTGGCTAGCGCATCGTGACCAAGGACTACAAGTATTGGCTTTGTCAGTTGATCGCACGCCAGCAGAAGCGAAGGCCTACTTGCAGAAAAAAGTCTACACATTCCCAGCAGGCTGGGTCACAGCAGAGATTCATCGTGCATTGCCTAAGCCTCGTGGCTTGCCTGTGACCGTGGTGCTTGGGCGCAATGGTGCGGTGTTGCAGGCAGAAAAAGGTCAAATGTTCCCTGAGGATGTTGCACAACTTGCCAGTTGGTTGTGACTTCAAGCCATGGTTTCATGGTGCTCGGTGGCCAATCCGGTCTGCACACGTTTGAATCGTGACTGGCGGCCATTCAACGGATGATTTTTGCCTATTTTTCAATATTTCAATAAATGTTGTATTATTGGGTAATGGATAAAACTTTAGCAACGACCATTTTTGATTCACTGGCCTCTGGCGTGCGACTGGATATTTACCGACTGCTGGTCAAAACCGGCCCGCAAGGCTTGGTAGCCGGTGAAATCGGCAGCACCCTGGAAGTGCCGCCGACCAACTTGTCTTTTCACCTTAAGGCACTAACGCACGCCCAATTGGTGTCGGTGGTGCAGGAGGGGCGTTTTCAGCGCTACCGCGCCAATCTGGCGCTGATGCA